>CALGNN010000091.1 GCA_937961455.1 uncultured Saprospiraceae bacterium
TCAAAGAATTGATCCAGTTTTGGAAGAATGATAATCTCAGTTCTTCTATTGATGCTTTTCCCGTACTCAGACTCATTATCCATTTTTGGGATATATTCTGATCTTCCTCCAGCAGTCATTCTGGAAGGATCTACATTGTATTTTCTTTGTAAAACTCTAGCTACAGAAGTTGCTCTCTTTACAGAAAGATCCCAGTTGTCTTGAATACAAGAAGTAGCAATTGGATCATCATCTGTGTGACCTTCGATTAAGATGTCCATTTCTCTATGATCATTTACAACAGATGCAATTTTACCTAAAACCACTTCTGCTGAAGGCTTCACATTGGCACTTCCTGAATTGAATAATAATTTATCAGACAATGAAACATACACAACTCCTTTCTTCACTTCAATATTAACATCTTGATCATTGATATCAGCCAATGATCTTTTTAGATTCATGATCAACACAAGATTGGTTGAATCCTTTCTTTGGATAGACTTAGTCATCTCATTAATATAAGAGCTCTGCCTATTTACCGTTTCTAAAGATTTCTTAATACTTGCAGCACCTTCTTTACTAACAATAGATAGATCAGAAAGTCTGTCTAATAAATTGGTGTTGGTCTGCTTTAAGTAATCTAGTTCGGCTTGAAGATCTTTGTATCGTTGATCTCTCTCTCCAATGGTATTTTCTCTTTCGTCTATACGTTCTTGTAGGTATTTAATTCTTTCAGAATTTTCACTTTCTTGTTTTTGCAAAGCCAATTTATCTTCTTCGCATTTTTTTCGGTATGCGTCAAATTCCAATGCAGTATTATTGTAGTCTTTCTGCAATTGCTCACGCTCTAATTGTAAAGCCTCAAAGTTTTTCTTACTCACACATGAAGAAGCTAAGAGGATGGTAAAAAACATTAAAAAATATTTGGACATATGAATTGATTTTTGACAAAGTTAAAATCTTATCGTTATTCTAAAACTTAATTAAGATTTCAATAACAAAAAATGTACTAGATTTTCCATCCGGTGAATCCAAACGGTACTCGATTGTTTTTTGAAATCACAAAACGCTTGTTTGAACTCCATCGAATACTAGCTTCTGGTTGAATACTTATCTTGTTTTTAATGAGCGCTTTGACATCAATAGCAGCATCGGTTTGAAAAGTAAATACCACATGTGAAGCGTAAAATAAATGATAGGCATACCATTTTCCCTTAAGCATCTTCCACTTAGCCTTATCTTTCTTTTTGAGTTCTAATATTTTTGGCATTAAGGTAAAATTATCCATATGTACAAAGTCTCTAGCGCTTACTTGTTCAATGGAAAAATCTACAGAGCTTACCTTTTGTAAGCCCCCAGATATTTCAACGCCGAATTCTTTAAGACTAGCTGAGGCTTTTAAACTAAGTGTTCTATTAACGGTCTCATTTATTAAATTAGACGTTCTCAATTGTGTTTCCCAAGAACGCTTAGGTAACTCCAAAACATTTTCTAAATGACCGAATGAAGTAAATGCTTTTCGTTTTTTTTCTAATACCAGTCCCGGTTGATAATTATCATTGGGTGTTGATAAAAGCCTGATACCATAATTTCCTAAGAAGGCTTTGAAGGGATTATTTGCCATGATTATGAATGATTTTAAATTAAGATACAGTTTTCAATCTGGTAATAAAATAACTACTTAATATTATAATTAAGCCTCCTATAATCATATTTAGATCTAGCATTTCTCCTAAGAGTAGATATCCAAAAGCAATGGCGCTCACCACTTCTAGATACATAATAGAAGAGGCTGTGCTAGCTTTTAAATATTTTAGTCCATAGAAAAATAAACTGAAGACTACGATTCCTATTACAAAAGCATAACCAAGAGCAAAGCCAAAATCTTTCAATGCTCCCAAAGGAGCGTTGGTCCAGAAGATGGGAAGAAAAACCAATACCCCCGCAAAATTTTGATAAAACAGCATTTCATTCCTATGATAATTATCAGCTTCTGACTTAAATAAGACTACCGTTATGGCATATCCAAATGAAGCAATTACCGCAGACACCATCCCAATAAAGTCTCGATCTTCAAAACTGAAACTCTTATTCGAATATGCAATAGCAAGTCCAATGAATGCCAAAAGCATTAAAGCAATCTGTTTTTTCGATACACGCTCTTTTAAAAAAAAGATGCCCAGAATTGTAGCAAAAATAGGCCAGGTATAAAATAAAATAACCGCATTACCAATAGAAGTATAGATGAATGCAATTAAATATAAATACATACGACCAGCATTGATAAAGGAACTTAAAAGCATCTTTGGATAATTACCATGAAAGCAATTAAGCCTGTTATAAAGTAGCCATATTATTAATAAGAAGGCTGGAAAGGCTGCGCGCAACCAAGCAATTGAACCTGGAGATAATGATTCGATTTCTTTAATAAACAAACCACTGCTACCAGCAATACATGCTGCTAAAATCAGGGCATAGAATGCCTTTTGCTTCATGGTTTAATTTATTTTATAATAGCTAGGGTACTGTGGACAAAGATATCAATTAGATGATCTGAATTGCATTTCTATTTTTAAAAATCTCTTTCCTTGAGGGTGGCTAATTTATAATCGATTCCATGGTAATCTGAGCCATACTCACGTGCAAACTTATAATGAATAACTGCATTGGCTGAATCATTTATTGATTCATAGTATCTAGCAAGCTCCAGATGTGCTTCATGGTATTTTTCATCGAGACTTAAACAGGCTAATAAATTTTCTTTGACTTGATCATTTGAACCCATCTTTTGTAAAAGCAATGCTCTGGTCAAAAAATTTAATGGAAGCTTTTTGTCAATGTTATAGGCACTAGTTAAGTCCTCCTCCGTCTCTGCAAGTTTATCTTCCTTGAGCAGCGAATAAGCACGCGCATTTAATGTTATGGCATCCGAAAAATTCATATACAAATACTTGCTAAAACAAACGATGGCTTTATCGTGCCGTGAAATTTTTTGAAATAAGAATCCCAACTCTTTATAATCTAATAAATTTAGCGGAGTCGTCTGATCAATCTCCTGATAGAGATCGATTGCTTCTTGATAATTTTTTTCCTTTTTATAAATATTTAATAGTGCGTGATTGATAGGAACGACCAATTTTGGATCTTGGTCCCTTAAAGCTTCAAGTTGAATTTTTGCATCTTCAAATTTTTCTTCTTCCATTAAACGCATGGCATCTTTGTAAGGCTGAGGAAATTTATCATAAGCTAGCGTTGCCATTAAATTATATCCATCATTATAACAGAAGCTTCCATCATCTAATAAAATTGGATTTTTTTGTGGAATGATATTATAAAAAAAGTCAATGACGCTACTTAATATGTATATACCCAAAAGAGTTTTAATGGCATTATTAAAATCAAAGCTTATAATGATCCACAAAAAAAACAAGCCAAGTAAAAAACTTGCCAAGGGTCCCATTAAGATGCTAATAACCCTTTCACGTGTATTCGCAATACCCGCATGCTTGCACAAGCCCGAATACCAAGCGAATAAATTAATTTCTAAATAAATACTTAATCTTCCGAAGTTTAATTGTAAAGTATTTTCTTTATTTCCGTAGCTCCCTACATATACTTCTACCGGTTTGTCGGTATACAATAAAGCGGGAATCGCATGGCCCAATTCATGAACAAGCGTAGTCATGGAACGCGCCATCGCAATCAAAGCAATACCTAATAAGGCATAGACGATACCTAGTACAACACCCATTTATGATTTCCACTTGATATTGCAACCCATGCTTGGATGCTGAACATCAGAGATTATTTGATCGGATAATAATCCGTCTAAAGCATTTCTTAAATCTGCACCATTATTTTCTTTTCCATTACCTGGACTAGAAGCATCCATTCTTCCTCTATAGGCCAAGTCCATATTCTTATCAAAGACATAGAAGTCTGGTGTGCAGGCCGCGTCATATGCTTTGGCTACTTCTTGTGATTCATCATATAAATAAGGAAAAGGGTAGCCTACCGCTTCTGCATGAACTTTCATTTTATCAGGTCCATCTTGCGGATAATTATTTACATCATTAGAACTTATAGCGATAAAACTCACGCCTTTTTCTTTATAGCTGTTTGCTAAAGCTACTAACTCCTCATTGATGTGGATAACATAGGGGCAATGATTACAAATAAACATCACGACTGTTGCTTTTTCAGATCGTAAGGCTTCTAATGATAAGTTTTTACCAGATACAGTATCTGGTAAATCAAAGGCCGGAGCTTTTGTTCCTAAGGCCAACATGTTTGATTCTTTTAATGCCATTGTAGATTTTATTTAATTTAAACAAGCTTCGTTGATACCCAAGACATAATTTTGAACAACATCAATCTTGCCCGCTACTTGAGCGCCTTTGAAGCCTTTGATTAACTCATTATGTAAAAAGGCTTTGGTATGTGCGGTGAATTTTTTTGACAATGGCATATAAGACCAATGCCATTTTTCCTCTTCATAACCAGTCCTGCCATGGTCCTTAGTAGTATAAGGTTGACACCACCCATATTCATGCGCATGCGCTAAAAGCCAATTATATAATTTAAGCCCTTCTCCTTTTTCAAACCAAGAATTTTCTAAATGGTTCAAATCTATATCTGTTCCCCAGTGATGTCTAGAAGTCCCAGGCATAGAACTGTACAACAATATTTTTAAAGCACGCTCTTTGGAATCAGGAACCGTCTCAGCTAAATTGGTTTTATCTTCTACCAAGCGTTTTCCCGTCCACTTGGCTTCCCATATCGATTTTTGATTCATGAAGTTTCTAGCCGCAGATACAATCTTTAAAGTAATACCATCTTTTAATGCAGCTTCCCTCATGAGCAAAAAAGATTCATAAGCTTCTTTTCTTAAATACCTTCCAGCACGATCAGCATATTTCTCATCAATTTTTATAAAATCTTTGTGCTCTGATGGATTAAATTTTCCCATAAGGTAATTGATGTCAACAGCTTCTTTTACATTGACCTTTGGCTTATCAATTTTTGTAAAAGTTTGGCCATCTAATTTTTTATCCTTGGGTGCTTCATTTGTTTTAGGTATGATTTTTTGCGGTTTTTCAGAAGCATTACTTTGCTTCATTTCTTTTTTTTGATTACAAGAAAACATAAGTAAGCAAATAAGGAAGCTAGCAAACTTATTGCAACAAATAAATCTAGATTTCATAGACATTTTTATACAGAATATATAGCACCAACGAAGTGCCATTTAAATTCGTCTACAAAATACTAAAATGGACCCAACTCAGATAGAGTATAAGATTCTTCTCACAAGGATAATTTTGAAGTGTCAAATTTCAAAAAGGCTTAAGTCAAGTAAATTTTATGTTTCTTAGTATTCAAAATCATAAGATAATGCCAACATCAACTGATAAAGTAAAGCAGTTTTATTCTGCTATTAAAAATATTCACCCACTCATAGAAAGCATAAAGCACAAGCAAGCTGGTTTAATTCCAGAAGATAGAATACCCATTGGAGGACAGGATGCTGAAGCAACTTTACATAGACTTAATTATTTAAAGGAAAGAGGCATCACTTTGCCTTATTTAACGGATGAACAAAAATTTGGTGATTCTGCCTCGCTTCATGGAAATATAGAAAACTTTGTAGGGTTCACACAAATGCCCGTGGGTGTTGCTGGTCCTGTGCATATACTTGGATCGGAAGCTGTTGGAGATTACTATGTGCCCTTAGCTACAACTGAAGGCGCACTAGTCGCCTCTTATGATAGAGGTGCCAGAGCTACAAGAGCTGCTGGAGGGATCACAAGTGTTTGTCTTGCCGAAGGTGTTCAAAGAAGCCCAGTGTTTAAATTTAAAAATGTTGCTTACATGGGCGAGTTTATTTCTTGGGTCTTGCAGCAAAGAGATAAGTTCCCCGATTTAGTAGCCGAACGCAGTAGTCATGCAGAGCTTCAAGATGTTACATTTACTATAGAAGGAAATCATTTGATTCTAACCTTTGAATATACAACAGGTGATGCCTCAGGACAAAATATGGTGACATTATGCACCGATCAGATTTGCAAGTACCTCATTGCTAATGCTCCGGTAAAACCAGTTTTCTGGTTTATCGAAGGGAATTATTCTGGAGATAAAAAAGCTACCTCTCTTTCATTTTCACATGTCAGAGGAAAAAAGGTTGTCGCCGAAGCCGAATTGCCAAAAGAAATAGTGACGAACATTTTAAAAACTACACCAGAAGCCATGGCTGAATATTGGCGATCATCTACAATGGGTGTTGTCCAAACAGGAGCCATCGGAGCACAAGGACACGTTGCCAATGGATTATGTGCTTTATTTATTGCGACGGGACAAGATGTTGCATGTGTTGCTGAAGCTGCGATTGGCATAACTAGAATGGAACACACCGCTAATGATTCGCTTTATGTCGCTGTCACGCTTCCTAATTTGATCGTAGGTACTGTCGGAGGAGGAACATGGCTTCCTTGGCAAAAGGAGGGACTGAAAATGTTGGGATGCGAAGGAAATGGAAAAGCTAGAAAATTTGCGGAAATCTGTGCTGCTATCTCATTGTGTGGAGAAATTTCTATTGCAGCAGCATTATCAGCAGGACATTTTGCCATGGCACACGCAAAATTTGGCAGAAAAAAATAATTTATACCAAAAAGCCTTATTAAAGCTTAAAAATAATTCACATTAAATAATAATAGATGTGATTTAATTAATAATTGGGCAATATGTGCTGATTATAACTTGTAGATTTATCCTATTAATAGGGGCGACCTTCAAAGTATCATATACTTATGAGCACATACAAGATTATATTATTGTCAATCACCTTAACTGCGATTAGCCTTTTTTCAGCAAATGCGCAAGGCAAAGGAAGCTTTGATATTGGTGTTGATTATGGAATGAATAGCTTATACAAACAAGGATATCAAACACTACGATATAAGTCTTTTTTTAGTGGATCCGGTTTGCAAGTTTTTACTTTGTCGAATGGTGTATTAAATGTTTCATGTAAATATGCAATCGCAGACAAGTGGCATTTGGGTGTAGATTTTGCGCATGAAAAAATCTTCTTTGAACAGGCTCCTGACGTATTTTATATTTATGGAGGTGTAAAGCAAATTAATGCTTATACCATAGGCACTAAAATCAACTTCACTTATATAGATTATCCTTTTTTCAAAATGTATTCAGGTATTGCTATTGCATACTCGAATCTTCCTATTATGAGGCATAATATTTCAGCCCATTTAACAGGATGTGGATTTAGAATCGGTAGAAAGCTTGCGATACAAGCAGAAATAGGACATGGCTATAGAGGTAAATTTAATACAGGCCTAAATTTTCAATTTTAAATATATTATGACCTTATTAAGAATTTAATATATAAATAAATAAAATGAAGATTCTAACGGTTTATTTAGCTTATTTATGGGTAGGTTTTCTACATGCATTTTTTATTGGAGCTAGCTTTTATATGTGTTTTGGAAAAAAGCTTATACAATGGAAATTTTGGCAAGTAGCCCTATTATTTTTTCCAATGTTATTATTTTTTGAAGTTTATTGGATTCCAATGTTCAATTATTTAGAATTAGAATTATTTATTCAATCCTCTGAAGTTCATGAATATTTTGGAATCGATGGCAAAACCAATTTAATTAATACTTTAAGACCAAGACTTTTTAATTGGATATTTCTAATAATTCAAGCCACATTCGCAGTGTGGGTAGGTAAAAAATTATTTAATAGAAATCTAAGAAAATGAGTGAAATAAATAATGCATCATTTTTAAGACGTTTTTGGATTTATCAGAAAGAACGATTTCCTTTTATACAACATGGGGTATTAATCCTCGTCTTTAGTTTTTCAGCAATTTCATATGCAAGGATCAGTGCTGGAAAACTTGGCTTTATCGATTGGAAAGTATTCCTACCTGGTGCATTCATTACATTCACCTTGTTTTTAATGCTTCGAATATTTGATGAATTTAAAGATGAGGAAGAGGATAAAGTACATCGTAGCCATTTACCTGTGCCAAGAGGATTAATAAAACTTAGTGAGTTAAAAATCGTAGGGATTGTAGTTGTAGTATTGCAAATAATAGTTCAATTAATCTTCTTTCCGAAGATGCTCATACTTTATGCCTTTGTAATGATTTACATGAGCTTAATGGCGGTGGAATTTTTTATACCTAAATGGTTGGTGGGCCATCATTTTTGGTATGTGGTATCACACATGGTTATTATTCCATTTGTAGATATTTTTGCAAGCGGACTTGATTGGTTTATTCTTGGAGAAGATGCGCCCTTTAATTTGGTTTTCTTTTTTGCAGTATCTTTTATGAATGGTATTGTATTGGAGTTTGGAAGAAAAATTAGAACTCCAGAAAATGAAGAAATTAATACCTACAGCACAAAACTTGGAATGGACAAAGCTACTTGGTACTTTTTAATTTCTTTGCTTGTCACTTGGGTCTTTGCTATCGTCGCCGCCTACTATGCAGGATATGGAATGATCATTTTTATCATTCTTACTTTCTTTCTTATAGCTTGTAGCATTCCAGCCATTTTATTTTTGCAAAATAAAAAAGCAAAATTAGCTAAGGGAATTGAAATTGCTTCTGGGGTTTGGACCTTAGCTATGTATTTAATTTTAGGTGCAGGTCCAATGTTGTTTCAAGGATAAATTAATATTATGAGCCACTTAGAAAATCCAATTTTACAAAAAGAATCCATAGGCGGGAAAGCTGCTAATCTCATTGAATTAGAAAAGCTTGGACTTGAGGTACCTGCATTCACCGTTATTACTGCTTCACGATTGAAACAAGATAAATCTCCAAACTTTTGGAAACTTCTTGCAGAAGAAACATTAGTGAAAGAAAACTTTGAGGAGGGTGAATTAAGATTTGCAGTGCGATCTTCAGGAGTTGCTGAAGATGGGATGGATCATTCTTTTGCTGGTCAATTTGAAACAAAACTGAATGTTAGACCCGAAGAAATGGCTGAAGCCATAAAGGAAGTATTTGAATCCGCTAATAACGAAAGAGTATTAGAGTATAGGAAAGAAAGAGGCATAAAAGGAGATAATGATGTAGCTATAGTTATTCAAAAAATGCTTGATCCAGATGTTGCTGGTGTGGCTTTTGGTATTCACCCAGTTACAGGGAGCACAACACATCAAGTTATTTCTTCTGTTTATGGACTGGGAGAGGGATTAGTTTCTGGTATGTACAATGCAGACACTTTTGTAATATCAGATGATGGAGCAATTGAAAAAGAAATTGTAAAAAAAGATGCTAAGTTGGTTTTTAATACCCAGACCAACAGTGGTAATATTGAAATGGCTGTGCCACTTGATCAACAAGAAGAGTCTAGTCTATCTGATCCTCAACTAAAAGAAATTCAGCATGTCCTTAAAAAATTAGAAAGCCATTTTAATCACCCACAGGATATCGAGTTTGCTTTTGAAAATGGCAATTTATTTCTTTTGCAAACACGTCCCATTACAACCACAAATATTAAAGCAGTTATTCCAAACGAAGGCGATTATATTATATGGGATAATAGCAATATTGTAGAAAGCTACCCGGGACACTCTTTACCTCTTGGCTTTTCTTTCATTAGAAAAATGTACGAAGCAGTTTACATTCAGTTTGCCTCTATTATGGGGGTAAGTAAAAAAGAGATAGAAGATAATGCATCTGTTT
Organism: uncultured Saprospiraceae bacterium; assembly: GCA_937961455.1. Classification (GTDB taxonomy): domain Bacteria; phylum Bacteroidota; class Bacteroidia; order Chitinophagales; family Saprospiraceae; genus CALGNN01. The sequence goes on from CALGNN010000091.1 coordinate 9,698, forward strand.
TTGCAAATATGCTAGGGATATTAAAAGGTCGAGTTTATTACAATTTATTAAGTTGGTATAGAGCCTTGGCTATGCTTCCTGGATATGCACTCAATGCTGAATTTATGGAGCGTATGATGGGTGTTAAACAACGTTTTGAATTAGAAGATCTTCCGGTGAGAAGTAAATTTAAAGAGCGAATAAGAGTATTAAATATGGTCAGAATTATGATCATCAATTTAGTAGGACTTCCCAAGATGACAAGAAATTTTCAAAGAGATTTTAATGGTGTCATGACAGAATATAATGCCATAAATTTTGAAGAAAAAAACAGTTGGGAATTAATGCGTTTGTATAAGAGATACGAACAAACCTTATTAAAAAAATGGAAGGCTCCTTTGGTTAATGATTTTTATGCTATGATTTACTTTGGGGTTTTACAAAAATTGGTCACCAAGTATAAATTAGATGATTCTGGAACACTTCACAATAATTTACTTTGTGGTGCAAGAGATATTGTTTCCACCGACCCTATTAAAAGGTGTCTGAATTTATCTGAAAATATATTAGACAATCAAAAATTAAAAGATCAATTCATTTCATTGGATGCAGACCAACTTTATCAAGCTTATTTAGACGGTTTATTTCCTGAAAATATTAATCAACAAATAAAAGAATATATCCACAAATGGGGACATAGATGTGTAGGCGAATTAAAATTAGAAACCATTACCTACAGACAAAACCCTGCAGCTTTTATTGATATTATTAAGACCTATGTCACTCAAGGAATACGAAGCAAAGAAAATAATGTGGATTTAGAAATGAGGGCTTCGGCAGAGGCTCAAGTAAAAGAAAAATTAAAAGGAAAATTTTTAAAGAAGCGCCTATTTAATTGGGTATTAAAAAAGACCAGACATCTGGTGAGTAATAGAGAAAATTTGAGATATGAAAGAACTAGAGGTTATGGTACTGTTAGAGATATATTTTCCGCACTAGGGCATAATTTTAAAAACTTAGATGCCATAGAATCCGATCGAGATATATTTTATTTAACCCAAGAAGAAATTTTTGATTATATCCAAGGCACCAGCATTACGGATGATTTAAAAGCCCTAATCAGTCTTAGAAAAATGGAGTATGCTTCTTTTGATACTGCTCCTAAACCTGCAGAAAGAATTAAGACAGATGGTGTCGTATATAAAGTAAATGATTTGACAAGCCACCACGAATCAGAAGATCATATAGATGAAGCAGATGATAGTGTTATCAAAGGATTGGGTTGTTGTCCAGGGCTTGTTCGTAAACGGGTAATGGTCATTCATGATCCTTCAGAGATCAATAGCTTAAATGGTGATATCCTTGTGACAGTAAGTACAGATCCAGGCTGGGTTACTTTATTCCCAACCGCCTCTGGAATATTGGTAGAAAAAGGAAGTTTACTCAGCCACTCCGCAATCGTTTCTAGAGAAATGGGAATTCCCTGTGTCGTTGGAATTAATGGCCTTATAGGTAAATTAAAGACAGGTGATGTGGTCGAGATGAATGGAAGTACAGGTATAGTAAAACTTATAGAAAACGCTACATTAAACTAATATTATGGCCATTACAGATAAAGCAAAGTTTGATTTTGTCCGATACGCAAATGTTTGGGAAGATGCTACAGTATTAGCTAAAGCATTACAAATTCAAAAGGGAGAAAAACTTTTATCTATTGCATCTGCAGGAGATAATTGTTTTTACTTGCTAAAAGACGAACCTGAGATTGCAGTTGCAGTTGATTTAAGCGAAGTCCAATTATATTTAGTTGAATTAAAAAAATCAGCTATTAGAACTTTAGAATATGAGGACGTTTTAGGTTTTTTGGGCTTTAGAGAAAACCATAAAAGAATTAATTTATACCAAAAGATAAAATCTGAAATCCCTTCAGAAGCAAGAGCTTATTGGGATACAAAAGAAGATGTCATTAAGGAAGGATTATTGCATGACGGTAAATTTGAAAAGTATTTTCAGACCTTCAGTAATAAAGTATTACCCTACATTCATAGCAAGGAAAAAACAAAAGAACTTTTTAAGATTAAAAGTGCCGAAGCTCAAAAAGAATTCTATGATAAAAAATGGAATACTTGGAGGTGGAGATTACTATTTAAAGTTTTTTTTAGTAAAAGAATTATGGGATGGCTCGGCCGAGATCCTGAATTTTTAAAACAAGTAGAAATTAATGTGGGGAATTTTATTTTTAATCAAGCGGAAAAACAATTAAGTAGTGAGAAAGCTCATAGCAATCATATGCTTCGTTACAACTTAACTTCTTCTTTTGATGATCTCCTTCCAGAGTATTTACAAAAAGAACATTATGCTACAATTAAAAACCATATCGACAATGTCCATTGCTTTAAAGGTTATGCACAAGAAGCTAGTGCAAAGTATGGTAATTTTGACGTCATGAACTTGTCAAATATTTTTGAATATATGGATCAAAAAATATTTAAAGAAAGTGGACAAGCATTTATTGATATCGCAAATCCAGGAGCAAGAATAGCTTATTGGAATTTAATGGTACCCAGACGTCTTTCTAAAGAATTTAATCAATTAACATTTTTAGAATCCTTAAGTAATGATTTAATGAGAGAGGATAAAGGTTTCTACTACAGTCAATTTGTTGTTGAAAAATTAACTGAATAACATGAATTATAAATATCTGATTATTCTCGCTAGTGCGTTCTTATTGCTATTTATTATATCTGAGTTTATTTATAGAGTATTTCATGTTAAGACTGAATACACGAGAAAATTCGTCCATATAGGTACGGGTTTATTAACCATGTTTTTTCCAATTTTATTAAGCTCGCATTGGGAGGTATTAATTTTATGCAGCTCCTTTATGTTTATTTTATTATTGAGTTTTAAATTCAAATTTTTGCAATCAGTTAATGCGATTAAAAGGAAATCTTTTGGAAGCCTTTGCTACCCTATCGCAGTTTATTTTTCATATTTGGCTTTTAGTATTGTAAAAGCAAGAGGTGTTTCGACCCTATCTCCATTATTGTTTTATTACTTACCTATTTTAATTATGGCATTCTGTGATCCTATTGCAGCTTTAGTTGGGAAAAAATATCCTATAAGAAAATATAAGGTGGGTTCAGGCACAAAATCTATAGGCGGAAGCAGCAGCTTTTTAATTGCAGCGATTGTGCTTACCCTGTCATTAATGTTTTCTTTTCAGAGTGAATTTTCTTTTTGGCTTGTATTAATAACTGCCTTATTGACGTCTATAAGTACCATGATTGTAGAAGCGATTTCTCCAAATGGCCTTGACAATTTTACCATTCCTGCTACAGCCATTGCCAGTTTGTTGCTAGTGAATTTTTATTTATTTATACAATAAATATATTTTATGCACACACTTATATCTGAAGATTTCGAAGTTTTTAAAAAACACTATATAAGTCTTTCTGAAGGATTGTATCAGAAAGAAGTGACTATTGAAGAGCCATATCGAGGAAAGGATAAATTGTATTTTATTCAATTGGATGATGAAGAAGTAGTGATTGCCACAATGATCTATTTTCCAAACACCTCAATGAAAGTTGATGACATAAAAGCTACTTGCTTTGGGTATTTTGAAGCACGCAATCATCCTGAAGGAGTTAAAGAAATGTTTAAGGCATTGAAATCACAAATAAACGATAATGAAATATTGTTTGGTCCAATGAATGGTTCTACTTGGGATAATTATCGAATAGCGATTAACCTTTTTCAGCCGTCCTTTCCTATGGATGTTTCCAATCCAGCATATTATCCAAAGCTATTAGCTCATGCCGAATTAGAAGTGGCGAAAAGCTATGCTTCACATATAGATAAAAAGTTTGTCTACGATAAAGAGAAAATTCAAATGAAGCATGATCAATTGAAAGCTCAAGGTGCAAGAATTAGGAATATTAATTTAGACGATTTTGACCAAGAGCTTGATAAGGTTTACGATTTATGTATGTCGAGTTTTACAAACAGTTTTTTGTTTTCTACAATTGAAAGAAAAGAATTTAAGTCGCGCTACTTGGCAATGAAGCCTTATTTGCAAGCTGATTATATATGGTTTGTAGTAGACGATAGCGATGATTTGAAAGGGATGATGTTTGCCTTATCATATCCAGGACCGAATAATACAAAGGCATATATGGCCAAAACCTTGGCAAGAGTACCAGATAAAAGATATGCAGGTATAGGGAGTGTTTTATCGGCCCTATTAATGGAAAAAGCGCAAGAAGATGGATGTAGTTTTGGAGTGCATGCTTTCATGGAAGATAAAAATGTATCAAATGTTTTATCAGGAAGATTTTCAGGTGAGCCAGCTAAAATGTATCATTTGTATAAGTATCAGAAATAATGAAAAAGCTTTTTAAAATCATAGGGGTATTGTTAATAATTGAAGCGCTTTTTTTGCTTTTTGCTCCTTACAAATTTCATGATAATCTTTCGATGCGCGCGATTGCATATGAGATTGAGATAGATAGAAATAAAGAATACATTTTTGAGTACCTAGGCAATTCAAAAAATGCGAGTGAATGGTCTGAGTTTGTGGATCATATTACACCACTTAATTCGACAATGGTCCCAGACGGTGATATCCATTCCATGCGAAGATGTTTTAAGAATAAAAATGAAAAAGGAATAAAATGGGATGAGGAAATACTGGAAGTTATCCCAAATCAAAAGAGGAAGTTAAGTTGCTTTAACTTGGAAGGCTTTTTTATGGAAACGGACAATATTAGAACGGAGCAATTGTATGAAGAAATAGACCCTAATAAAACTTTATTGACTTTTTCTGTTTATTTCGAAGGCCAAAAATCAATTTGGGAAACGCTAAAAATTAGATCTGCTTCATGGTACATTAAATACATTTTTAAGAAAAATATGGAAAACATTAAGATGTATTGTGAAAAGCAAAAATGAAATGAGCATGGACTTCAATATATATAGCGTTTTTGAAGATGCTGCAAAAAAGTATGGTGATCGTATTGCCATCATAGAAGACGGGAAAAAAATTAATTACAATAATTTAGAAATTGCTGTAAATAAGACGACGCAATATTTTTATGATAAAGGCATAAGAAAAGGAGATCGAGTATTGGTTTTTGTGCCAATGGGAATTGAGTTATATCGAATTGTTTTAGCACTTTTTAAAATGGGAGCTACAGCTGTTTTTTTGGACGAGTGGGTCAGTGTAAAAAGATTAAAAGTTTGTTGTCGATTGGCTAATTGCAAAGGATTTATAGGAATAAGAAAGGCGAGACTCATGGGCTGGTTTATTAAAGAGCTCAGACAAGTTCCGGTAAAGCTGCATGATAAGACTTATGATACATACAATCAGAAAACACAATCAGAGGAGACTAAGGGAGAACTGCCAGCATTAATTACATTCACAACAGGAAGCACAGGTACTCCTAAAGCTGCGTTGCGAACCCATGCTTTTTTAAAAGAACAATTTGATGCACTTATTGAAGAAATAAATCCACAGGCTGGAGATGTAGATATGACGACACTGCCCATAGTTTTACTCATCAATCTAGGAGCTGGAGCAACATCCATCATTGCAAAATTTAATCAGAAGAAACCAGAGCTGCTTAAAGCTTCAACCATAGTTGAACAGATCCAAAATAATAAAGTTAACCGCATTACCGCCTCACCTTTCTTTTTAAGAAAATTAGCAGATCATGTTTTAAAGCACGATATAAAATTGCCAAGTCTCAAATATGCATTTACGGGGGGAGCGCCGGTTTTCCCAAAAGAGGCAAGCATTTTTAATCAAGCTTTAGCCAATACAGAAACACTAGTTGCTTATGGTTCGACCGAGGCTGAGCCTATCAGTTTAATAACGGCCAAAGAAGTGGCAGAGCAAAAAAAGTCTAATGGACTTTTAAAAGGATTGGCCGTTGGGGCTCCTTATCATAAAACAAGAACCAAAATAATTGCTTGGACAGATCATGCCTTAAACGAATTGCATCCCTTAGAGCAAGGAGCTGTTGGAGAAATTGTTGTTGCTGGACCTCATGTTTTAAAACAATATTTTAATAACCCAGAAGCATTAAAGCGAAATAAAATTATTGTAGATGATACAATGTGGCATCGAACTGGGGATAGTGGTTTTTTTGATGAGGAAGGGAAATTGTTTTTAACAGGTAGATGTAAGACCTTATTTAAATATAACGATCAACTAGTTTGTCCATTTTTAATTGAAGATTTTATTTTAAATCTGGATCATGTTACAATGGGTACCATTCTAAAAAAAGATTCAGGTATTGAATTTGTCTTAGAAGGAAAAGATGCTGATAAACAACAAATAGAAAAAGAATTAAGAAACTTAAAATTCGATCCATTCACGGTTAGATGGATGGATCGAATTCCAAGAGATCCTAGGCATAATTCCAAAATCGATTATGCACAATTATAATTTTTAAAATTGAATACGATATAAGAAGTCAGGAAAGAAACCACTTTGTAATTTTTTATTTAGCTCTTGATTAGTTCTATCATAATCTATTGAAAATACATTTTCCCGATTAGTAATATTTTGAAAATCCATGAATAATTGCTGAGAAATCTTACGTTTCTTACTATTCAATTTGAAACCAACTTTTACATCAAGTCTAAAGTAGTCATCATATTGTTGAGAGAATGCTTGGCTTTCATCGCGCACCTCAAAATTATTAGCAATTGAGGCTTCAAGATTAATTGGAGTATAATATCTGCCTCCAGCATTAGTCAATTTTCCATCAATAGTAATGGCATTATTAGCTCCTATTTTAAATTCTTTTCCGCCCAAGACATTCAATACAAATCTATTATTGAAAGGCGTATTTCGCTCTATTCCATCACTGCCTGTATATTTTGAATCAAATAAAGAAGCCGTTAACAAACTATGAAACCCTTTGCTGAAAAATTTTTCAAGCGTTAGTTCAATCCCTTGATTATATCCAGTTCCATCATTTGTTAAATGGGTCTTTCCTGCAGGGAAGCCAAAGTCAGCTCCAAGATTTAAAAGCGAAAATGAACTTGGAGAAACATCAATGGCAGCTCTATCAATATCTTGATAATAAGCCTCGATTTTGGCTCTCCAGTTTTCGGCAAAAGCATAATCATAAGCAAGGACGAAATGTTGACTTCTAAAAAATTGAAGGTCTTTATTTCTCAAAAGTCTGTTACCAAATTCATCACTGCTCTCTGCTAATACAATGGGTAAGGCTTGACTCTGACTGTGCAGGCCATAACCAAATGTCAGCTTTTGTTTGTCATTAATATTATATGCAAGAGATCCCCTTGGTTCGATGGCAAATTGCTCATTGATTTCATTATACAATCCATGTAAACCTAAATTGACCTGCCATTTTTTGTTAAACTTATGTTGAAATTGAATGAAGGGCTGAAATTCTAGTACTCTTTCTTCAAATTCATAAACCTGCACTAATTCATTAATTCCATCACCATTCGTATCAGGCCCAAAACTGGCATCATTATTTGATAAATCATAGGCTTTAGACTCGACCAAGATTCCAGTTCTAAATGAATTTTTAGCGTTGATTTTTCTGTTATAAAATGAACTAAGAGATATATTTACAATGGCGTCTTTCCCTTCAGCAATACGTGCTTTTTGCTCTTCAGCCGTATCGATATAATAATATCTATCTAATTGAAAATCATTATAAGCATACGAACTGGCTAGGACGGTTCTTAAGTAACTCTTCTCACCAATAATTTTGTTGTGCTTCAATCCTACTACCCCAAATCTTGAATTTGCATAGAGGTCCTCGCTTTGATCTGAAAACAAATCATCTGATCCAATCTCCTCTCCTATAAAATCAATGGAGCTTCTGCCACCAATACCGAATAGAGAAAATTTTCCTGCTTTGCCATTTGGGCTGTCTATTTTAAAAGACAAATCCGTATAGCTAGGAACAGCGTTAGTTTGAGGAGGAGATATTAAAACAATAAAACTATTTCTTAGGGCAACTAGATAGGATCCTCCCTTCTTACCCAATGGTCCTTCTGCCATGGCTTCTATACCTGAAAATGCAGCCATTTGAAATGTAAATTCATGCTTGTCTCTGTTTCCTGTTCTCATACTCAAGTCAAAAACTCCAGAGGAAGCATTGCCATACTCTGCAGAAAAAGCACCCGTCAAAAAATCTGAATTTTTTAGAATGTTTGGATTCATGGCACTAACAGGGCCACCAGTACTGCCAAGTGTTGAAAAGTGATTGGGATTTGGAATAGGAATTCCTTCAAGTCGCCAAAGTAAACCAGATGGTGAATTGCCTCGAATGACAATATCATTTCTGCTATCATCCGCAGTTGCTACTCCTGCAAAATTGCCAGCTAATCTTGCAATATCACTTCGTCCTCCTGCGTATCTATTGACTTCTTCTAAACTGAAGGTTCTTCCTGAGATGGTAGTGTACTCGTTAATTGCCCGATCTTTTGGCACAGTTGCTCTGACGACTACCTCATCCAAGACTTCAATAGACTCCACCATGCTCAGATTCAAAAAAACTTCTTTTCCTCTGGTTAATTCAACATTGGGTAAGGTGATGGTTTCGTAGCCGAGATAACTTATTCTAAATACTTGTCTACCAACAGGAATTTCTTCAAGGCTAAAGTAGCCGTCGAAGTCAGAAACAGCGCCTTTGGTTTCATTTTCGCTCAGCCATTCTATGCTTGCGCCAATTATGGGAACTTCAGACTGTTTATCTATTATTTGACCTTTTACAGTTTGAGTTGAAGATTGCGCTTGCACTTGAATGAAGAGGATGCAACACAATACAATTGAAAATAAATGTTTCACTTTTTAATTTGGTTTGATTATGCTGGCAATATCAATACACCAGTCTAATTATTAAATGAGATTCGGATGAATGGTAATTTTCGTATGATGAAATGCACAAACAAAAGTTTATTGGTTAACCCAATTTTTAAAATGAGATACTCTATTCCTTGAAACTAAAAATTTAATATCCTTTCCCTTATTAATATCAATGGACAATCTATTATTAAAATAAGGTTGAATTTTTTCTATCGAACCGATTGAAATAATTTGATGTCGATTAATTCTAAAGAATAATTTTTCATCTATCGCTTTTTCTATGGACTCTAAAGTCATATCTACGATATAGCGTTTATTATTTTGGGTCTTTAAAAAAGAAACTCCATCTTCTGAATAAAAGAAATTGATATCTTCTATTTGAACGATCGTCATTGAATTTCCTTCTTTAACAATAAATCGTTCTTTTCTTTTGTCTTGAGTTAATTGATTAACTAAATTTTGTAATACTTGAGAATCAATATTATTTTTTGAAGACAATTGATGGAGTGATTTAAATTTTTCAATGGCTGCAACTAAATCGATTTCAACCAATGGCTTTAATAAATAATCAATGCTATTGACTTTAAAAGCTTTAATAGCATACTGATCGTAAGCTGTAGTAAATATTACAGGAGATACTATTTTAGTTTGTTGAAAAATTTCAAAGCTCAAACCATCAGCTAATTGGATATCCATAAATATAAGATCTGGAGCATCATTATTATTAAACCAATGAATACTATCTTCAACAGACTCAAGTGTTTCGAGAATATTAAATTCTGGAAAATGTTTTTTAACTAAAATTTCAAGCTGCTCAGAAGCTCTTATTTCATCTTCAATAATTAGAACATTCATTGGAATTAATTTAGTAGGGGAAGGCTGACAATAAATTGGGTTTCGGATTCTATAATTTTGGTCAAATTGGCATTTGTTAAAAGTCTATACCTTTCTTTAATATTATCCAAACCGACCTTAGTAGAATGTAAGACATTCGATTTCTTTTGTAAATTATTAACCACACGAATACTTTGGCTTTCTTGGTCAATTTCAATTTTAATATGGAGCGGTCTTTTTGAAGAGATAATATTGTGTTTTACGGCGTTTTCAATAAGTAGTTGAATACTTAAAGGAATTATTTTAAAGCCTAAATACTTTTTATCGATTTGAACGTCAATAAATAAATTGTCCATAAACCGCTTCTTTTGAATTTTCACATAAGCATCAACAAAGGCCAATTCTTCTTTTAAGCTAATGGTGCTTTCTGTCCGACTGTCCAATATGTATCGGTACACTTTTGATAATTCATTAATAAATCCCTTTGCATTGTATTTACTCTCATGATCAATAATATGATTCAACGTATTAAGACTATTAAATAAGAAATGTGGGTTTACCTGATTTCGTAATCCATCTAATTGGGATTGAATATGGGTGACTTTAGCCAACTCCTGTTCTTGAATAACTTTTTTTAATTGATGATGGTACCACAGCGTTTCATAAATAGTAAGGATAAAAAGGGTCGCAAACAAAGAAGCAAAAAAGACTTGTATGATGGGAGGGTGATAAAGCCGATTGGAATTAAGCAAATCATGGACATGAGTTAAACAAAATCCAAGAATAAAACTTAAAAGAATTACAGCAATGAAACAAGATAGAATCGATAAAATGATTCTTTTTTTGATCATATTAAATTCAGGGTATTTTTTTCGATACCAAATCATAATGGTTTCGCTTACCTGCCAATAGCAAAAAGTATAAATACCACATTCCAGCCACTCAAGATAAAATTGATCAAAAGGATTAATTCGTGCATTAAAAAAAGCAAGCGGAATGAAAAAACCTAAGACAAAAATCCCAATTATTTTAAACCAAAAATCATTGAAACCGATAAACTCGTCATACGTTTTATGGTTTTTATAAATCATGGATCGATAATGGTTTAGTCAAAGTTCTCTAAAATAATCCTGTTTATTTTTATTTGGAAAATGAAATGACAAAAACTCAACTTGAATGGTCAATATCTAGCTATGAACGGTTTACGCTTGAGCCTTTGAGTCAGCAATTTCCTTATAGGTGTTATAGTCAAGCATTTTTTCTTCCTTGATTAATGGACCGATGTTCTCTGGCAACATCTCCATGAAACTATCATCTCCTTTTGCAATTTTTTCTAAAACCATATAAGGAAAAATTTGAAGATTGGATTTCATAAATTCTGTAATTTCCACCACATGTTCTGACTCAAGCAAATATTTATATAAGAAGTTTATTCCTTTTGGCACTGGAAGGTTTTTTGCCTTCATCAAAGATTGGCCATCCTCTTGTAAGACAGGATAAACATAGATTTTAATATTTCGTGTAAATAATTCTCCAAATGCAACTAAAAGCCTTCCATCAAGATTTTGATAGTACTTTTCGTTAATGATTTGTAATAATTCTTGTGCTCCGATGACCAAGCCCAGCTTAGCTATTTTATAATCTGATAAATAGTTTATTAAATTCTGATGGTTGATACAACTAGAAATAATTAATTTTTTTCCACAAGCATTTAATAATCGCGCTCTTTCAAGAAAATCTTTGTAATCAATTTTCCCATCTTCATCCAAGAGTCGCTGGATGGTGAGCTCAGCCAGAATACTTGCTTTTTCAGGGATCACCTCAATCTCATCTTTAAATTGTTTAAAAGAAGAATCAAATACATCCATACTCACTAAAGTAGGAGGCTTATAATTACCTCTTACGACCATCACAGATTTGCGATAGAGAAATTCGCTAGGGTGAAGTGACCTACCTGTTTCGTCAAACATACTTACTTCGGTCAAGCCATATTGTACTAGCATTAAAGACAAAAGTCTGTCATCCATGCTTTTTAAATCTGGTCCCTTGGTTCGAATCATATCAATCTCCATCCGACCCTTTAGATTATCATGCAAACACTGAATAAAAAACTCAGGACAATCTGTATGGAAATAACAGGCAAATAATAAATTCACACCTAGAATACCAACTGCTGTTTGTTGCAACTGATTATCATTATCCTTCATTTTTGCATGAATGATAACCTCATTGGGTTCTCCATTTGGATCGATCTGAAATCTGACACCCATCCAGCCATTTCCTTTTATGGTACGCGCATAATTGATAGCAGCTACGGTATCAGCAAAAACAAAAAATCTTGTATCAGGTTTTTCATTTTGAAGACGCTCTTCCATCAATGCATATTCATGGTCAAGCATTTTGTACAAGCGAGATTCACACACATATCTTCCACTAGCTTCCTCTCCATAGATACTATCAGAATAAGTTTTGTCATAGGCAGACATGGTTTTGGCAATGGTTCCAGCAGCGGCACCCACTTTAAAAAAATGTCTTGCTACTTCTTGCCCTGCGCCTATTTCAGCAAAAGTGCCATAGATTTTATCATTAAGATTTATTTCTAAGGCTTTCTGATCAGTATCGTAAATGTATCTTTCCATGTTTCACTAAACGCTAATAATAAATATGTGTAATATTATAATCCCAAAAACTTCAATTTGTTAACACAAATAAAAAAATAAAAATTCGATTGCGCTACTTTTTTCACATAGCTTATAATGGGGGAAATTTTCATGGTTGGCAAAGACAAACAAATAGTCCCTCTGTCCAACAATGGCTCGAAGATAATCTTTCTAAAATTTTTAATCAGAAAATCGTTTGTTTGGGTTGTGGTCGAACAGATGCTGGTGTACATGCAAGCCAATATTTTTTTCATATTGACATTAAACAGCACTGGGATTTTGACATCATTTACAAGTTGAATAAAATGCTTGGTAAGGATGTTTATATAATAGAGCTCATTAAAATTGATGAATCTTATCATGCACAATTTGATGCTAAGCAAAGGAGCTATAGTTATTTTATCCACAGAAAAAAAGACCCCTTTTTGCATGATGTAAGTGCGGAGTATGAGCTCCAAGATGCAATGATTCCAAAAATGGAAGAAGCCTTACAACTCTTACTCAAATATCAAGACTATAAATACTTCTGTAAGCAGCCAGAATTATATGATAACACATTGTGCAATATTAATGCGGTAACATTTCGAAAAAGTGCAGACTTAGATAAAATCAGAATAGATATTACATCAAATAGATTCTTAAGGAGAATGGTTCGTTTGATAGTCGGTAATCTCGTTGAAATGGGCAAAGGCAAACTTAGCATTGAAACTTTCGAGTCTTACTTGAACTTAGAATCTCCACCTGAATACTTTCATGCGGCTTATCCACAAGGACTCTATTTGTCAAAGGTGAAATATGATTTCTTGGAACGCGAAGAAAACAAAAGTTTATATCCGTTTAAAATTTAGTCCTTTTTAAGTAAAACCACATTTTCCATCTCTCCTCCTCGATTCATTTGAATTTCAAGCGTGTCTGACACTAGTTTTAATAACAATACTTTTTTCTCCGATTCATTTTTTTCAAAAGTATGAAGATAGGTTCCGCTCACCCAATATCGACCGATTTCAGATTCGGGTCCGTAGTCTATTTCGTAATTACCATCTGATTTAAAAGTCATATCCATTTGATTCGATCTTGACTTACCTGTTGATTCTATGGTCCATTCATCAACAGTCCAAGATCCTTTTAATAATGTTTCGTCAAATGGACTGGTTTCATTTTCGCAACTATTGATAAGACACAAAAGGAATGATATGGTAATTAACTTGAGTAAGCTGGTAAGATTCATTTATCCTGTTTTCTTAAAGATAATAAAATAGACAAAGGGACTTTTTACAATAAGTATCACTTTAGTTGTCTAAGCTTGAAATCCAATCAATGAGTTTGTCGGGCCAAGTAGCTAAATGACCCTGCCCAACTGCTAAAGAATATCCGTGTCCACCATAAGGATAAATATGCATTTCCGAATAAACTTTATGCTTTTGCAATGCTTGATAAAATAGGATACTATTCATCACTGGGACTGATTGATCATCTCCTGAATGGACGAGAAAAGTGGGAGGGGTATTTTCATCTACATGCTGGTCTGTCGAATAATATTCGATCAAGACTTCATCATCCCCAATGATTTTATTTCTTGAACCACTATGCACATAAGGTGCTTTCATACTTATTACGGGATATACTAAAATCATAAAATCTGGTCGGCCGCTTACATTATCAGATTTAGCTAAGGAGGAGAGATCTTCATCATAGTGTGTGCCTAAAGTAGAAGCGAGATGACCACCAGCAGAAAAACCCATGATACCAATTTCGTTTTTATTAATATTCCATTTTTCTGCATTTTGTCGGACGAGACGCATCGCTCTTTGCACATCTTGCAAGGGTGCTTTATGTGGAGTAATGATAGATTTTGAAATGGGTAAACGATACTTTAAAACAAAAGCTGCAATGCCTTTTGAGTTTAGCCATTTTGCAATATCAATACCTTCCCAATCATAAGCCAAGCCTTCATATCCTCCGCCTGGACAAATAATAATAGCTTTACCTGTTGCAGTTCTTTTTGTTGGTAGAAAAATATCAAGCATAGGCTCTTGAACATTTGTGATCCATAAAATATCACCATGCTCAGCTTTTTCTTTTTCAGCAGATGCTTTTTGATTGGGTATTTGGTTTGGCCAAATTTGAATACTGCTTTCTTGTCCAAAACAATTTGACACAACAAGTAAAAAGCTAATACTAATGATTAAATGCATTTTCATTTTCAAAATTTTTAATTACAACGATAAGCCTGTGTTTAGCTTGATAAAAAGAAGTAAATAGCTAAAATAAAAATAGCATTTATAATGGGAGTGCAAATGAGCAGCTTATCAAAAAAAGTACGTTTTGAATTAATTTGATCTTTTCCTCTAATGGCAATAAAGGATGCATACAAGCCATATAGGATTAAAACTGAAAATAAACCTGCAATAAAAAATAAAGTAAAAGTAGATGCTAGTAATGCAGGTAGAATAAAAAAAACGAGGATAACTAGTAAAAAAGTGATAATAAGATTTAAGACAAAGATGCTTCTGTTTGCCATGGTTCTTGTTATTGTCCTCTATGAAGTAAAAGATTACTCATTTAATATAAACAAAAATCGAAAGTAAATATCAAAAGGCAATTTCAGATAGAAATAATTTTATCTCCAATAAAAATTTGATTCCTTTCTAACTTATTTATTTGGGACAGATTGAGAAGGTATTTTTTCTAATATTATTTATTAAAATAAATGCAATTCACCCATTTGGGGGGTGCTTACTACCGTTTTGTGTAGTGACAAAAATTCTATTTACCTCTACATTGCAAACCATAAGTCCACATTATTTAATTGTGAATAAAACTAATTTGATGAAAAGAATTTCATACGTTATTTTTTTCCTTAGTGTTTTTTCTTCCGTTCCTTTCTATGCTCAATTGAGCGAAGGAGGTTTACCATACAGCATAATTGAAAATAAAAAAAATGTAATCCCAGCTGTTGAAATGGAACCCATCCCTATAGAGAAAATAAAGAAAGAAGATGAGGAAAGTAAGTTTGACAATGTGCCATGGCGATTTGCATGGCCATTTAAAGTCCAGATAAATATGGAAACCCATGGTATTTGGACAAGCAATAAAGATGGATCACGATTATGGCAGCTAAGAATTTTATGTCCTGATGCACAATCCATCAATCTATTGTATGACGACTTTTATATTCCGGAGGGTGGCAAGTTTTATATCTATGCCGCAGACCAATCTCAAATTATCGGTGCCTATACTTCAAAAAATAATAGGCCATCAAGAAAGTTTGGAACAGAACTCGTTTTTGATGATGAAATTATTCTTGAATATTATGAGCCTAAAAATCTAAGTGAAGAAGTAAGTATATCAATTGCTCAAATCTCACATGGATACAGATCTGAACTTTGGGCACAGGATGCTAATCGAGGTTTAGGTGACTCTGGTGCATGCCAAGTAAATGTAAATTGTTCTCCTGAAGGTGACAACTGGCAGGAGTACAAAACAAGTGTAGCAAAGATTGTAGTGAATGGCAATGAATGGTGTACAGGATCATTAATGAATAATACTTCAAATGATGGTACACCTTATTTCCTAACGGCAGATCATTGTAACGCGGGTTTAGATGCTGTTACTAATCCAGATGCTTCTACTTGGGTGTTTTATTGGAATTATGAATATGCAGGATGTGCCAATTCAGGTTCAGTACCTACTCAAACAACTTCAGGAGGAACCATGGTTGCCAATGATGATGCTTCAGATTTTGCATTGCTGCTTTTAGCTGAAAACCCAGCAACAAATTTTGGTGTAATTTATAATGGCTTCAATGGTACCAATAACGTTGGTGTTGGGGGTGTAGGAATACATCATCCCTCAGGAGATGCCAAAAAGATTGCTACGCATACCATAGCTCCAGGAACCCTAAACGGTTTAAGTGGGGGTTTTACTGGAGATTATTGGAATATAAGCTGGGCTGCTACTAACAATGGCCATTCTGTAACTGAGGGAGGATCTTCGGGTTCGCCTTTATACGATAATAATGCTAGAGTAATTGGTCAATTATATGGGGGATCAGCAGTCAATTGTAGTGATCCAGCTAATGATCCTGGATACTATGGGAAACTTTCCTATTCCTGGTTTAATAATGGAGCATCGATTCCACAAAGGAGACTTCATGATTGGTTGAATCCTGGAGGTAGTGGTACTGTTACAGAGTGGGGTCCTCTTGGATTAAGTTGTTCGGGATCTGTTGTATTAAATGGCACGCTTAACGGTGATTACTATTCTGCAGGGACCATTCAAACAGATGGAAATGTACCGAATGGTAATATGGTCCAACTATTAGCACCCGGAGTGGTAACCCTAGAATTAGGATTCGATGTATTATCTGGCGGTGGCTTAAATATCGCCTTTGGAGATTGTTCTTCTTTAACAGCTCCCATTGATGAAACAGAAAATATCCTAATAGAAGAAGACAAAAATTAAAACAATAAATCATTAAAAAAATATTCAGAAATGAATTTAAAATATAAAACAATGAAAAATTTATTTGCAATTATATTCTGCCTTTCAGTAGTCTTTAATGCAGAAGCTCAATTATCTGTAGATATGGCGACGGGTAATACCTTTGTTGAAAAAACATTAAGAGTAACTACAAATACTTTGACAACCAACGATTACGGTTTTAGTATGGGAGGCAATGCTATTTTTGCTATAGATGCTGTTAACGTGGTAGGAGGTAGAATGACAGTTCTTGAAAATGGTTTAGTAGGTTTGGGAACAGCAACGCCTATTACCAAACTTCATGTTGAAGGTGACAACTACATCAGTGGGTCTAGATATATTTATGGAAGCCAGGATTACACACTTAATACTACCAAAATGTTGTTCGAGTATTCTCAAGCATTTCCAGGGTGGGGCTTGTCTTATGAGGTTGATGGAATATGGGAAAGGATGAACTTCCAAAGTCCTTTTCAAGCTGTATTGTCTATTGGTTTGAATGAAGGAAAAGTTGGAATTTTAACTACTAATTTAACTCATGCGCTTAACATCGCTGGTGATATTGGAATGACTGGAACGATATACGGTGTTTCCGACAGAAGAGTGAAAAAAGATTTTTTACCAATCGATAAAGCATTAGATAAAATCACTCAGTTGAATCCAGTTAGCTATCATTTTAAAACGGATGAAAATCCTGAAATGAAATTATCTGAGAAAAGACAAATGGGATTAATTGCACAAGAAGTCTTAGAAATATTTCCAGATCTCGTTAGTGTTCCTGATGCAGAAGATGAAATGTTGGCTTTGAATTACATCGAATTAATTCCTGTATTGATCAAGTCTGTGCAAGAGTTGAATGAACAATTGCTCGATAAAGAAGAAGAATTAAAAGAAAAAGATATTCAAATAGAAAATATTTTAAAGCGTCTTGAAGCGCTTGAAAAATAAAGGAAGCGATTTTTTAAAGAAAAAGGGGAGGGATTAATTTATCCTTCCCCTTTGGATTTAATTGAAAATTCATTTTTAATAAAATTTATATTTATTCATGACTTGATCTGCGTCTATTAAATAAATCAATAGTATGTCTAAAAGTATTTCCTTATTCTTGGGCGCATCGTAAATAATAAATTGCTCATAGGCTATGTTTAAACTTGCAGAAAAGCCATCCTCAAAACTTCCACCTACTTCTACGGCATCACCATTTTTTTGTTCCAGAATTATTTGATGAAAAATGGACCAATTAATCGTATCCATTAAACTAATGATTTCTTCTTTTGTAGCTTTCTTTGAAATGATCGTTTCCTTTTCAGCATTTTCAATGGTCCAAAGTTTCATGGTGTAAGGTTTTACACCATTCGAACGTTCAGCACATGTCATTGCACAAAAAAAGAAATAGCAGAAAAAAATATAAAGCGGCTTCATTTTAATTCTTTATGGAGTCATAATCCAATAAATAAATATAGGAAGATCGTATAAAGATTTTAAAATGCTAATGAAGAATAAAATTAAAAAGGGATTGCAATCATGAAACAATCCCTTTTTATATGTTGTGCTATCTGGAACTTATCTCTATGTTTAAGTCGTATGAACCACTTAAAACATTTTCTGCTCCTGCTACTCCTATCAAAATGCTATAAGGGTTCCTTATAGACATAAATTCTACTGATTGCGCCTTTGCCCTTGTTTGGTAATTTGGAGTTCCAGCGTAAATTGGATAGGATGCTTCGCAAGCTCCGACAACTTGAATATCTGGTGGGGTCATTCTATCTTCCACTCCCATGCGCATTGCATAGAGGTTGATTCTTTTATTGTTATTTGGTTTAACAGTAATGGTCATTTGGGATTGTGCAGGGAGGTCTACTCTATAAAAAACATGGTTTCCTTTAAACTCATTAAATCTTGTCGCAGGAAAACAAGCAACTTGACTGCTGGACGCCCATGTTAATGGAATGGTTTGACCTTCTGATAAATCAGCATCAAGATTTAATACTTGATCTACAACCAAGTCATGAACTTTAAGGTCTTGCGCCGTCATTTGCCAAGAACTTATGGTGAGAATGATAAATAGTCTTATAGTTTTCATAGGCTTTATTTTGATACAAATATATTTCATGAAGAATCATTTTGTACTACCCACAGGGGTAGTATTTAAATTTCAGAAATTTAACTTACCTTATTCTTAATTAGACTTTAATACTATGAATACAAGTAATGGTGAACTTTCATTGTTCAAGAAAATAATAGCTGGAATATTGGCTTTTGGCCCGGGTATTTTTGCTATTGGTTATACCATAGGCACAGGTAGTGTGACTTCAATGATTGTTGCAGGTAGTCAGTACGGCATGCAATTATTATGGGTACTGTTGTTGAGTTGTTTTTTCTCAGGCGTATTAATCTTTGTATATGGCAACTATTCTCTTATTTCTGGAGAAACGGCATTACATGGATTTAAAAAACACATTAAAGGTGGGAAAATATTGGCCATATTAATCATACTGGGAATAACCTTTGGTCAATGGAATTCCCTCATGGGAATATTAGGTATTTCATCTAATATCATTTATGAGTTGCTGGCTCTTAACATCCCGAGCCTCGCCGATTATCAATATGCTACAGTTTTGATGACAGCCATAGTTATTATTTCAATCTTTTACGGGATTATGTTAATAGGTAAATACAGCTTCTTTGAAAAAATCCTTGTAATATTTGTTTCGATAATGGGTCTTTCCTTTATCATTTCATTATTCTTTGTTCATCCGCTTCCCTCAGAAGTAGTAAAAGGATTATGGCCAAGAATACCACAAGAACCTGGAGGAAATATGATGGTAGCAGCTTTTGTTGGTACTACAATGGCTGCAGCTACTTTTTTATCAAGACCTTTATTTATTAAAGGGAAAGGATGGAATGAGAATAATCTAAAGGAGCAGAAAAAAGATGCCATTATTGCTGCAACATTGGTTTTCATAATAAGTGGTGCTATTATGGCAGTGGCGCATGGAGCACTTTTTACAGAAGGCAAAACCGTTACGCATGTTTTGGATATGTCTAACACCTTAGAACCGATAGCCGGTAAATTAGCTGTTACCATATTCTTTTTTGGAACCCTGAGTGCAGGACTGTCTTCTATTTTTCCTTGTTTATTAATTGCACCCTTGCTATTAGCGGATTACCAATCAGGGGAGTTAGATACCAATTCAAGACAATTTAGAATTATCACTTTTATAGCCTGTTTAGTTGCTTTGATTGTTCCAATATTTGGAGCTAATCCTATTGAAATGCAAATTTTATCACAAGTATTTAATGTGTTTGTTTTGCCAGCTGTGATTATTGGAATCATCCTAATGATCCGAAAGAAGGATATTATGAAAGGCTACAAAACCAATTTATTTATATATATAAGTCTTTTTGGAGCACTCTTCTTTTCTTTAGTAATTTCTTACAATGGAATTTTGGGAATCATGGAGTACTTTTAATGATAGACTGAACTTAGGATTTAGCTGGGAGTGAAATAGTAAAGGTCGATCCCTTTCCTAATTCTGAAGATACATCAATTGCACCATGATGTTTTTCTACTACTTTATTTACGATAGACATACCCAAGCCAGTACCTTCGTAATCTGAAGAAGCATGAAACCGATTAAATGGAATAAAAATTTGGTCTGCTTTATCACCATCGAATCCGATACCATTATCTTTTACTATAATGACATTGTTTGAAGCTTCACGCCTTTGAATAATCTCTATTTTTGGAATGTGAGACTGATTTTTAGGCTGGTATTTGATAGCATTAGATATTAAATTTTGGAAAACCAGTCTTAAGGATTCTTCGTTTCCGTAAATAGGAAAAAGCTTAGAAGTATCTAAATCTATATTAGACGTGATGATATCGTAATTAAAAGATTCAATTAAATTACTAATGAGTTTTTCAAAGTCTACCTCTTCTAAGGTATATTCTGCAATATTTGATTTAGAATATACCAATAAATCATCAATGAGGTTTTTCATGTTTTCTGTGCTTGATGTGATGAAAGAAAATAATTCAGATTCATTTTCATCCAAATTTTTTAATTTCATTTGCAGCAACTTTGAAAAGCCTTCAATATTTCTCAAAGGAGCTTTTAAATCATGACTCATCATATTTGAGAAAAGCAAATTTTGTTCATTCTTATCTTCAAGCTTTTTTATCAACTCATCTTTTTCTTCTGTTATTTCTTTGAGCTTATTGTGAAAACGCATCATCAATAAACTAGAAGGAATCAGACCGTAAAAAAAGAAGTAATTTTCAAAAAGTTCATTTCCAGCTATGTAGTTGCAAAGAAGGAATAATAGGCAAGAACAGCATAGAAGAAATATTTTTAATGAAAATTGTTTAAGTAAAAGTGCACCAATAATTGGAGCTACTAATAAGATAAAATAACAAACAATAATATCCTCTAAAAGGTAAGCGTGGTAAAATCCAATAATGTAAAATACCATGGCTAGAAAAACGATAGCCGTATCGTATAGATTTTTCTTCAATAAGAACCTAGAGCATAATACTCCAGTTAGCAATATGATACTTGAAATGGCGTAATCATAGTTTTGAACGAACAAGCATATAAGAATATCTATCAACAAGACTACTTCAAACATTCTAATGAATAATCTTATGCTTTTCTGTAAAGGTCTATTTTCCACTATACAACTAATAAATTCTGATTAAACAAAGCTTCATTTTTAAATCAAAACAGAGCTACAATATGTGGAATCCAAATTTTCCGTATAGGGTTCGTAGTATTTATGAAAAATTATAAAACTTCTTTGAAATCATTTGTCTAAAAATTGATGACATTACAATGTCCATAACATGGCAATATGCACAAACAGGTTATTAGATTAAATTGAATTAAGCTATTTTCAGTGTTCTTAGCAAACTAAAAAATTAAAAAATGAAATCGATAATTGCACTTTGTATGATCCTAATAAGCAGCAGCTTAATAGGTCAGAGAAGAGAACCTTTAGACATTACCATAAGTTTCGAAGATTATGATCCGCCTTCTACTTTGGTAGTTGAAGAAAATCCAACCAGCAGTGCTAAGATGCCTTTTATAGATATTCATAGCCACCATTGGCGTATGGCTGAAATGGACATTGATTATTTAATGAAACAGATGGATTCTCTAAATATGGGTATCGTAGTTAACCTGAGTGGAAGAGGAGGAAAGAAACTAAAGGATATCATGGCCAATGTAAAAAAATCAGGCCACGAAAATCGTATAGTGGTTTTCACCAATATTGAGCTAAGAAGTATTGATGAAGAAGATTGGTTAGAAAGTACGCTTGATCAGCTTGAGTTTGATTATCAACAAGGAGCAAAAGGTCTCAAAATATATAAGTCCCAAGGAATGACCAATGAAGATTCTAAAGGAAATCGCATACGAATTGATGATCCGCGTATTTCAGCAGTGTTCGAAAAATGTGCGGAATATGATTGGCCTGTATTAATTCATTCCGCAGATCCGGCTTCCTTTTGGGAGCCTCATGATGCATCCAATGAAAGATGGCTAGAATTAAAATTGCGTCCTAATAGAAAAAGAGAAGCCGATGATCCTGCTCCCTTTGAACAGATCATAGCAGAACAACACAACATCTTTAAAAAGCATCCTAATACCAATTTTATTGCTGCACATTTTGGATGGTATGCCAATAACCTAGCTCATCTAGGAACACTCCTTGATGAAATGCCGAATATGTATATCGAATTAGGAGCTGTTATTGCAGAATTGGGAAGACAACCAAGAGCAGCCAATGCCTTTTTTGAAAAATATCAAGATCGAATTCTCTTTGGCAAAGACTCTTATAAGCCAGCAGAGTACGCAACCTATTTTAGAGTCTTAGAAACGGCTGATGAGTATTTCCCCTATTATAAAAGATACCATGCTTTTTGGAAAATGTATGGCTTGGATTTACCAGACGAAATCTTAGAAAAAGTATATTACAAAAATGCATTAAAGTTGGTTAAAGGATTAGACGCATCTTTGTTTGAATAAATTTTGGTTATCATTAAAACCGAAATTGGAGCTAGATTAATACATAAGCGTCTTTGAAAATCTCATCATTAACTTTTCCTATGGTCCAACGCAATAGAATAATAAGCATATCCAATATTATCGGATTTTATATTGTCATTTTTTTATTGTTAGCCTGTGAGCCTGTGCTTAAAAGTGGAGAAAATTCCAAATCAGCTACTATTGATCTAGAAAAGAATAATACAATCCTTTTACCAAAGTCTGAAGCTATTTTGTTAGATGATCATTTATTAAAAGAAATAGCCATAAAAAACAACTTTGAGTGGTTTGACTATTTTTCTTTATTTAAAGTAAATGGTTTTAGACATTATGATTCAAATAGTTTTGTGAGATTTTCAAAAAATAGAAAATATAGACTTGTTTATGATTTAGTTAAAAAGGAAAATAAAGTCTATAATGAACAATGGGATCTTTTGGCAAACTATAAAGTAGAAGCTCACAATCCGGAATTTTATATTATCACCCTACCTTTAGAAGAAGAAGCTGGAATTATTTTATTTGATGGATTAAAAGGCATTAAAAAATTCGGTGTCGATAAGTCCAAAGATTATGAGATTCCATTTAATGAATTTTATCCACGCTTGAGTA
The DNA here is from genome assembly GCA_937961455.1 of uncultured Saprospiraceae bacterium. Lineage (GTDB taxonomy): Bacteria > Bacteroidota > Bacteroidia > Chitinophagales > Saprospiraceae > CALGNN01. The sequence continues at coordinate 33,163 of CALGNN010000091.1, forward strand.
ATATTTATTCTGACAAGAATCAATTTGAAATTTTGGAGACTTGTAATGAGCTTGCTCACAAAGGAATTAGAAAGCAATATGCTTTTGATGATGGAGCTTTAATTGATTCAATTGGTGAAGACTGTGGTAATATATACAATGGATATATAGATGATTTGAATCTCCTTATTAGAGGAAATAGAGATAGTATACAAATTTATTCTTCGGTTGATGAAAATTTCAATTTTTATCTGCCACATCGATACCACCCTGAAAGCTTTAAAATTTTTGAACAAGCTAAATCATATACTACTGGTCTCGTCACACCAGAGGCTTTATATTTTTATATCGTAAATAAGGATGGACTTTCCTTTAAAAGCTACATTCATAAATATGATGAAAATCAATACTCCACTTCCCCCTTTGCTTTCGATAAGGTAATTGGTTATACAAATTTTAGTTTAAGCACATTGGACGATAGTACTCAAAAATTAACGGATAGCTCTATATCTTTTTACAATATTAATTCGAACAAGTCCTATAAAATAGCACACAAAAATAATGAAGGAATACTGTCCTGCACGATTAAGGAGGAACAATTAATTTGTATGGATTTAAATAAAGTTTATTCCATGCCAATAGCTGAATTGAGCGAGAAATTCAAATAATAAATTACCAACTATAGTTAAAAGAAAGATTAAAAGTTCGACTTAGTAAAGCGGACTCAGATCCAATAACAGCATTCCTATTGTCATTTTGATCATTCCCGTCAAATGCAATTGAAAATGTTTGTTGACGGTATTTTACATTTTCTCTGTCCAATAAATTTAATACAGAAAGTCCAATGCTGGCATTACTGTTTTTAAAAGGAATATTATATGCAAGGCCTACATCAATTCTTGAATAATAATCTAATTGCGTATACAAGCTTTCAGGATTTGTACTTTCTCTATCTACTAAAGTTTCCAATCCTTCTAAATCTAGATAAGGTTTTCCAGATCCATAAACATAATTAGCAGAAAAAATAAATTGTTTTAGTTGCAAACTGTTGGTCCAATTTAATTCATGCCTTTGGTCATTTTCGTTTGGAAATAGGCTATTATTAAAGATATCAGGAAAAAAATTGTCTGCTTTACTTAAGGTATAACTGACTAAACTGTTATAATTTTTTGAGGTGTAACTAATGCCAAGATCCATACCTTTTACTTTAGTATCTCCACGGTACAGTTTAAAATCATCGATTTTTGGCGCACTGTTTATATCTCCTTCAAAGCCTAAAAGTCTACTAGCAAATTCAATGCTTCCCGTAATATCTTTCTTATAAAGTTCGATATCAAAATTCCACTTATCTATGTTTTTATTAAATCCAAACATGTAGTTGTTTGAATAAATAGGAGGTATGCCTGAGCTATTATCATTGATCCCTAAGTTGTTTGCGAGACGATATAGCTCAATGGAATTTCCATCATTACGCCTGTAATTGATCAATCTTAAATATTGTACATTTCGACCAATTGATGCTTTTAAATAAATACTTTCCGTTGGTTTATATCTAATGTAAGCTTGTGGAGAAAGACTATAATTTGTCTTGTTTTTAAACATGTAATTATTCACTCGTGTTCCAAGTTCAAAAAACCAATTGTTCTTATCAAACTTATAAGAGCTAAATAAACTTATTCTCTGTGCATTATCATTTTCAATATTATCATTACTTCCACGATTAATTAATTGCGAAACATTAAAGGAATTATATTCTAACCCAAGTTGGAATGTAGAATTTAAAATTACTTTGCTTAGCATAGCTTTAACACCCCTTTCTTTAATTCTATTTTCCAATGTCACATCCCTATTTAATTCATTGTTGTTATTTTGATTTTTAAAAAAACTTTCTACGTCGTTATTGTGATTATATTCACTTGACAATGCTATGAATTTAAAGTTTAGTGATTTTGAAAAAGGTGTTTCGAATATAATGGAAGCGGTTTGGTTTGACCAATTTCTTGTTTCGAGATAGTTTTCTTTTAATTGATTTTCTTCACCATTTTTTTTAGTCTTAAAATCATTTTCGTACGCTAATAAAAAATCATCATTACTATTAAAATAATTAGCCGATATCGAGCTATTGTTTTTAAATCGATATTGTATTTGTGCATTGAGGTCGTAGAAATTAAAAGTGGGTTTTACCCTATCTATAGCCTTTCTTTGAAGATTGTCGCTTAAAAAATTAAATACCTGATCCATTTCAGGATCATTAATAATAGATTCTAAGTCAAGTAAACTTCTTCTTCCAGCAAATTGAATTTGAAAACTAGAATCGACAGGCAGTTTAAAATTAATACTTGGAGCAATTAAATTAAAGTCAATGATTCCAGTAGTTTTTTCTTCCAATTTGTGACTTTCCATTTTCAACATGCCAGCAGCGAATCCTGCGTATTCGATAGGTAGAATGTTTTTATATAGTCTTACTTGGTCGATATAATTTTTATTTATGTTGCTAAAGATGCCATAATAATGACTGCTATTATAAATTGGCATTTCATCAAGTATAATTAAAGTTTGCTCTGAGTTTGAATTTCTAATTTTAATAGAACTTTCATCATCTCTGGTAGCTGATACTCCGCTCATCATTTGAATGCTTCGGAATAAATCACTTGAGGATAATCCTGCATTGTTTTCACTCAATGATTCTTTTTTAAATTGATATGACCCATCCTTTTTATTGAGAACGGTAGGATTAACATGCGAAATTACGATCGTTTCAAATTCAAGTTCTGCTAGCTTAAGGTGAATCTTTGATTGGTCTATCAGTTGTTTTACACTAATCTTTTTTTCTTCGTATCCTAAATAGGAAATGATGACATTTTTTTGAAGATCGGCTTCGTCAATCATTAATTCATATTCACCTTTGTCGTTGGTATAACAACCTTTTTTGAAATCCTCTAGATAAATAGTTGCTGATATTAAAGCAAGGCTATTTTCTTGATCAAAAATGGTCCCGCTTAAGATGATGGGTTTACTGACGGGTGCAGAATTACTCGTTTCTTTTCTGAGTAAAACTTTCGTGGAATTAAATATTTTATATTCAATAGGAAGATCCTCAAAAATCAGATCGAGCTGCTTTTCAAGATTTTTATCAATCTCAAGCTCATTCACATATTGCGTTTCTAGCAATTCAGTTGGATAGGCAAATTCAACATTGTGAGTGGCAGAAATTTCTTCAATGATGGATGTTAAAGACTGTTGTGCAAAAATATTTGCAGCAATGAAAAAGAAAGGAAAAATAACAATAAGCTCTCTCAACATAAATTGATTACTCCGTCAAATGAACAACTCCGTCTTTTAATTCGCAATTAAGTTTTAGGGGCCAGCAAATCATGTATAAAGCATCATCTAAATTCTTTGTTTCAAAGCTTCCTGTGTATGCAGTGGATTTTATTTCTTCTGCTACATTAATTTCTACATCATAGTGACGTTGAAATTCTTTCATGACTTTTTCCAAAGGCGTTTTTTCAAAATGATGCACGCCACTAATCCACTCATTATCTTTTTCACCTCCATACATTCTTTTAAGTCTTCCGTCATCTCCTAAATAACATTTTTGTCCTGCTTCTAAAAAGACCGTCCAGAGTTTATCAGCGCTTTCTACTTTTACTTTACCTGTGTGACAACTTACCTCAAAACCTTCAGGCCGCGAGTGTATATTAAATGAAGTTCCCAACACTTCTATTGTACCATGTGTCGTAATTACTTTAAACGGCTTGCCTTTTTCAACACTAAAAAATGCCTCTCCCTCTAAAGATATCGTTCTTGCTTCTTTGTAGTTTTTGCTATCAAAGCTCACATTACTCAATGCATTTATGTTGATCGTAGAGCCATCAGGTAAGGAGATATTTTCTACCTCTGCTATCTGTGTATCAAAAGAACTAGCGCCAGAATCACTAGTGCTTAAATAAATGAGTAACAAAAAGCTTGCTGCAAGAGGCACCAAATATTTAATGATCTTCGCTGAGCTAAAATTGGATTTCTTTTCTTGAGAGGGGAGAAGTACTTTAGTTTCTTTATCAATAGAAGCCCATAGCTTTTCTTTTCTTTCATTTGGATAAGCTGTTTTTTCAAAAGCCATACTTTGAACCAATCGTATCGCTTCGGAAATATTTTCTTTATACTTTTCTTGATTTTGTAAATCAAGCCATTTTTCATTTTGAAATTGAAATGATGATTGTACCCATTTGACAAAATCGTCATCAAAGGCGAAATCTTCAATTGTATAATGTAAATATTTATCCATGTTTAATTATTAAATAATTCATCAAAATACCTATCTCTTTCCGTTAGGCTAAAATCAATATTACATACTTGTGAAGAGCTATGCATAATACTTGTGCAATAGCCATTTGAATCTTTTTGATCATTATGTTCTCTCTTTAACACACAGTGACCCAATTCGTGAAAGACAATAAACAATCTTTCATCTTCAGTTGCATTGTCCCAATAATTGCGATCCAATAAAATGACATTAGGATCATCTTCTTTATGCTGGCATTGGCCAACAATGGCTCCTTCTATATCTTCAATAAAAGCATGAATACCGACATCTGACAAGTTTACATCCAAACCCCTTTCTAGCGCTGCTGCTTCAAATTGATCGATATAAATTTGTAATTCGTTGTCTATTTGGACCATGGCTTCCTTTTCACATGCGAGGCTTAGAAAAAATAAGATCAAACAGTACATTGTAAAACGCTCCATAATTGAGGTATTTACTTATATAAGAACATATGTTTGATTTTGTACTCATTATTTTTTCATTTGTTTTCGTAGTCTTTTAATGGCAGAACTCAACAGATTTCTCAATGATTGATAACTTATATCCATTAATTCACAAATGGTTTCGTTGTCCATTTGTTGATAGTATTTATGGTAAATAACTTCTTTCTGTCTTGGACTAAGGTTTTCAAATTCATTCTTTAATCTTAGTGCTTGTTCATTATCAGTATCTGTACGTATTAAGATTTCTTCAATTGATAAACTTGCTTGAAAGTTATCATCTGAAAAATCTTCCTTCAATTCTGTCTTCTTATTTTTTTTAATATTTCGAATGATATTATTTCTAAAAGAAGCAAGCAAGTATTTTTTTATGGAATCTGTTTCTGCAAGATTTGCTCGGTTTTTCCAAATATTGATAAACAACTCTTGAATGGTATCCTCTATCAAAGATAAATCAGGAGTAAACCTATGACCATAGTTGATTAGCATATCTACTTGATCACGATAGATTTGCTCAAAGGCCAATCTATCCCCACTCTTAAATGCAAGCCACAACCGAGAATCTTCCATCATAATGTTAAAATATTCTTAAGAATGAGTACAAAGCTAAAAGTTCCTTCTTCTGTTTATGTAATCAAAATGTAAAATTAAAAATTTAGAAAATTATGTTGAGAATTCTTTTTAATGCAATATCCATCACTTTGCTAGGCGTCGTGATGTTCAGTTCTTGTGGTCTTGAAGAAAGTGTCATTGATGTTGACAATTATGTAAGCGAAAGTTCTGACGAAATAGCCAGAAAATGCATGACAGGAAAAACGGCTTGTTTTGAGTTGGTGTTTCCAGTGACACTTAATTTCCCGGATGGCACTTCAGTAGAAGCAGATAGTCACCAAAGTTTAAAAACAGCTATCAAAACTTGGAGAGAAAATAATCCTGATGCTACTGAAAAACCAGAATTAGCCTTTCCAATAGATATTTTAAATGAAGAAGGAGAATTAATCTCTGTACAAAATGCAGAAGAATTAGCTGCTTTAAAAGCAACCTGTGAAAGAAGATTTCCAAAGTTTCAAAAGTGGATTTCAAATGAATGTTTCCAACTGGTATATCCAATTTCTATAGAATTCCCAGATGGAAGTATTGTAGCTTCTGATGATGCAGATGCATTAAAAGACTTATTGCAGGATTGGTTTATTAATAATGATCCTTCTCCAGATAACAGACCAAAATTAGTCTATCCTTTTGAGGTGACCTTAGAAGATGGAACGGTTCAAACCATTACGAGCAGAGATGATCTTAAAGCACTTAAAAAGTCATGCAGAGATTAATCTATAAAGATTAAATGAAACCAAAAAAGGGACGACTAATATAGTCGCCCCTTTTGTCTTATATATCAAAGTAATAATTATAGTCTATAAGTAAGTCCAGCGCTTAAGTACAAGCTGGAAGGGAGGAAAGTTTCTCCGATTCTTGTATCCAAATTAGAAATACTTCTACTTCCTTGAATGGTAGTTTTTATTAAAATCTTTGATCTTAGTTGATATTCCAATTCAATATTTCCCAATACACTTACACGATTAGAAAGTGTAAAGTCATCTTCTTTTATCCTACTAGGCCAGACGCTTGTTTCTCCTTGCAAAAGATTTAATGTTACCCCTTTTGCATTTCCAAAAAAAGCATATTCTATTCCAGCTCCTGTCTTAAGATTTAAACGCTTATTTGACCGCCAGTTTCTACTTAGATATAAAGGTACGGACCATTGCTGGTAGTTATTATGATGTATTAGATTTCTATATATTTGAGCAGAAGCATCAAGATTCATAGATTGTTGACCAACTTGGTTGCCTGTATCTGGATTCACTAATGTGACCACTCTGTCAACAGCGACAGTGGTGTCTTTTACTCCAGAAAATTCTAATCGACTATTTCTATTAGCAAATGACAATCCACTGCTAATTTCCCACTTATCATTTAGTAAAAAACTTAAATTAAAGTGCGTACCATGACTCACTAAAGCCTTTTCAGATTGTGCTTTATGTTGTCCAATCATTTGACCTTCAAAACCTGGATTCCAAAAGATAACTCCTGAAGAAAGGCCAAAAGACCATTTGGGGTGAAAGGCTTCTTTTTTGATAAATGGACCAGCACCGGATAAACCAAGGTGCTTATTTTTAGTTGGTATGAAATGCAATAAAGTACTAATAGGTGAAGCTGACTTAATATTTGAAATTTCTTTATTTAATGTGTTTTTTTCAACTAAATCTTGATTGGATTGATTTTCATTAAACTTACTTATTCCACTGACTGACTCATTGGCTTCCTTTATATTAAACTTATCAATGGGACTTTGAGCAATACGGTTTGTGCTATAATTTTTATTAATTTTTATTGTCTGTGTACTAATGCTGTTAGGTAAGAATGTCTTGGCTTCTTTCTTTTTAATGTTGGTTTTTGTCTGTGAAGACAAGCTATTTTTTCGATCCGTTTGAGCCAAGGATGTTTGTTCTTTTTGTGACTCTTCTAATTGTAAAATTTTAGTTTTTTTCGATGGAGAATCAGTATTTTCTTGAATATTTTTTTCAGCTATTGTGCTGTGATTTTGATTCAGTACTTCTGTGGATTTTTTGGATGAATTATTTTTATTAAAGTAACATTGGTTAATTAAGCAGGCACTTATAAGCAAACCAAAGAGCAAAAAAGCAAATGATCGAATTCTTCTCCAGAAGGCTTTTTTTGAGGATGCTTCTAAAAGATCCAATTTGGTTTGGATACCAGATTCAACTTTATCCCAGGATAAATTTTCAGGAAGCAGATTTTGCTCGTCTCTGAGAAAATTTTTGTAATTATTTTTATCCATAGCTAATTGCCTTTAATTGTTCTTTATAATGTTTTCTTAGCCACTTAAGCGCTCTTGATAATTGAGATCTTGAGGTTTGTTCATTAATGTTTAGAATGGAAGATATTTCACCGTGCGCATATCCATCTACATGATAAAGCAAAAAAATGGTGCGATATCCTGTGGGCATTTTATTCAATACTTTTTTAAATACTGCTTTATTAATTTGATCAAACGCTAACTGCTGCTCTTCTTCGTAATGTTCAATCTCTGGATGCAGTGTAATTAAAAAAGAATGTTTTTTATTTTTCTTAATGTGATTTATCGTCTGATTGATAGTTATTCGACTAATCCACGTTTTGAAACTAGCCTTCTTTTCATTAAACTTTTCAATGCTATTAAAGATGTGCGCAAATACTTCTTGCATGACATCTTTTCGTTCTTCTACATTCTGGATGTATTGTTTGACAATTGAATATACGTAAGGAGCACAAGCCTCGTAGCATTGCTGGAAAGCTTTGCGATCCTTACGTACACATAATTTTATGATAGATTGATCTAACATCAATATCTAATCAATTAGGGTTTATTGACAAGTTTCTAATACTTGAAATAAATCTTCTACATTGTTAATTTCTACAGTTGATCCATCAGCTACTAATGTCACACTTACAGGTAATTCCATATCAATAGGGAATACATCTGGGTTAGACATCGAAGTTTCAAGTTCTTC
>CALGNN010000092.1 GCA_937961455.1 uncultured Saprospiraceae bacterium
TGCGAATTTAACAGCAAAAAGGTTTGTCTGCACTTATACATGACAGGCCCAATTGATAATCTATATCATCTTGAAATACCTTCGCTGTAGTTTCCTTATTGTGTTTAACCAGTTTATATTATATATATTCTTGAAGTGGTAAAAAGGTTGCGTGGAAGCATCCAAAAAAAATGTTGTTTTGCTATGCACCGAAATGCTTATGAACAGATTGACCTATACTTCTCGCAGCTTTTATAAGCAAATAGATAATTACACTTATATTTATTTTAATACTGAAAACATGGACGCGCTAATTAATCACATCAATTATATCAAACTTAGAAAACCACATGCGATTGCGTACCGTTTGATCAGGTTGGAGAGTTTGAAAAATTATCCAAATAGTTTTGGTGCCAGATACGAGGATGCTTTAAGGCAAGAAAAGATGGGCTATGAAAGCTACATTGAAGAAGCGCATCCTGATAATTTTATTATTGGTGCATTTAGTCAAGAAGCACTCATAGGAATTTGTGGATTTTATAGAATGACAGACACTCGATGTTGTCATAGAGGCAATATCATACAGATGTACGTTAAGCCTGAATTTCAAAAAAAAGGCATTGGTTTTACTTTATTGAAGGCAACAGTAGAAGAAGCTTTCCTAATCCAAGGAATAGAGCAAATTGAATTAGGAGTTATGTCAAATAATCTGTCGGCAATTAAGATTTATGAGAACTTAGGTTTTAAAGTATTTGGTACAGAGAAAAACAGTTTAAAAGTTGATGGCGGATATATTGATTTACATCAAATGGTACTATTTAAATAATACCCAAAAAAGCCAAACAGCTAAAAAGCTAAATAACTAAAAAGCCAAAAAGCTAAATACCAAAAAGCCCAATCAAAAAATCTGTAAAATAGCGTTTTGGATATTCCCAAAAGCTTCCAACTTTAATATGTAAGAGCCCGCATGCAATCCTCGAATATCTAAAGGAATATCATATTTCCCTTCCTCATAAATGCCTTCCAAATCATATGTTTTTACCTTCCTGCCATCTACAGTCCATAGTTCTAAGGTAGGGCTAAAGGCTACTCGATAAAAGGAAAAAGAAACGTGGGTAACATCTTGTGCTGGATTTGGGAAAACAGTAAGGCTGTTTTCAAAATCGCATGTCAGCTTTTCTTCAGTGCTGAAGAGTACGCTTTCAATATTATCGGTATAATCTAAATAGTTGACATTATAATAGACCCTTAAATTTGAGCGACTATTTTTTTCATCAACGAATGTATAGCTTGAAGGAACAAAAGAGGTCTTGCCAGGTATTTGATGAATGAGCTCCCAAGTAGGCTGACCATCGTATCTTCTGTATATTTTGTAAAGACCGTCATTTGCTTCGACCTCTGTATTCCAATTAATTCTAATGGCTTCACAGTCAGTGGCGACCATGTCATAATTTGTAAGTTCTGGTAAGGCGTAACCCAATCCTTCTGCGCAAGGTCCAAGAGTAGGGTCTGGGTCATAATAATCCCAGTTTCCATTGACGGTGCTTTCATCTAAAGCTAATGGAGGTCCACCAGCAGGATTGATGTATATGGCTTGAAGACCATCTGACCCGGGACTAAATCCTGTGCCGTCTTGATCTTTATCAAAAACTAATGATGGGCAAATGTCTGCATTACCTCCAAAAAAGGTACTACCGTCTGGAAGGGTTCCAGAATTAAAGCATGCTTCAAATAAATAGGTTACTTGTGGTGCGACTGCAATTTCAGTAGCTGCGTTTCCAACTCTTTTAAGATTATCAAATATGTACACAAAGTCACCGATAAAACCGAAAAAGGATTGACCTGCTCCTGCTGCACCTATGATAGTTTCTCCACCAGTTTCAACAAAATAATTAGGATCTGGATCTCGGAATTCTACGAAGCCCATTTGCGCTTCGTCAATGTACATTCGCATATTTAATTCGTCCAATAAAATTCCAGGAATATCTGCTGAGGCTACGACATCCGCACAAAGATAAAAGTTGATATTGTCAATTGTGGGGTTTACGAAGCTCATCGTGATTTCTTGAGAATTAAGAGAACCACTTAATAATATTGTGAATAGAAACAGGGAGACCCATTCTTTAAAACTTTTCATTGATAGTACTATTTAAGCCAAAAAGGCTTGCCATTATTATAGTTAAAAGTAGCGGAGGAGATTGCTATCGTAAATATAAAAAAAATATGTTTATCGAATAAGCATTACATCACCACTTAGCAATTCAGTATTCCCTGTTTCATGGAGTACTTCAATGACATAGGCATATACATCAATGTGGGAGGCTTCATTTCTATAAATACCATTCCACCAATATTCAGAACTGTGAATGGGAAAGTCAGTTGCAGCGTAAACTTTTTCACCCCATCGATCAAATATTTCATATTTGAGCACTTGAATATCGTATTGAGTCGCAGTAAATATTTGGAAGACATCATTCAAGCCATCTCCATTTGGTGAAAATATATTGGGTACATAAATGGGACATTCAGGGTGCTCAATTTCGATTTGATCCGTATACATGCAACCAACTTGGTCTTCTATGATCAAATCATAAATACCTAATTCAAGAGGAACGGCTCCACCAGTTGCTTGGAATACTTCTCCATTTAATGTATAAATAAAACTGCCCGTGCCGCCTGTTGCGACTACTTCGAAACTTCCAGTTGTAGAAGGACACTCTGGAGGTGTAGAGATAATTTGTTGTACCGAAATACTGTCGGTAAAATCTATGCTTACTTGGCCAAGGTCTGTACACTGATCATCATCCATGACTTCAATGGTATAGGTGCCAGCAGATAAGTTAGAAAAAACATTACTGCTTTGGAATACACCTTGATTCAAAGAATATTGGTAATTCATGGTGCCTTGTGTTGCAATGACTTCTATAGATCCATTTTGACCTTGACATATATCTTCAGAAATAATCGGGATGGATGTGATTTCAGGTAGGGTACTTGCATCAATACTGATGTTGGCAATATCACTGCAATCATCTGCATCCGTAATGACCACTACATAATCTCCTGGGGGAACATTCACAAAGGTGTTTTCTTCTTGAAAATTAATACCATCAATAGAATATTCTACAAAAGGATTTGAACTCGTAATAGAGATGATTCCATTATCTTCTGCACAACTAGTATTGACCCCTTGGACTTCAATAATTTCTATAGGGATGGGTTCCGTTATTTCAGCATTCATGGTTGCAACACAACCGTTTAAATTTCGAATATAAACCAGATATTCACCTTGATCTAAGCCTGTAAACTCCCCTTGATTATTCCAATTTATACTGTCCATGGACTATTCATACAGTTCTCCTCCAGTGTTAGTCAGTACGACTTCGCCCATATCATCACAGGCACCTGGAATGGATTCTAATTCTATGTCATTTAATAAATCAATTCCTGATCCGCAAAAAGTAAGATTATCAAGACCTAAACCAAATGCTCCAGCAGTTTCTCTAAAACCAGCAAACCTTACACTACCAATTGTTCCTTCGCATCCACTGAGATTAAAGCCCCAATAGGTACATATCCCATCTCCAGTCCCCGGATCTCCATCTCTAATGGTATCAGCCAGAATAATGTCACCTGCTGCATCTAAGGCATGGATGACAAACTCCTCACCAAAATCCATATCTAGAATACATCCTGAAAAGCTATCAATCGGTTGAGAAAATAGAAATTCTACAGGCGTTGCTGTTAGACCCTGCAGCATGCCATCATCAGTTAAAAAGTACAAACCATTGTCATGTCCAGGATTGGGTTGGTCTTCTCCCCAGATACTGCCAAAGGCTGTTATCGGAGGACCAATATTGGCAAGAATGAGTGGCTCCCCTGTAATTCTCCTACAGGTTATTCCAAAAGTGCTTTCAAATTGATCAGTAATGTTAAGACCTTCAGAAGGAACTCCACCAGGAATGTTTTCAAAATCAATAAAAACACATTCATTGATGATTTCCTGAGCGCTTACATTCAGAACAAAAAGTAAAAAAATTAAGCTCGTAAGTTTTTTCATTTGGTTGAGATGAAACTATTCTAAAAGTACGAATAATAAAAGTACCACTTGTACCATAATCACCATTTTGATATAGCTTATATACATGTAAAGTGCTAAAAAGCCATATCGCTTACATAAATGACAAATTATCTTTCATAATTGCTGCTCCAATATGGGCTTTTGTTATCTTTATTTTAACTAGTATACAAGTAGTTATACAAAACGTTGCGTACCTAGAAGACGTCTTTGAAGCCAAAACAGTTGTAAAATGTTAAAAAAAATGAATCTACTAAAATCTGTTTTTGTAATTGCCCTAGTCATTATTCAGTTACAAATTCATGCACAAGAAGGAATAGCTCTTAATACACCTGAAGCTTTAAGGGGATATGCTTTAGTTGAAAATTTTTCATCGAATTACTTAGTTGACAATTGTGGAAAAGTGGTTCATGAATGGTCTAACGTTTCGGATACAGATTTACATGCAAAATTACTTCCTACAGGAAATCTCATGTACATAAGAAATAATACGATTTATGAAACCAGATGGGATGGATCACATGAGGTAGTAATTCAAAATTTTGATAACAACTTAGAGTTTGTCTATGAGGTCATAAAACTACCTAATGGAAATTATTTATCTCTTGGAAGAAGGGGTTTGAATTTTAGTGGATTTCAAGATTTAGGCTATCCAACCAATTTAGGCAATCCCTCCGTTGTAGACGTAGTCATCGAATTAGACAAAGATTCTGGTGAAATCGTGTGGGAGTGGAATATCTCAGATCATGTAATTCAAGAAAGAGATTCAACATTGCCCAATTATGGGAAACTCTCTGAAAATCCTGGTAAGTTGAATATGGATGCCATATCAGATTACGATTGGGAATTTTATGAATCTTTTATGATTAATGGTATGGATTACAATCCTGAATTGGATCAAATAGCCCTTAGTGTAAGAAAGATAGGAGAGGTATGTCTCATCGATCATTCTACTACAACAGAAGAGGCAAAAGGAAGTACGGGCGGTGTACATGGAAAAGGTGGAGATATTATTTATCGTTGGGGTAATCCTCAAAACTATGATCAAGGTACAGCATCTGATCGTACCTTGTATTTTCAGCACAATCCCAATTGGATTTTACATGGCGAACACAAGGGGAAAATGATTTGTTACAACAATAGATTATCTACACCTTGGCCTACATATTCCTCAGCACCCATTTTTGATCCAGTGAAAGACGCAGATGGCTTTTATGTGAAAAATGAGAATGAAGCTTTCATGCCTATTCTACCAGAGTTGAAATATGATCAGGTAAGTACGGGTACAGAATTTTATTCAGGCTACACATCAGCAGCAAAATATTTATCGAATGGAACCTTAATGATTACTGAAGGTGTCAATGGAAGAATTATGGAAGTAGATGTAGATGGAAGTCTATTATGGGAATATATAGTACCTGATGTAGGGTATGTATTTAGAACTGAAAAATATGCATTGGATTATCCAGCATTCGATGGGCAAAATTTTGTAGCAGGAGAGACGATTGAGTTTCCTCCGAGTAGTTATGATTGTACTGATTTTGCAACTGACGTGAAAGATCTTCCAGATGGTGAAAAAATGATTTCATTAAGTTATGTTGATGATTTTCAGACTGCCAGAATTGTTAGTAATAGCAATGTAGCTTATACCTATAAAGTATATGATGCGAATGGGAAGTTACTTATCAATCATAACAATCCAGTATTCGAAAATACTATTGATCTTAACCAATGGGTTTCTGGCATTTATTATTTTCAAGCGATTGATGAAAAAAATCAATTTAGACAGGTAGAAAAGCTTTTGGTGCCTTAATCATTTAGGAATCAAGCATTGCTTATTTAATTAGTACTTCTTTTACATTCTGATCTTCGATGCTTAAATAATTACTCGAAGCGTTTTTATCAAAACTTAAGCCTGTTGGAAGATGTCTTTCAATAGGAACATCTAAGCCATTTTGAATGTAGTTGTCAAAATCTTTTTTAGGCTCCTCTGTTACATACGAACGTAGGATTTCAAGAAAGAAATCATGACTTAAATACTTTCCAGTGTCATCACATTTTTCTAAAATCGTGCGCATCACATCATCTAAGCTCTTATCCGATTCTGCTCTGATTTGATTGTCTAAATGGAAAGCATATATTTTACCTCTTTTATAAGGCAAGTCTTGTAAGTGTGGATTAGACCAAAAGTTTTCATAGTACATGGAATCATTCGATATGTTCCTTACGGGTGATTGATACAAGAGCTCAATTTCTTCATTCATCAATACAACAAATTTCTTTAAATCAATTATATCATCTTTTAACATGAGTTTGAAGGTGTAATAATCGGTAAAGCCTTCGCTAAACCAATATTGCTCCTCCTCATTTGCATTCTTGATCTTTTGCCCTGTCCATTGGTGGAGGAGTTCATGATAGAATAAATATTGAACCCGCCACCATTCTACTTTATCATTATTCGTAATAAAGCTGGCAAAAGAATTGGTCAATCCGGTGCCACTGACAGAATATCCATTTTGCTCTTCGGTCGGAATTAAGGTGACTGAATAATAAGGGTCACTGTAATCTTGCCAAAAAGCTCTATGGCCCCTATTGATTTTTTGAAGGGTATTAAAAAGACTGTCCTCTTTAAAAGGAATCCAATCACCTCTGGTCAAAAAGTAAAATGTTTGATCTTTTCCATTATGCTTGTATCTCTTGAAATCACCACCCACAAAAACAGATGATTCGAATTGCTCTTCATTCAATTGCAAATCTTGCTTGATCGATGCTCCAAAACTATTATGTATAATATAGTCCCGATTAGGCGTATTCCAATTAAACTCAAAATTCACTGGCTTGTCCTCATTCCAAATATTAGCAGGAATCATAAATAGCCTTCCACCAAAACTGTGGAAATATCCATCTTCAACAATCGTTCGAAATGATCTCGTAAAGTCCAATGGTCCTTGCATATCAGAGATTAAATCATAGCTTATTAAAAGTTCTTTATGAGCCTCATCAGTGATTATAATACGATTGCTATCAGCCTCCATCTTTATGTCTGACTGGGACGAATTTGTTTCTAATTTACTTATGCTGTTGAATAGATTCTCTTGTCCCCAAGCGTTGTTTTGAAACCACAGAATTAATTTTCCATTTTGATCAGTTTTTAATGGAATTTGAAATTGTAAATATTCTGCACTATCTGCATGGATAGGTTTAATATCGTATCGCAAGGATACTGGTGCTTCTATTTGAATATCATTGACGCAGGAAAAGGACAATGTTCCAAATAGCACTAGATAGATGATTCTATTCAATTGGATGTATGGCTTCATATTAGCACTACGGTCAAAATATGAGAATGTTACACGCCCCTTAAAATATAGCATCTTAAGAGGCGTGGTTTATTATTTCAACAAATTTCTAAGGCTTTTTAAGCGCTCTTTGTTCTTCTGTTTGCACGCGGTTTTTTACGTGCGTCTCCAGCCAATTGTCTTGTTCCCAAAGCATGTGTAAAATCGATTCTCTTGCAGCATATCCGTGACTTTCTTTAGGCAACATGACCAATCTTACGGTTGCTCCTAAACCTTTCAAGGCATTGAAGTAACGTTGACTTTGCATAGGATAGGTGCCTGAATTATTATCAGCTTCTCCGTGGATTAAGAGCAAAGGAGTTTTCATTTTATCTGCATGCATAAAAGGAGACATGGTATAATATACTTCTGGTGACTCCCAATAGGAACGCTCTTCCGCTTGAAACCCAAAAGGCGTCAATGTTCTATTATAAGCTCCAGATCGTGCAATCCCAGCAGCAAATAAATCAGAGTGAGAAAGGAGATTGGCTACCATGAAAGCACCATAAGAATGACCACCTACACCAACTCTATTGCGATCTACATATCCTAAGTCATCGACTGCATCAATAGCTGCTTTAGCATTGGAGACCAACTGCTCTCTAAATGAATCATTGGGCTGTTCATCATTCTCACCCAGAATCGGGAAGGCTGCATCATCAAGGACAGCATAACCTCTCATGACCCAATACAAGGGTGATCCGTAAAAGGGATAGGTGAACTCATTGGGTGACGAAGTGACTTGACTTGCGCTACTCTTATCTTTAAATTCTCTTGGATAGGCCCAAAGAATCATTGGGAGTTTTTCACCACTTTTTCTGTCATAGCCTGGCGGAAGATAAAGGGTGCCTGATAGGTCTACTCCGTCATCTCTTTTGTAATTAATAACTTCTTTATGCGCTTCCGTAATGCCTTCAAATGGATTTTCGAAATGCGTTATTTGCTGAGCATTGACAGATCGGCTATAAATGTTCCTAAAATAATAATTCGGGTAATCATTAGCTGATTCAATACGACTTAATATTTTTCCACTTTTCATATCTACGGCGGCAAACAATCTTTCCAAGGTGTTTGGATCAGACGCTTGATATAAACGCTTAGATTCTTTTTGTCCAATTACGTATTCATCAACGAAAGGAAATATTCCCTTGTCTGAATAACCATCTCCCAATAAGTATAATTTATCATCAATGATTTCAAGTACAAAACGGTTGTATTCATTTCGCTTCATTACAAAATCTCCTGGATCATTGTATCGATCTTGGTAATTTCTATCAAACAATACTTGAGGTTTTTGACTATTGTCTGAAGGGTTGAAAGCATAAGTTTTTGTATTTCTGGTATTCCACCATCTATCATAAGCAATAGCCGTATCATCATTTCCCCAAGTTATTCCAGCGTATCGATTTACTATTTTTATTAATGAGCGAGCTGCTCCTGTGAATGGTGCGTCTTGTTCAAAAATCTCATCTCTCATAGCAACTTCGTTGGCAGGATCTCCGCCATCTAAAGCTTCTACCCAATAAATGGTTGAAGGTTTATCACCTCTCCAAGAGATGCTTCTTTTCCCCTTACTGGTTGCCATGAATCCTTTTGGTATATCCTCTAAGAGTGGACTCGTATGTACATCTTTCACTAAGTCACCAGCTTTATTGAAAACAGAGGTGTTAGTCGGGAATCGATAGTAAGGAACCAAATAAGAAAATGGCCGATCTATGACTGAGATGAGTACTAATTCTCCATCTGGTGAAAAAGAAAACGACCTGTACATCGCAGCTGATTTCCAAACGGTTGAATGTCCGGAAACATAAACTCGATGCAATTCTGATTTAACCAGCTCTTCAAAATTTTGTTCGTCGGATGCATTTTTCAATAGATCTTGATAGGTTCTATTTTGCGCCATTTTCCCATCGTTTTCTGAAATCGTAGGTCCAGAAGGAATGGTGACAGCCTGATCAATTAATTCTTTTTTGTCAGCTGGTATAATCTTTACTAATAGACTTTGACTGTCTTTGAACCATGAAAACGGACGGCCCATATTAGCGTTTAGTGGTCTGGTCTCCAGTTTTGAAGCTCTGGCTTTATCAATGTCAATTACCCAAAGTTCCACTTCTAAACCATTGGTGTTGGTGAAAGCCATACGCGATTCATCTGGCGACCAAAGGAAGTATGCCAATTGCCCTTGCTCTGGCATTCCTGATATTCTAGATTCTTTATTATTATTTATATCCAATATTCTCGCATCATAGTAGTATCTAACACGACTACCAATATTGCTTTTTGGATTGATTCGTAATCCTGCTAATCGCATTTCTTCCGCAGACAACTCTTCAATGGATTTATAGGCTTTTCGATAAAGCATTACCCCAGTTGTACCTGCTGAATTAATTCTAAAAGCAGGAGGCAGGGGAGCATCCACCAAGGCTAAAATGTCATCATGAGGTTTTTGGTAATCTAAGTTTACCTGACCTTCAATTTCCATCAACGACAAGGGGATTAAAACCATAAATAATAAGAATTTTTTCATTTTACATTAGTTAGAGATTGTACTTAATAAGTTTCGACTATAGCTTCAATTTCAACAGCGATATTTCCCGGTAGTGAGCTCATGCCAACTGCTGCTCGAGCATGTTTGCCTTTCTCTCCAAAGACTTCCACCATTAAATCTGAAAAACCATTTATTACTTTAGAATGATCTGTAAATGCTGGGTCGGCATTGACCATTCCTGTTACTTTCAATATTTTCTTTACTTTATTTAAATCACCTAATTGCTTTTTCAAAACGGCTAATTGATTTAATCCTACTATTCTTGCTGCTTGATATCCTTCTTCCCAAGTCAATTCTGTGCCTACTTTCCCAGTGATATTTGTTCCATCTAATTGCTTTGGACCTTTGCCAGCCAAATAGACGATCTTATCAGAATGTGTTGCATGAACATAATTCGCAACTGGGTCAGATAGCTCAGGTAATACTAAGTTTAAACTTTTGAATTTTTCATCAAAATCTATCTGAGTGTTGGGTTTGGAAATGCTTTCTTGGCAAGAGCTTAAGAGGAAAATTAGCGATACAATTAATATTTGCTTCATTGATGATTTGTAAGAAACTTAAAATACGATTTCTATATCAAATCCAATAATGAATCAACTAGGATCAGGTACAGAATACAAAATGGGTTTGTCTGTGTAAGAGGCATACAATGGATGATAGGGATGTTGTTTTTTTGTCGTTTTGATACAGTACCATTCTGATGTAAAGTTGGATAATAGTTGAGCAGCT
The DNA here is from genome assembly GCA_937961455.1 of uncultured Saprospiraceae bacterium. Taxonomy (GTDB): domain Bacteria; phylum Bacteroidota; class Bacteroidia; order Chitinophagales; family Saprospiraceae; genus CALGNN01. The sequence goes on from CALGNN010000092.1 coordinate 10,673, forward strand.
TGATCCATATGGGACCCATGATTGCCATAAATTAAGGTAGTGCAATCTGCATGGTCCATAAGTAGGCTTAACCATAGCTTGTTGAATTTTCCTATAGGCTTCTTCTCTTTAAATAAATCTCTTGGATCCGTAGCGCAAAAGGCAAATAGATTGGCTACATAGACGGATCCATAACCCCACCTTTCTGCAAAACCCATGCATCTTCTAATGGTAGGATCATTATGTGTCGCATTTGCTTTAGAAGGGTTTAGGCCAATAAGGAGTAATTTCTCTTTAGAGGAATCCCAATGTCGGTAAAGTGCATAGCGATATTTTTTATTTGAAGAAAAAATGGCACCTTCCGATTCTAATTTTTGAATCTTATTCTTCTTCAAGATTTGAAATAGGAGTGAGGCTAATAATTTTATCTAGTCGCAATCTCATGCCATCAGTTGAGATCATAAATTCTTCTTTATTTTTTGTTTCTAAGGTCTTTATTTGAATTTTCTTTTCAGCAGTTTGATTGTGTGCATCCTTGTATTTCAAAATCAATTGCTGTTTTTGGATGGCATACATTTCAAGGTAATCATAGTAATCGCATGAAATCCGTTGATAGTCTGTTTCTGGTATCTCTTTGTTAGAACAGCTGTTATTTGAATGTTGATTGTCTTTCATTGATGTGTAATACTAACTTGAAGCATCTTAATTTTATTGATTAGAATACATTTACTTCCATTTCCAAACTAATTCCAAATTGTTCTTTGACAGAAGCTTTGATGTCCTCTGCCAATTTTTTGATTTCGGATCCAGATGCATCTCCATGATTCACGAGCACCAAAGCATGATTTTTATAAACCCCGTGTGTTCCTCTATTATGCCCTTTCCATCCTGCTTTTTCAATAAGCCATGCTGCGGGGATTTTATATTGTGAAGGGTCATTTGTAGGATATGATTTTACATCTGGGTGGTTTAATTGTATTTGTTGCAAAACAGATTGTGTAACAATGGGGTTTTTAAAAAAGCTTCCACTGTTGCCCAGAATTTTTGGGTCGGGAAGTTTTGAATTTCTAATGGATATGATAATATCTGAAATGTCCTTAATTGTTGGATTAGCAATTCCTTGTTCGTCAAGCTTAGATTTAATTGCCCCGTATGCTGTTTTAAGTTTAGCTTTTTTTCTTAGTTGCAGACGTAGTTTAGTAATAAAGTATTTGCCTCTGCCTAGATTTTTGAAATAGCTATCTCTGTAGGCAAATTGGCATTCTTCTTTTGAGAAAAACTTTTTTGATCCGTTGTGCGTATCAATTGCATCGAGACTTAAAAAACAATCTTTAAGTTCAACTCCATAGGCACCAATATTTTGAATAGGGGCTGCACCGACTGAGCCAGGAATTAAAGAGAGATTTTCGATGCCAGCATAATTATTAGTTACGGCCCAAAGAACCAGTTCATGCCATTCTTCTCCTGATCCTACTTCCACCGTTACCGTAAAGTCATCTTCGAAAACTTTTGCAATTCCAGTAATTTTATTGTGTAAGACAGTTTGATGAATGTCCTGAGTAAGCAACATATTCGAACCACCTCCTAAAATAAAAAAGTCTTGATTTGAAGATGCTTTGAAATAATCTGCTATTTGATTTTCGCTTGTTATCTTGATGAATTCTTTGGCAAAGACTTCGACGCCAAAAGTATTATGTGCCTTAAGTGAAAATCCCATTAATTACAAACTGAAGTGTGGCTAATTAAATGCTGGATCATCTTCTGGTTTGGCGTATTCTTTTTGTTTTTTGCCAAATACAGAAACATTGACATATCTTTTTGGATTGAGTCTCAAGTCCTGCAAAAGTATGTCAAGGTTCTTACTGGTATGATTAAGATTATCATACAATTCATCATCGACAATCAGTTTGCCTAATGTGCCTTCTCCTCCTTTTACTTTGCCAATTAAACTACCCAGCTCTCCAATAGATTCACTAGTGCTCTCCAGTGTCCCTTTGAGTTCCAAAACTGCTTTATCTATATTATCTACCGTAGCATTTGCGCTTGCCACAGTTTCCGTTAGAGGTAGAGATTTTAGGTTTATGCTGGTTGCTTCAAGATTCGACAAGGTCGCATTGATCTTTCCATCTTGAGCAGCTATGTTAGCAGTGATGGCATTCAAGTTTTCTACAGCTGCTTCAAATTTCTGTGTTGAACCAGATATTGTTTTATTAAGCTTGTTTGTGATGTTGACAAGATTATTCATGATCGCTGGCAAGTTTTCTAAACTCTTAGAAATATTAGCACCTTCTTCAGAATCACTTAGTCCATCGATGGATCCTGTTACAGCAGTTTCTATTTTGTTAACATATGAATCTACTTCTGATTCAGGTAACATGGTTGTTAAAAAACTTACAACTCTACCGGGCAATTCTTCCCCTTCTTGAGCGCAATCTGCTCCACGACAATCTCCCTTGACGTCAAGCTGAATTTCTAAGCCTCCCATGATTCCTGTTGGAGTCAACAAGGCTTCCGTATTTTTTGGGATTCTAAAATCTTCATCAACGTCCATTGTTACAGTTACCATTAAATCTTCAGGATCTAATTCGATACCCACTATAGAACCAATTTTGAATCCTTTTAAGGTGACAGAATTTGAAGTTTCTAAGCCTTGGACATCCTTATATTTAACCGTATAGTAATTAGATCTTTTTAATAAATTCTGTCCTTTGAGATATTTATAACCCCATATGGTTCCTATTAATACAATTGTGGCTAGAAGGCCTATTTTAACTTCACTTGACATAAAAACTATTAGATTTAATCTTTGTCTTACTTAAACGAACTAATACTGATCTTAGTTTCACCATCGTAAGCTACTAAAAAAGCATCTTTAAATCCATTCGACCTAACTTGCATTAAATCTTTCTTGGCTTGAGCTAAAGATGGGTTGGGAAAACTAAGATATTTAAACATTTGGTTTTCCTCTTTAATCCAAATGTCTGATAAGGTTTTCCATTTATCTCCATCCGTATTTAATTTCGTATCACTTGCAGCTACTTGAATATAAATCTTTGGATGATCTGATTTTATTTGATTACTATGAATTTCAATATCCTCTAACTCGACTTTCTCTGAAACCAATACAGCTTTGGTTTCTTGGTTTAGATTTGATACTTCCAATTCGATGGCTTGGTTACTTGCCATAAAGCTTCTTTGTTCTTCAGCAGCTTGAGCTTCAATTTGTTCTTTGTACTTGGAAAATGCTTGTACTAAAGCATCAGCAATGTGCTTTTTTCCTTCTTCACTATGTAAAAAGGCTTCTTCAGATAGATTACTTAAATAGCCAGTCTCTACTAAAACGGAAGGCATTGCCGTTTTTCTCAAAACAAGAAAGCCAGCCTGTTTAACTCCTCTATCATGACGATGTGCGATCTTTTTTAAATCTTGTTGAATGTATGATGCAATCTGGATGGATTGTTCAAGGTGCACATTCTGAAACATGGACAACAGGATATGTCCAAGAGGAGAGTTTGGATCATAGCCTTCATAATTTTGCTCATAATCATCTTCAAAGATGATGGATGAATTTTCTCTTTTAGCAACTTCTAGATTTTCATCAGCTGTATGGAGTCCCATCACATAGGTCTCAGCACCATGGATTTCTTCCTTTACATCAAAAAAATTGCAATGAATGGAAACAAATAAATCAGCACTACAATTATTAGCAATTTTTGCTCTTTCATTTAGTTCTATAAATTCATCTGTAGTTCGTGTATAAACTACATTTAAATTGGGATATTTGCGCCTAAGCTGTTCTCCGAAATCGAGCGCTATATCTAAGACGATATGCTTCTCTTCAGAGTAAATGCCTTGACAACCATGATCTTTTCCACCATGACCTGCATCTATGACTATGGAAGCTATTTTGTAGGTTTGAGACGAATTTGGCTGTCCAAACGTTAAAGTAATTGTTAAAAGGCTTATAAACGTTGACAGTATACTAAGACGAAGCGTCTTTGTAGAAGATTTAGTTTTCATTAATTGTACCTTAGAGAAAGTTATATTATAACTTTTTATTATATGTAAATATAACAAAATCATTAAATAATACATTGAATTTACGGTTTTTCATCTTACTGTATTGCTGCTTAAGTTTTGTTAATCTATTATCTGCTCAAGAGGATATTCCTGTAAAGCAGCTTGAAATTCGAGATAGCCTAACTATGGATTCCACTGGAGTAGACACCTTAGGGTCACTCCTGGACCAGATTGTGATATCACCTAATGCTATTGATCGAAAGGTAATTTTTGGTGCTCAAGATTCTCAAATTATAGATAATGCTGCTGGGAAAGTTTTCCTATATGGAAATGCTTTTGCAGATTATGATAATCTTTCATTACAAGCGGACTATATCGAGCTGAGTTTAGATAGCAGTATTGCTTATGCCAGTGGGATGAAAGATTCCTTGGGTGAAATAGCTGGTTCTCCAGTCTTGAAGGATGGTGATCAATCATTTGAAGCAAAACGGATGCGTTACAATTTCAAATCACAAAAAGGAATTGTATACGATGTTGTTACCCAAGAAGGTGACGTGTTTGTTCATGGTGCCAAAACGAAATTTGTCAATACCCAAATAGATAGTGCCACTAACGAAGATCATATTTATAATGAAGATGCTTTATTTACGACCTGCGATCATGATGAGCCGCATTTTGGTATTAGATCTAAAAAGCAAAAACTCATTCCTAATAAGTTGGTTGTGGTCGGTCCTGCAAATTTGGAAATTAATAAAGTTCCTACGCCCTTATGGTTGCCCTTTGGTTTTTTTCCTATTGCAAAAGGGCAAAGGAATGGACTCATATTTCCAAGAGACTACGAATATTCAGATAATTGGGGCTTTGGATTGAAGAATATCGGCTATTACTTTCCTATCAACGAAAATATTGATTTGACGCTGACAGGGGATGTTTATGTAAAAGGATCTTGGGGAATTCAAATGGCTTCAAATTATGTGAAGCGCTATAGATATAGAGGAGGAGTTAATTTAGCCTTCTCCAGTCGTCGATCAGAAATTCCGAATGATTATCGGAAACGTGTGGACAATTCATACAGTATCAGAATCAATCATTCTCAAGATGCAAAAGCACATCCTTATCGAAGTGTCTCAGCATCCATAAATCTGCAAGGAAATGGATTTAATGATTTGAATAGGGTAGACGCTGATAATGTTTTGTCGAATGAGTTGAGCTCAAATGCATCTTATAGATATAATTTTCCTGGGAAGCCCTATGCCATAAGTGCGAATATGAGTCATTCGCAAAATCAAAATACTAGGAAAGTACGATTGACATTACCGACTGTCGATTTTACGCTTAACAGAATTTATCCATTTAGAAAGAAAGGAAAGCCATCTTCTTCTGAAACGTGGTACGATAAGATCAGCTTTCAATATTCCGCGAATGCAAAAAATCTAATCAATGCCACAGATACGACCTTGTTTAAGCCTGAGACTTTTAGGAATATGCAAAATGGAGTGAGGCATAAGGCGAATACCAATGCTTCTTTTAGGATATTGAAATACTTCAATGTTTCACCAGCGATTAATTATGAAGAATATTGGTATTTCAAAACCTTAGAAAAGCAATTTGCTTTTGATCCTTTAGAAGATATTGAAATTGACACCATTTGGAATTTAGATATGACGGATTACCAATTGGAAAATGATACCATCTCTTATGGAGAGGTCATTGATAATTTTAATACTGGTTTTGATTCTTGGAGAAAGTTTGATGCATCCATCTCAGTCAATACCCAGCGATTTAAAACATTAAATTTCAAGAATGGACCTATAAGAGGTTTAAGACATGTTGTGAAACCCACTGTCTCATTTGCTTATGCACCTGATCAATCAAGGCTTTTTACAAAGGTGCAATCTGACATAAGGGAATATGTAGATAGTTTATCCTATACACGTTTTGATGGAGGTATTTATAGTAGACCTCAAAATTCTAGAGAGCGACTCGGAATCACCTATAGCATCAATAATATTGTAGAAGCAAAATTTTACAATAAGAAAGATTCTACCGAAAGAAAGGTCAAACTTTTTGATAATGTTTATGTAGGTGGTAATTATAACTTCATAGCGGATTCACTCAAATGGTCTGACGTATCTATTAGGGGTAACTGGAGAATATTCAAAGGGATGACTACCATTAATTATAATCTAAATTTAGATCCTTATGCTTTAAATGAGGATGGTAATGTCATTGATGAATTTTATTGGAATGAATCACGAAGACCTTTCAGATTTGAATCTGGAAATTTAGCTGCCACGACCTCTCTCACAGTTAGAAAAATAAAAGAATTACTCAATCTTGATAAGCAAGAGAGTGGATCAAGTCAAGGAAGAAAGCAAGGCACAGATTTATCCATGTGGGATTATTTTGATCGGTTCAGCATTTCACATAATCTTGCTTTAAGAAGATCTACAATCAATGGTCAGGATACGACCTTTTTGTCTACGCACTCCATAAATGGAAGAGGTAGTTTGGACTTAACTGATAAGTGGGGAATTACAGTCGGGAATATTGGATATGATTTTATAAATAAAAGTATTACCTATCCTAGTTTAGGTTTTACAAGAGATCTCCATTGCTGGGAATTGAGTTTTAACTGGCAACCATTTAGGAATACCTATTCTATGTTTATCGGAGTAAAACCAGGAACTCTTGATTTTATTCGAATACCCTATCAACAGAATAATCAGGATGGTTTTCGGGGATTCTAACTAAAATAGTTTGCTGCCCATGGCTGCCCAAAAGGGATGAATTTCAACAAGGAGACGACCTGCTTTTACTGCAGGATCCATTTGAGTTAATCTTTCAGCTTCTTCTTTAGAAAAACATGAATAGATAACCATGCCTGCAATGCTGCCATCCGAGTCAAAAGGGCCTGCCATGCATATTTTCTTTTCTTCTGCGAGTTTATTCATATGCGCCATATGACCACGCTGAATTTCTGCAGCTTCTTCTTCGGATTGATCACGATTGGGGCCTGGCTTTAGGAATACCATATAATATTTCTTCATGACATAGGTGGTATCTCCTTCTGTCATCTCAAATGTTTCATAGAATTGCTGATCTTCCGTTTGTGCTGCAATAATATTAGCCGATAAGAAGCTTAGGATGAAGATTAGGTATTTCATTAGATATAATGCTTATCGGTTAATCAACTTTTTGTTTTGACTTGCTGATAAAACGGCAGGGTCACCTTGTACGTTTCTTAAAAATTTGTAGGGACCGACTAATGTTTCATCAAAGCTGATCAACCACATATTTTTAGAAGCGTCTATTTCTTTTTTAAGTTTTGCTCCGACTCCTGAATAGGCTTTAATCCATTCTTCGGCATCAGTTCCTTCTTTAAATTGTACTAGGAGTTGATTGCTTATTTCTGAAGTTTCATATCCTCCAGTATTTTTTGGATCAGAAATTTTTGTCCATTGTGCCTCTCGATTGATTTTTTCTAACCAATTAACTAGTTCGACTAAATCTTTTGGCAGTCCACCCATCCAAGATACAGAGAGTGAAGGATTTGGAACTTCATAAACAAAATGTGTACTCGATCCATCTGCAACATTATCTGGTGGTCTTTTTGACAATGCGACCATGTCAATATTCTTTAGCTCATTTTTCACATATTTCATATCAGCTTCTGATAACTGAGTCTCATAGGTGCCCAGCTTTTTTGCGTGAGCTTTTCCATTGTATTTCAATGTCCCGTCATTAAGGAGTGTAATACTATAAGTGGGGCAACGACCAAAGCAAGGTGACTTAGAATAAGAGAATATCTTTTCTTCAGCTTCAACTGATTCTGAGATAGTAGTCGTCTTACAAGCTCCAAATGTGGCAAAGACTAAAAGGATCATTAAATACCTGTTCATGCGCATTATTTTATATACTAAGAATATGGTCTGCAAAATAGTTTCAATAAATAAGGAGTTTAAGATTTTCTTTGATTTTTTCTTGGTCTCTTACGATACAGAAGTAAATACCTTTAGCCCAACTTTGGGTTGAAAAAATAAAACTTGTACCTCGATAATTTTCTTGTTTGGCAACTAACTTTCCAGCACTATCAAAAATATATATGTGATTATTAGCGTCCTTGGATTCCGCAATGCTGAGATTTGCACTTTGTGATAATGGGTTATAATTGATATAATATTGATCTTCCGCTGGAGGTACAGGGCCATTTAATCCCCATTCGCATTTATTTGAGTTTATCAAATCAGCTCTTTGGATTATAAATTCATCAACTCTTTGTTTTTGACCAAGGGTGAAAAAATTAAGACAAGGATCGTTTGTAAGGTCCATAAAATTCATGTACATATCTGGCGATCCACAAGATGAAGGCTCTTGCTCAGGACATCCAAAATTTGCGAGCTCTTGACTTGGAGTGTCACTCACTAAATCATCAGCGTTGCAGTCATTATTTTCAGGTCCATGCAAGTGATACAATCCGAGATAATGGCCGATTTCATGCGTGGCAGTTCTTCCCAGTGATATGCCTTGAGGATTTTGACTAGATTCATAACGGCCAAAATATTTTGGATCTATAACGATCCCGTCTAAGGATTTGTCTGCAGTCCAAGGGAACGAAGAGCGACCCAATAAACCTCCCATATCGGCGACCCAAATATTTAGATAAAGATTGGGATCCCATGCATCAACACCTCCTTTAGATTCTTGATGAATAATGTATTCGCTATTATTATCACGAGCGATTCCAATGTTATCAATGTTGGTCGATTTTCTTGTTATGCCAGTAGTATAATTTCCATTTGGGTCTGTATGTGCCAAACAAAATTCAATTTCCATATTAGCAACGAGATCTTGATATTTTTCTGGAATACTGGCTCTATTGATGGCTAAATTATTATAGTCTTCGTTGAGTACATCTATTTGAGAAGCTACACGTGCATTTGATACATTTTCCATATTTTCATGGTATATAATGTGCACCACTATCGGAATACTAATGGGTGCTCTTTGGTAAAGATCCAATGATTCATTTGTCGGAATTTCAAGTGGAGTTTCAGCACTACACCAATAGCTTTGTTTTCCTTGAGCCTCCAAAACCTGATGGTTTGCACTAAGCAAAATCAATAAAAACCAAATACTATAATTTTGTATCCAATGCATCAATATTGATAACGATCTAAAAATTGATATATGTCGTCGAGTTTAGGACTTAATACAATTTCAATGCGTCTGTTTCGCTTTTTTCCTTCTGCATTATCATTGGAATCAATCGGATCATAGTAGGCTCTTCCAGAAGCAGTAATACGCTTTGGGTCCACTTTAAGGATACTTAAATACTTGACAATATTGGAAGCTCTTGAAACGCTTAGATCCCAGTTTTTCTCCGAGCTTCCGTCAGTATCTGTATGGCCTTGTACATTTACTTGGATGTCTGGATTGTCAATTAAAACCTTAGCTACTTTTCTTATGGCGTCCTTCCCTTTATTGTTTATAGTTGTGCCACCCTTTGGGTATAGGAGTTCTTGGCTAAGTGAGATATATACTTTGCCTTCTTTTTCACTTACATTTAAATCTGCATTGGCAATCCCTATCAGCGCTTTATTCAATTTTTCTTTTAAAGATTTGAGTATTTCAGATTGTGCGATCAGCGAATTTTTTAGTGCTTCGATTTTTTGCTCTCGCTCGTTGATGGCTTCTAATAATAATTCCTGTTTTAATGCTTCTTCTTGGAGCCTTTCACTTAGCGCCTCAAGATTTTGTTCTTTGCTTTCAAGTTCTTTCTCCTGTGCTATGAGGCGTTCGTGTATGGTGGCTCTTTGGTCTGTGGCAAATTCAACAATTTTATCTTTTCTATTATCAAGATCATCATATTTGATTTGGAGTTGATTGAATGCCCTGCGTGTATCTGTATATTTATCACTTAAATCCTTGAGAAGTTTGTCCATCTCTTTAACACCATTTTCACAATTGGATAATTCTTCTCTCAACTCCTGATTAAGAGCGTCTACTTTTTTTAATCGTAGATTTTCTGTTTCAAATAAGCTGCGCTCTTGCAAACTCAATGTATACTTCTTTTTAGAAACACATGAATAGGTAAGCACGGACCCAACTAAGATGAATAAGAAGTAGATCTTTTTCATTTGATTATTTGCATTAATTGAATCAAAATTAATCAAATAATTGTAGCCTAATGATGCTTTGATGTGATTGTTTGGCTGCTCGTTATGTATTACTTATTTCTCCACCACAACTACTGCCTGCTCCAGCCGTACAGCCATAGCAATGCTGATTCAATACAATGGCTCTATCGTTCAATTTTTCCATATCGAAATCATCAATATGTTGCACGGGTGCTGCTACTTTAAGATCCAACATTTGATTGAAATCGCAATCATAAATATAACCATCCCAAGAGACAGAGATGGTATTTCTGCACATGAGGCCATCAACGGTTGATGGGTTGTAAGCATCTACGAGCGATTGCATATAGCTTTCATAATTATCAGATTCTAGTAAGTATTCCAAAAATCTGCTAATGGGAAGATTGGTAATAGCATACAAACTGTTGAAGACAATTTGGTATCTTCTTTCTAACTGGTTCTTGAATTCTTTTTCAAGAGATACTTGGGAAGCAGGTAAAAAGGCTCCTGAAGGGTTGTATACTAAGTCTAAAATAAGCCCAGTGCCTTCTTTGCCATATCCTACTTCATTTAATTTTTGCAATGCTTTTATGGAATCTTCAAATACTCCATCGCCTCTTTGACCATCTGTTCTCGACTTTGTGAAATAGGGTAAAGAAGAAATAACTTGAACCTTATTTTTGGCAAAAAACTCAGGAAGGTCATGGTATTTTTTGTTGGCCATAATGATGGTGAGATTGCATCGGTTCATTACCAGCCTTCCATCATTGGCACATTCTTCGACAAACCATCTGAAATTGGGGTTCATTTCTGGAGCACCACCTGTGATATCAACTTTAGGAATATCATATTCACGAATAATTTCAAGGCATTTTTCTAAATGCGCTCGATTCATATTTTCTTCTTTCCGATCAGGCCCCGCATCTACATGGCAGTGGGCGCATGTTTGATTACAAAGTTTTCCAATATTAATTTGAAAAATCTCAACCTTGTCAGGTCGCAATTCTTTATGACCTAATTGTTCAATCTTGGAGGTAAATCTTTCAAACTTGTCATCTACCAGCTCCTTGCCATTCAACACATTTAATTGATAAAATCCTGTAGATAATTTATCAGCTCTCGAATGTAATGATTTACTTCTCTGCTTTACTCCCATATTTACATACTTATGTCTTTGACATGATTCATCATTTGTACTCCGTTTACTAAACTTGCTCCAGATCTAATTGCAGCAGCCACGTGGACTGCTTCCATCATCTGTTCTTCATCTGCTCCTTTTTCTAAACATCCTTTGGAGTAGGCATCGATGCAATAGGGACATTGTACGGTATGTGCAACAGCTAAAGCGATTAATGATTTTTCTCGCTGTGTCAATGCTCCTTCTTCGAATACCGTATTATAATATTCAAAGAATTTTTTTCCCATTTCTTCTTGAAATTCTGTGATATTTCCAAACTTCTTTAGATTCTCAGGATCAAAATAATTCTTAACTGCCATTTAGTTTTTAACTTAGAGTTAATAAATGTACTTTATTCCAGAATGGTTTAATCATTCTTTTATTAAAGTTGATTGAAAATGTAATGATACTGACATTCAAAAGAATTAATAACTTCTTTTTCATAATTTTTGTGCTTTTCTTCTTTGCTTGTGAAAACAAGGTAAGTAGCCCGTATGGCCATTTTGAAAAGTCAAATTCTAAAAAAGAATACGAAGGGCAAGAATCATCCGTTCAAGGGGTTGTGGTAATTTCTGCTGGTAGCAATGAAATTATGCAATATGATACCACTCAAAGGAGGATTGTGAGCTTGGATAGTATGGTATCTTTTCTACCATATCCTGGTAACTATGGATTCATTTCGAGTACGGTGATGAAATCTGAAGAAGGAAAGGTTCAAGGGCCTATTCCATTGTTAATTATATCAGAGGCAATAGAGTCAGGAAAAGTTGTTCCGGTTATTCCAATTGGAGTTTTACGCACAAATGAAAACCAAAATGCTATCGAGATGGTTATAGCTATACCGGAAGATGAATCTAAGCAGACCATTAAGACAGATAACTTTGAAGATTTTATCTTGCAATACGATCCTGCTAAATTTCAAATCCAAGAATGGTTTGTGAATTATAAGGGCTATGGTAAAATTAAATTAATGGGATGGCAAGATGGTAACTATGCTTATCGTTTAATAGATAAGTGGAAAATTAAAAATTGATCATTTAGAATAATGAAAATGCCCAAAAGATGAGTATTGAGGTGGCTGCAAAATCGATAATTAGTTCTAAGCTAGATGAAAACTATAGTATTCAAGTATATGAGACTATCATTGATCTAGAGGAGGTGTGGGATAGTTTAGTGCCTGTTAAAAAGTTCTTTCTTCGCACTCCATATTTAAAAGTCGTTGAGAAAAGTCCACCTAAAGATATTAAGCCTCTATACATATTATTCAGAGATGCCCAAGGGGAGCCTGTAGGTGTTTCATATTGTATGTTAAAAAATTTCAAAGCAGACGAAAGTCTTAATTACGAAAAAGCTCAGTCTAAAAATTGCTTCTTCAATGCAATAACCAAATACTTCAGAAATTTTGTAGCCGGTAAAATTGTTATTGACACGCTTGTTATGGGGAATCTCCTTTTAACTGGGGAGTATGCATATTATTTTAAAGTACCATTAGATAAGGATACCATATTTAAATATCTGGATCAAAGTATTACCATATTACAAGAGAGTTTTAAAAGTAAGGGTACGCAATTATCTGTTCACTTAATTAAAGACTTTTATGGTAAGGTAGAGGTGAAGGATGAACGATTGGCTGATAAATTTTATGAGTTTAAAGTAGAGCCGAATATGAAGTTGGATGTCAGAGACCATTGGTTGAATTTTGATCATTATCTGGCTGACATGAAATCCAAATATAGGGTTAGAACGAAAAAAGCCATAAAGAGAAAAGAGCAATTAGTCTTAAGGGATTTAACTGTAGATGAAATAGTTAGTTACTCCAGTCAATTATACGATTTGTACTTGTCCATTGCTAAGAATGTTGGATTCAATTTAGTTGATCTTAATCAGAATTACCTCTTGGATTTAAAAAAGGCTTTCGGAGATGATTTTCGAGTATTTATATTCGAGTTAGACGGTGAGATATTATCATTTTTCACACTATTCCAACTAGAAGATGTATTGGATGCACACTACATTGGATTTGAAAAAGAATTGAATAAACAATATGATCTTTATTTAAATATGCTCCTAGAAATGGTGCGTTTTGGTATCGATAATAAATTCAAGCAGATTCACTTTTCAAGAACGGCAAGTGAAATCAAAAGTAGTATTGGAGCTTATCCTGTTGATATGTATTGTTATATCAAACATCAAAGTACTGTCACAAACAAATTCATGCCTCATATTTTTGAGTATCTGAGACCTGAAGAAAATTGGACACAACGCCTACCTTTTAAAGACTAATTGCGCTTTAAAGCTCTTCGATTTGATATTTCAGCTAATACCTAGTTTTAAATTAAAACTAATGACCATTAGTTTGTATCTTTATCTTTTCATATTATATTTTGAAAGCAAGTACCAAAAAGAAGTCTAAACGTAAATCAAATCCTTCGACTGAGATCATGTTGATGGCCTATCAAGCAATGTGTCAGGCAAAGACGTTGACAGAACTTTATGAAGAACAATTTAAACTGGTTTCAAAATATGTACATGCTACCTCCAGAGGGCATGAAGCCATTCAAATTGCGACTGGGCTTCAGTTATTTCATTATGACTATGCATTTCCTTACTATCGAGATGATGCATTCTTATTGGCGATGGGTTCTAGCCCTTACGATTTGATGTTGCAATTACTTGCAAAGAAAGATGACCCTTTTTCTGGTGGACGGAGTTATTATTCTCATCCGAGTATTAATGATCCTGATAAACCCAAAGTCCCACACCAATCTTCTGCAACCGGAATGCAAGCCATTCCTGCAACTGGGACCGCTATGGGTATGGCCTACAAAGAGCGTCTTGAAATAGCCGAAAGACATGATGCTGTGGTTGTTTGCTCCATGGGTGATGCAGCAATTACCGAAGGAGAAGTTGCTGAAGCTTTTCAAATGGCTGCTTTAAAGCAACTCCCTATTTTATATTTAATTCAAGATAATGAATGGGATATTTCAGCCACAGCTGAAGAAATCAGGGCGCAAGATGCGTCAGGATACATAAAGGGATTTCATGGGGTTACCTGTCTTCAAGTCGAAGGCAATGATTTTATTGCATCCTACAATACTGTACAAAAAGCCTTGAAGATTATTAGAGAAGAGCGAAGACCTGTTTTGATTCATGCGACAGTGCCTTTGCTGAATCATCATACTTCTGGGGTGCGGATGGAATGGTATCGTCATGATCTAGAAGAAGATCAAGCCTTGGATCCTTTTCCAATAATGGTGTCACAAATGCTTGAGGCAGGATTTACAGAAAAAGAGTTAGAAAAAATTGATGCCAAAGTGCGTGCGGATATTTTAATAGATTTTGAAAAAGCAAAAAAAGCGAAAGATCCAGAAGCCTCAGATTTATTCGATCATGTTTTTGCGCCTACAACTATAACAGAAGAAACAGGCATTCGTATCCCAGAAGATGGAGAGGAAATCGTAATGGTAGATGCTGCATTGAAAGCTATTGAAGAACTCATGGGAGCGCACAAGGAATGTTTACTCTATGGTCAAGATGTAGGAGGAAGGTTAGGAGGGGTCTTTAGAGAAGCTGCTACACTCGCTCAAAAGTTTGGAGATGCAAGGGTATTCAATACGGCCATTCAGGAAGCATTTATTGTTGGGTCCACCGTTGGGATGTCTGCCGTTGGATTAAAGCCGATTGTCGAAGTCCAATTTGCAGATTATATTTGGCCAGGACTCAATCAATTATTCTCAGAAGTTAGCCGTTCTTGTTTTTTATCAATGGGAAAATGGCCAGTGAGTATGATCCTCAGAGTACCTATTGGAGCTTATGGAAGTGGAGGCCCTTATCATTCGTCTAGTGTTGAATCAGTCTTATCAAATATTAGAGGAATTAAAATTGTTTATCCGAGCAATGGGGCAGACTTAAAGGGATTGATGAAAGCTGCTTACTATGATCCTAATCCTGTAGTGATTTTAGAACATAAAGGATTGTATTGGTCCAAGGTTCCAGGCACACAGTATGCAAAATGCAAAGAACCTGCTGCTGATTACATATTACCCTTTGGGAAAGCAAATATTGTCCAAGAAGTCCATAGGGCGGATGATATAAATCAATTGAGTATTATCACTTATGGAATGGGTGTTCACTGGGCTTTAAATGCGACAAAAGATATCAAAGATCAAGTGGAGATTATCGACTTAAGAACCATACACCCTTTAGATGAGGATACCATTTTTGATTCAGTAAGAAAAACTTCGAGATGTTTAGTAGTAACTGAGGAGTCCGTTGATAATTCTTTTGCAAGGGCCCTTGCTGGTAAGATTCAAGAAATTTGTTTTAATGATTTAGATGCTCCGGTAATGACCATAGGATCAGAAAATGTGCCAGCTATCCCATTAAATAGCACGCTTGAAAAAGCTATGCTGCCTTCTGCAGAGAAGCTGCTAATAAAAATCAATCAGATCCTTTCTTACTGATAAGTCCTTTTTGCGTCATTGCTTTTATTCTGTTCGAATCCCATCCTTTCTAAGGTACCATTGTTGACATTTGGCATCAATCCGATATTTAATTCATCTTTACTCTTTACATTAATCAATAATTGATTACTGTCGGTGTGCGTTCTAAATAAGAAAGTTTTACCTCCGATAAGTGATTGATCCAACTCGAGTGAAATATTGTTAGGCTTATTTAGGCTAGATACGTTTAAATAAAACTGATTACCCTTTTGACTTATATCTAAATTTTGTACATTTTGCAAGGCTTGCTCTTCTGGGAAATTAGCCCCATTAGCTGGCGTAACATCCGTGAATTTCCAATTACCAAGCAAGGCTGAAACCGTTGAAAGGTTGCTGTCCATTATAGACATTTTATACTTCGAGGATTTCATTTTTATATCGCCGGATGCAGGGGCGCTGGAACTACTAAAGTCTGTATATCCATTTGAGTTGTAATTTAAGCTCTGATCTACTGAGCTTAAACGTGTCACTGGATCTGCTTCATAATAGGCATTAATCGACTTAACAATGTTGGTGGAATTATAAATGGATTCTGATAAACTTGTCATTGGGCCATCTTCTAAATTTTCGAAAACAGCTGCAGAAGCATATTGGCGATTGCCGGTATTATTGATATTATTATTAATGAACCAAAAACAGCCAAATAATACTGCTATTGAGGCGGCTATTCCTACAAAATTATACAAAGGACTTATTCTTCTGACAGGCTTTTTCTGGTCCGCATCTAGCAAATCTGAAACTCGATTAAATAAATCGGCCTTAGGCTTAATTTCGAGATTGTCCGCCTTTGATTTTATTTCATTAAATAATGGATCATTGTGCTTTTCCATATCCATCTTATGTATATTCTTTTAAATTAATTATTGATCTCAATTTTTTCTTTGCCAGAATCAATTGTGATTTTGACGTATTAATACTGATCCCTAAAAGTGTTGCAATTTCTTTGTGTTTATAACCTTCAATCACGTATAAATTAAAAATGGTTCTGTATCCATTAGGTAATTGATCGAGTACTTTTAAAATATCATTTTCTGATAGACTATGTTCAATAGTCGGATTCACTGGCTTAGTGTGAAATTCAAGATCGTCATCAACAAATTTCATTTTCCTTTTTCTCAAAGCCATCAAGGCCTCATTAACAATAATTCTTCTCATCCATCCTTCAAAACTTCCTAAGAACTTAAACTTGTCTAAATTTTTAAAGACTTTATACATACCTGTTACCAATACATCTTCTGCATCAATTTCATTTTTCATATATCTCATGCACACAGCGTAAAATTTTGAACTGTATTTGTCAAATAAATCTTGCTGGGCTTGACGATTATTGGCTAAACAAGCTGATATGAGTTCTTTTTCAGTCAATGTTTTGATTCCTTTATACTTTAATGGATGCCTGATTCATTTATTTTGGTGTGCGTTCTTTTTATTCCAAAGGAATTTTTATTTAAGATACAAATTCTCTTATCCAATTTCATTTAGCGCAAATCTGTGTTTTAAGGATACCAATAGGCTTAGGCTGTTAATCCAAAACATTAATTGTATGATAGAAATCCTATATTTGCGGAGCTTAAATTGTAAGATTGGATATGGAAATTTCGAATAGATATCAGGCAAGTGACATAGAATCCAAATGGTACGACCATTGGGAAGAAAAAGGATATTTCAAAGCTAGTCCAGACGAGCGAGAACCATATTCTATAGTTATACCTCCTCCAAATGTAACTGGTGTTTTACATATGGGGCATATGTTAAACAATACCATTCAAGATATCCTGGTTCGACGAGCAAGATTGCAAGGAAAAAATGCCTGCTGGGTACCTGGAACAGATCATGCATCAATTGCAACTGAAGCTAAGGTGGTTAAGAAGTTAAGAGCTGAAGGCATTAAGAAGTCAGACATTGGTAGAGATGAATTCATGAAACATGCTTGGGACTGGACAGATAAGTATGGTGGAATTATTCTACAGCAGCTAAAGAAATTAGGCGCCTCATGTAATTGGGAAAGAACGGCCTTTACTATGGATGAATCAAGATCAAAGGCCGTTTATGAAGTCTTTGTTGATTTATTTAAAAAAGGAAAAGTATACCGTGGGCATAGAATGGTAAACTGGGATCCTGAAGCGCAAACCGTTTTGTCTAATGAAGAAGTTTTATACAAAGATGAGACGACAAAACTCTATCACGTTTCGTACAAAATAGAGGGATCTGATAGCGAATTTATAACGATTGCTACTACTAGACCTGAGACCATTTTGGGAGATTCTGCAATTGCAGTTCATCCAGATGATGAACGCTATGCACATCTTAAAGGAAAGAATGCCATTGTACCAATAGTGGATCGTGTAGTGCCAATAATATTTGATGATTATGTCGAAATGGAGTTTGGTACAGGTGCTTTGAAAGTTACGCCTGCACATGATACAAACGATTATGATATTGGAAAAAGGCACAATCTTGAAACGATTGATGTATTGACTCCAGATGGGAAGATAAGTGAAGCGGGGCAGTTTTTTGTAGGTATGGGGAGATTTAAAGCTCGTACTGAGTTGGCAAAGCAATTAGACGAAATGGGTCAGCTGGTAAAGGAAGAAAATTACAAACATAGCGTAGGTCGATCTGAAAGAACCAATGCAGTGGTAGAGCCGAGATTGTCATTGCAATGGTATGTGGACATGCCTTCGTTAGCAAAACCTGCCCTAGATGCAGTGTTAGAAGGAGACATTAAATTTTTTCCTGACAATGCAAAGAATACCTACAGGCATTGGATGGAGAATATCAGAGACTGGTGTATTTCGAGGCAACTGTGGTGGGGGCATAGAATTCCTGCATATTATTTAGATCAAGGTCCAGATAAAGAAGAATTGGTTTTTGTAGCCTTAAGTCCTGAAGAAGCTTTAGCGGAAGCTAGAGTGAAAACACAAAATGAGCAATTACAGATTGAAGATTTAAAGCAGGATGAAGACGTTCTTGATACTTGGTTTTCTTCATGGTTGTGGCCGATTAGTGTATTTAATGGTTTTGAAAATTCTGAAGATTTTAATTATTACTACCCGACATCTGTTTTGGTTACAGCGCCAGATATTATCTTTTTGTGGGTGGCAAGGATGATCATGTCTGGATATGAATGGAAGAATCAGTTGCCTTTCAAACATGTGTATTTTACAGGTATGGTGCGAGATAAGAAGCGAAGAAAAATGAGCAAGTCTTTGGGTAATTCTCCAGATGCTTTAGAGCTCATCTCTGAGTTTGGAGCTGATGGAGTAAGATTTGGAATGTTGTCTTGTTCTCCCGCAGGAGGAGATTTATTATTTGATGAAAAACTGGTAGAGCAGGGTAGAAATTTTTGTAATAAACTGTGGAATGCATTAAGGCTGATTAAGGGATGGGAAGTAGTTGAAACGAATGAATCATCTTCTCAGTCTGATATCAATGCACTTGCGATTCGTTGGTTTGAGCATAAAATGAAACAAGTAGTTTCTAATATTGATGGCCAATTTGATCAATATCGTTTGTCAGAGGTTTTAATTCAATTGTATAGTTTTATTTGGGGGGATTTTTGTGGTTGGTATTTAGAGATGATCAAGCCTTCTCAAGGAAATAAAATAGATCGTCAAAGCTATGATAAGACCTTGCAAATATTTGAGCAATTGTGCACATTGCTACATCCGTTTATGCCATTTATCACTGAAGAGATTTGGCATCAATTGGCGGAGCGAGAAGAAGGAAACGATTGTATGATGAGTGCTTATCCTTCGATTGATCATTCTTTTGATGCTGGTTTTATAAAACAGTTTGAGCAGGCAAAAGATATCATCTCAAATGTTAGGGATGCGCGGAATAAACATGGTTTGAAGAGGGCAGAACTCCTGAATGTTCAATATGACGAGGCGACAGAGATGGTAGAATTATTGGCACATGATGGAATGAAAGCGATGTTAATGAAGATGGCCATGTTAGATCGTTTAGAAAAATCATCTACTAATTTTGAACATGCGCATGAGTTTATTTCTGGTACGGCAAAACTCTATGTCGAGTTAGAGGGCGGTATTGATGAAGCTGCGGAAAAAGAGCGCCTTATGAAAGAATTAGATCATGCTAAATCATTTGTGGCAGGCATAGAAAAGAAATTAGCTAATGAGCGATTTGTTAATAATGCTCCTGAAGCAGTCGTTGCCAATGAGCGTAAAAAAATGGCTGACGGACAAGAGCGTATGAAAATGATTGAAGAAGCACTTGGTCGATTACATTAAACGCCTTATTCAGGCTATAGTAATTTATTTGCGAGGTCAGCTAATTCAGATCTTTCACCTTTTTCTAAAGTAATATGAGCAAAGAGCTTATTTCCTTTTAGCTTGTCAATAATGTAACTCAATCCATTACTGTTTTCATCCAAATAAGGCGTATCTATCTGCTGTATGTCCCCTGTGAAAATAATCTTTGTACCTTCCCCAGCTCTAGTAACAATCGTCTTGATTTCATGAGGCGTCAAATTTTGAGCTTCATCAATAATGAATATTACTTTTGTCAAACTTCGACCTCGAATAAAATTCAATGCAGTAATACTCAAGTCTCCATTTTCTTGCATATCATCAATCCATCTTTTCTTCCGTGAATTTTCACCATATTTCGCTTTAATGACTTTTAAGTTATCCCAAAGAGGCTGCATGTAGGGTGAAATTTTTTCCTCTGCATCACCTGGCAAGAATCCTATATCTCTATTATTTAAAGGTATGATGGGTCTAGATAAAATTATTTGATCATAGCTCTTTTTCTGTTCAAGAGCAGCAGCTAGAGCTAATAAGGTTTTGCCAGTACCAGCAACTCCTTGTAGCGCAATCAGTTTAATCTTTGGATTGAGCAATGCATTCAAGGCAAATGTTTGTTCAGCATTTCTAGGATTAATCCCATAGGCATATTTCTTCTCTACCAGTTCTATTTGATCCAGAGATGCATCGTACCTTGCAAGAGCAGATTGAGAACAATTATTTAAGATGTAATAGCCATTGGCAATTTTGGAGTCTTTTAATATTCCAGATTCTTCAATCGATTTGTTGCTATATAATTGCTTGATAATTTCTCCATCTAAATCTTCAATGGATGCGCTGGAAGTTTTACTTAAATCAACTGCATCTATTACCTTTCCTGTTTTATAGTCTTCTGCCGCAAGACCAATCGCTTTCGCTTTAATTCTTAAGTTAATATCTTTCGTTACAAGAATTACTTGGGATTTAGGATAGGCTATTTTTTGAGCCAATGCGACATTGATGATTTTGTTATCGTTTTTAGCAGAGCCAAAAATGCTGATGGCATCTTGATTAATAGCGTCTGAATGCAGCGCAATTTTTAATGCTCCTTTTCCTTCACCAAGAGAAATCCATTCGTTGAGTTCTTTTGCTTCTGATATTTTATCCAAAAACCTGATTACATTTCTTGCTTCAAAATTGGTGGTTTCGTTCCCCAATTTAAAATTGTCTAATTCTTCAAGAACTGTAATGGGTATTACGATATCATGTTCTTCAAAATTATTAATGGCAGTATGATCAAATAGTAGGACAGAAGTGTCAAGTACGAATTGTTTCTTCAACATATTACATTTCTATATATAATAAAAATACTTAATATGTTGACCTATACAAATATTTGTATAGTAATTTTTAAGTTGGAATCGTGGGGTAATAAAAAAAGGAGCTGCTAAAAAACAACTCCTTTTTTTATTATTTGAAAGAATAAAATTATTCTTTAACGAATTTATGTGTTTTGGTACCTGCCTCAGTAGCAATTCTAATAAGGTAAGTTCCAGGACTATATGATGATACATCAAATGAAGTAACTTCATTTGTGATTTTTGAAAAGTGTTTGTTAGCAATCACTTTTCCATCAATTGTCGCAACAGTAACTGTAGCATTTGACGCTTCTGATAATTCAATTTCTGCTTTGATAATATCAGTTGTTGGATTTGGATATACAACGAATGCAGTTTCCTCAAGGGCTACATCATCAGTTGTTACAGCCAATGCCAAGTTCATTCTTAAAATGGGTGATGCAGGTCCTCCGGTAAAACCACCGAACCATCCACCAGAGAAGAATAAGAATTCATTTGCTTGATGCTCAGTAGTAAATAGGTGTAATGGTGAAGTATCACCACTTCCTCCCCAATGCATAAACAATGCATAACTTTTACCTGCTTCTAGAATGGGTGATTCATCATCTCCATCACTATTTAACCAAGCCATTTCAGATCTAGGATAAGGCACAAGATCTCCACCAGCTGGTACAGAACCAGAAGTCGTTCCAATAAATGTCATACTTGGATGTAAAAAGTCAAGCGCTGAATCTGAATAAAGTGTACTGATATCAAAATCTCCACCAAAAGTACCCGTATTTAATTCCCATAGATAAATGTCAAATAATCTTCCAGCTACAGGGTTTGGATCGGCAGCAACTCTACCAACACCATAGGTAATGTTTGAGATTTCATATAATTCTGCACAAGTTGAACCTAAAGTATAGTTTACACCAATCGCATAAAATCCACCATCAGGCCATGTACCAATCGCTCCATCAGCATCATTTTCTTTAGCAAATTGTAAAACACCTTCTGGCGTATCACCATCAGTAACTTGGAAAATTTGTGTTGAGCTATTATCATTTGGATTTGCATCTGCACTTGGCGTTACAACGTTGTGTACGATTTCATATACACCAGGATCAAATCCAGTTGGAGCCCATCCTGTAGTAATCGTGATCGTATCAATAGCTCCAGCTACAATAGGATCAAATTCAACACTATCGGTTCTCATGACATCCCCAGTAGCATTATTTACTACTTGAACTCTATAAGTACCTCCTTGATCAGTTCCACCTAGATTTTGAATAGCTGCACTGTAGAAGAAAGTATCTATTTCCCATGAACAAGCAGGTGCTTGAGCATTAGCTGGTGTATAGAATAAATCATCTAATACAAGACTTAAGTTAGTCTCAGGTAATTCAATTAAAGCCACATCATCAATCATCCAGAAGTAATAGGAACCTGACCAAACAAATCTTATCATTACACTGTCTTGATCAGCCGCAAACTCACTAATGTTTAATATGAATCCTTCATTGACAGCATCACTGCTACAATCAGGGATGTTGCTTGCAATATTCCAAGTTCCTCCACCGTCATTAGAAACTTCAACGCTGGTCGCACCTGTAAAACATCTCATGTAACTCCAGTAAGAAATAGCAACAGTAGATCTGCCCGTACAATCAATCATTGGAGAAGTTAGAGATCCGCTATTTCCAGCTCCTGAAAAACTTGCGCCATCAAAAGCAGGTGCAGCTCCAGAACCTAAGCTAGTAGCTACTACGTTGCCGTCAGCATCAAATTCTAAATTTCCACCATGATCCAACCACTCTGAATCAAAAAGTGCAGCTCCATTAGCAGCTGAAGCAGAGCCTATAGGTGCGTCACCAAACAAGGTTGCCGGAGATAATCCATCTGGAGTGTGAACCCATACTGCATTCGCAGCAGAGTCAGCCACGTGTGAACTTAATCCTTCAGTAACCCAATCATTTAGGCCACCATCAAATTCTGAATTAGCATCACCTGGGCCTCCCCATATGTAAGTTTGTGCATTTAACATCCCTAATGGTAAGAGTGCCAATAGACAAATATTTAGTAATAATTTCTTCATAATTTCTTTTATTATTTATAAAATTCTTTAGACTAGTAAATGTAATAAAAATTAGACTTTTTATGGACTTTCATCTGGTTTCAGTCGCAAATTAGTCATATAAATTTTGTCGCCAAATGGGCTATTTTTGTGCAAACGATTCTCTTAAATATTCCATATTCAAAGGCACTGCTCCTAACTCCCTGATTACTGAGGCTCCTGCCAATAGACATAGTCTTGCAATTTCAGCATTGGGTAGTTGTAAAAATAAAGCCAATGCTGCTATACTTATGACGCTATCACCTGCTCCAGTGACATCTAATAAGTTTTCATTGATGGCATCATACTGCTTGCTTTCATCCTGATTACTAATGACCAGGCCTTTCTCTGAGAGGGTCACCATAATACAAGGTATTTGACTTTTTAAATGTAACTGCTTAATCCATGATTTGATATCCTCGTTAATTTCTTTTTGATTAGAAAAGGCTTGCTTGAGTTCTTTCAAATTGGGTTTGAATAGATTTACCTCTGTATAACTGAAAAAGTTATTGAATTTTGGATCCACCGCGACGAAAAGATTATGTTCTTTTGCTTCAGCCAATAAGTAGTTTATCATTGGAGTTGACAGTAAACCTTTATTGTAATCTTGAATAATCAAAATATCATATGGATCACTTTTGAGCGTGGTTTGGACTACTTCTTTAAGTAATTTATATTCAACATCATCTATGTCATGATCATCTTCAGAATCGACACGCACAAGATGTGAGCTTTGATCCATTACTCTAGTTTTTACTGTAGTTCTCCGAGTCTCTGATTCAATGATTGCATCCGTAATTGTCGGATTTTCTGCAAGTAATTCTCGAATAATTGCACCTTCATGGTCTTTACCAACTAGGCCGATAATGGTGCATTTACATCCGATGCTAGCAAGGTTTAAGCCCACATTTGCAGCCCCGCCTAAGAGGTTTTTTCGGTCTTGCAATTGTATTAATGGTACCGCTGCTTCTGGAGAGTTGCCACTGACGGTTCCTTGTAAATATCGGTCCAACATAATATCCCCAACAAGTAATACTTTAAGGGATTTCATTTTATGCCATATCTCATCGAAATCACTCATTCAAGGAAATTTTGCTCAAGGTATTGAAAAACATTCAATGATGCACCTCGATGTAAATCCAAATAAGCCCTATTTATCGCGGCAATTTTTTCTAATTTCTCTTCTGCGCAATTAGCTTGAAGCAGATCTAAAAGTTCAGCTGAATTTTTGAATTCAAAAGCTGCACCTAATTTTATAAGCTCTTTAGCTTCACGAAATTTTTGATGATTTGGGCCAAAGAATATAGCTAAACCAAAACTGCAAGGCTCCAAAATATTATGAATGCTTTTGCCAAATCCTCCACCGATGACGGCAATGTCTGCATATTTATAAGAAGCTGATAAATGTCCTATAGTATCTAGAATGAGTATTCTAGAATTGTTTATACTTCCTTCTGTCAATTCACTATACTTTAGAATATTTTGATCTTTAAGTATTCCTTCTATTTCTGCAATTTGCTTTTTCTTGATTTCGTGAGGGGCAATTAGCATTTTGTATTCCTTAAAGTGATCATGATTTAAAATACTTTTGGCTTTTTCAACTTCAGCAGGATATGCAGAACCAATAATAATTAGTTTGGAATTATTTTTAAATGCTTCAATGATTGGCAAAGAAATAGCTTGCTTTGCTATATGCAGTACTCGGTCTATTCTTGTATCACCATTATAAGTGAAATTTGAAAATCCTTTAAGTCGATACTCATTGATAAATCTTGATTCAGAAAGAAATATTTGCCGAGCATTTTTTAAAAATTTTCCGCCTTTTAAACGAAACCCAAAGTGATTAGGATTGAAATTACTACTAACAAATAGGTATGGAATATGCTTATTATTAAGTATGTCTAAAGTGTTGGCCCAAAATTCATTTTTGATAAAAATACAAACATCTGGCTTGAGTTGATTAATGAACAAATTCATCCTTTTTGGTAAATCACCAGGCATATAAAGGACCTGATCAACTTGGGAATAATTTTTTCGAATTTCATACCCAGAAGGGGAGAAAAAACTCAAGCTTATGAATACTTCAGAATAAGTGTCTCTAAGTTTTTCAATGATCTCTCTTGCTTGTTCAAATTCTCCTAAGGAAGCACAATGAAACCAAAAATGCTTTTGCTTTTTGGAAGAACTTAAGATATTATTTTGTTTGATCCTTCCTACATACCATTCTTTAGCCTTGCTGTTAAAAGACTGATTCAATCTAATAATGGTAATGTAGCAAAACACAATAAAGCTGTAAAGGATCATATTCTAATAGTAGATCTCTTCAGGTTTTTTACCACTTATTACGGGTAAATAATAGCAAAATCTTAAGGCAACAACAATGTCAAGTCGTTTTTCATTCATGACTGTTCCACTAGCAAAGTCAAAATCTCTTCTTGATTGTGTGAAACCTTCAAATAGCTCTAAAGCGATGTGATAGTTGAGTCTTCTACTTGGGGTTAATTGTTGAAATCTAATGGATTGATATAAGCCCAGTCCATTGGTCAATCTATCGTATCCTTTTAGATAAGCACCTGCAAGATAATCTGCTGCTACACTATTATCTTGAACCCTGATTTTATGCTGCAAAAGCCCAGCTCCAACATTAGCAGAAAAAGCCATTCCATTGTCTTTGAATCTATGATAATAACCCAAACTTAATCCAGAATAGAAACCTCTTTGGCGTAATTGAACATCTGCTACTCCACCTGAGGAGCCAAATAGAAACCCTTGAGAATTTCGAAGACCAGCTAATACGTCTTCTTTGACTTCAGATCCATAATGGAAGTGGTATTGTAATCCTACAATTAATTTTTTAGCTGGTAGTATATATTCTAGTCCAGAACCTAAGGCCAAGTGATTTCCAAATCGCCCTTTGAGGTCTGCCTGAGAAGATTGAAAGCCATAGCTAAATTGTAGTCCTAAAAAAGGACTATCCTTATCAAGTTTAAATTCTTGCGCTTGAACAGCAACAGAACATAAAATAAATAGTAAAATAATATTAAACTTCATTTATAAATAACAAGGCTAAAAATATGGTTCAAATTACGGATTTATATCTTTGCAGTACAAATTAACTTAATGAAGCGCGTTTTAATTACTGGTGCAGCAGGATTTTTAGGATCACACTTGTCAGATAGGTTTTTAAAGGAAGGCCACCATGTTATAGGCATGGATAATTTGCTAACAGGCAATTTAAAGAATATTGAACATCTCTTTCCTCGAAAAGACTTTGAATATTATCATCATGATGTTTCAAAGTTTGTGCATGTTCCTGGCCAACTTGATTATATCTTGCACTTTGCTTCACCAGCTAGTCCTATAGATTATTTGAAAATGCCCATTCAAACCTTGAAGGTGGGTTCTTTAGGAACACACAACCTCCTTGGACTTGCCAAAGCAAAAGGCGCAAGAATCTTAATTGCCAGTACAAGCGAAGTATATGGCGATCCTTTGATTCATCCTCAAAATGAAGAGTACTGGGGTAATGTGAATCCTATTGGTCCAAGAGGCGTGTATGATGAAGCGAAAAGATTTCAAGAAGCCATAACCATGGCGTATCATACTTATCACAATCTTGAAGTTAGAATAGTTAGAATATTTAATACCTATGGACCGAGAATGCGCGTTAATGATGGGAGAGTATTGCCTGCATTTTTCTCCCAAGCTATCAAAGGAGAAGAATTGACAGTTTTCGGTGATGGATCTCAAACGAGAAGTTTCTGCTATGTTGATGATTTAGTAGAAGGCATATACAGATTGTTGTTATCAGAGTATTCACTTCCTGTGAATATTGGTAATCCAGATGAAATTACAATCAGTGAATTTGGGAATGAAATTTTAGCCATGGTAGGAAACCCCTCTGCGAAATTAAGTTTCCATGATTTGCCAGTAGATGATCCTAAGAAAAGAAAACCAGATATAACAAGAGCTAAAGAAATATTAAATTGGGAACCTAAGATCAGTAGAGCTGAGGGACTCAAAAGAACTTATGAATACTTTAAAAAAGTTGTAAAAATATGAGTGCATTTACAAAAAACATTTTAGTCACAGGTGGTGCGGGATTTATCGGATCACACTTAGTAAGATACTTTGTAAACAAATATCCAGATTATAAAATAATCAATTTGGATTTACTGACCTATGCAGGGAATTTGGAAAATCTTAAAGGTATTGAAGATGCTCCAAACTATGAATTTGTTAAAGCTGACATTACAAATATTGATGAAATTAGAAACATCTTTACATCATATAATATAGACCATGTAATTCATCTCGCTGCAGAGTCTCATGTAGATCGGTCGATTGAAAACCCCTTAAGTTTCATTACTACCAATATTACTGGAACTGCGATTTTACTTATTGCGGCCAGAGAACATTGGGGAGATTTTAAGGATAAAAGATTTTATCATGTATCAACTGATGAAGTGTATGGTAGCTTAGGAGCTGAAGGTTTTTTCTATGAGGATACTTCTTATGATCCAAGAAGTCCTTATTCAGCATCCAAAGCAAGTAGTGATCATTTAGTGAGAGCATTTAACCATACTTACGGAATGCCAGTGGTAATTTCTAATTGTTCTAACAATTATGGTCCTTATCAGTTTCCTGAAAAGTTGATTCCTTTGATGGTAAATAATATTCTACATAAAAAGAATTTGCCCGTCTATGGTGATGGCACCAATGTGAGAGATTGGCTTTGGGTAGGAGATCATGTTACAGCAATTGATACCATCTTTCACAATGGAAAAGATGGAGAAACTTATAATATCGGTGGAGAGAACGAATTACAAAATATTGAGTTGGTCCACATGCTTTGTGATCTAATGGATGAAAAATTAGAACAACCAGTTGGTTCTTCAAGAAATCTTATAACTTTTGTTACTGATCGTCTAGGTCATGATGCTCGTTATGCTATTGATGCAACGAAGCTAAAGAAGGAATTAAATTGGGAGCCATCTATTCAACCTAATGAAGGAATGTCTAAAACCATTGATTGGTATTTAGATAATACAGAATGGTTGGAAAATGTTACTTCGGGAAAATATCAAGAATATTATGAGGCCGCTTATGGCAATAGAGACTTGGTATAATTAGATAAAATTATGATGTAATAGCTACAATACCTGGTAGATCTTTTCCTTCTAGGTATTCTAGCATTGCACCACCACCTGTTGAAACAAAACTAATTTTATCTGCTAAATTAAGTTTGTTTATAGCGGCTACAGAGTCTCCACCACCAACCATAGTATAAGATCCATTTTGTGTGGCTCTTGATAAACTATCTGCGATAGCCTGTGTCCCGGCTTCAAATTTACTCATCTCAAATACACCCATTGGCCCATTCCAAATAACGGCTTTGGAATTCAAGATGACATTTGAAAAATCAACTCGAGCTTTGGGCCCAATGTCTAAGCCCATCCACCCATCTGGGATATGATCA
This sequence comes from uncultured Saprospiraceae bacterium, assembly GCA_937961455.1. GTDB lineage: Bacteria > Bacteroidota > Bacteroidia > Chitinophagales > Saprospiraceae > CALGNN01. The sequence continues at coordinate 39,670 of CALGNN010000092.1, forward strand.
CTCTGTGCAACATTAGTTTTAGCCTCATTTGAAAAATCGTCCGCAATGATGGAATCAACTGGTAGGTGAATTTTTACACCTTTTTGATTGGCTTTTTCAAGCGTCTTTAATACATCATCTATTCGATCTTCTTCAAAGATGCTATTACCTATATTTCCAGCCTTCGCTTTGATGATCGTATAAGCCATTCCTCCTCCAATAATAATGTGATCAGCTCTATCAATCAGTTTATCAATTAGTAGAAGTTTGTCAGAGACTTTAGCGCCACCCATGATAGCCGTAAAAGGCTTGTCATCCATTTTAAGAATAGCCTCTGCTTGCTTTATTTCTTCTTGCATCAACAAGCCAAGTGCTTTTGCATCTGCATCAAAATTTTGGGCAATTACAGCCGTACTTGCGTGTGCTCTGTGAGCGGTTCCAAAGGCATCATTGATGTACACATCTGCAAGGTCTGCGAGTTTTTTTGCAAATAATGCATCACCTTTTTTTTCTTCTTTGTAGAATCTGGTGTTTTCTAACAAGACAACTTCCCCGGCTACAATTGAATTACTTTTTTGAACCGCCTCTGCGCCAATGCAATCATCGATGAAGCTTACTTCTCGACCAATTTTTTCGGATAAAAATTTTGCAACAGGCGCAAGAGAAAATTTAGCTTTGTCAATTGATCCATCTTCCTTAAGCTTTTTTAGCGGTCTACCTAGATGCGAAAGTAACTGAAGAGAAGCCCCTTGTTCAAGTATATAATTAATACTAGCAAGTGCCTTTTCAATTCTTGTCGCATCAGTAATAATGCCACTAGTGTTAATTGGGACATTGAAGTCAACACGCATGATGACCCTTTTGCCCGATAAGTGAAGTTGTTGCATGCCCTTGTTTAAGATTAAACCATTTTACATAACTGTGCAAGTCTTGCTGAATAACCTGCCTCATTATCATACCAGCAGACTACTTTTACCATCTTGCCCATTACTTGAGTAAGCGGCGCATCATATATGCAAGAATGTGGATTTCTAACAATATCAGAAGATACGATTGGATCAGTTGAGTATTGAAGAATTCCTTTTAAGTTAGTTTTGGCAGCTTTAGCAAAAGCACTATTTACTTGATCAACTGTTACCGCCTTTGGCGTTAAAAAGTTTAATTCGATTAGAGAACCTGTGATAATTGGGACTCTCATTGCCATAGCGAATAATTTTCCACTTACTTGAGGAAGTACTTTTCCAACAGCGATTGCCGCACCAGTGCTTGTAGGTACAATATTATAAGCAGCTGCTCTAGCTCTTCTCAAGTCAGCATGAGGAGCATCTTGTATTCTTTGGTCAGAAGTGTAAGCATGCGTGGTTGTCATAGAACCTTGCACAAAACCTACGCTTTTTAAAATGACATCAAGTGTTGGTGCTAAACAGTTAGTGGTGCATGAAGCATTTGAAATTAACTTATCTGTCTTTTTTAGTTTTTTATCATTGACGCCAATTACAATAGATTTGAATCCTTCACCTTTTGCAGGAGCTGATAAAATGACTTTTTTTGCTCCAGCCTTTAAGTGTAAGGAAGCCTTTTCTTTATTTCGAAAAACCCCAGTACACTCTAGAACAACATCAATACCTAATTCTTTCCATGGTAATTTACTTGGGTCTCTTTCTGATGAAGCCAAGATTTTTTTTCCTTTCACAATTAAGGAATTCTTAGTAGCTCTGACTGCACTTTCAAATTTTCCATGTGCTGAGTCATATTTAAGTAA
>CALGNN010000093.1 GCA_937961455.1 uncultured Saprospiraceae bacterium
CCTACTATTTTCCAGAAAGAGGAAATACATGGGAACAGCTTTCAACTGAAGCCGCAGGATTTAACAGCACAAAATTAGATGAAGCAGTTCAGTTTGCTAAAGAAAATGAATATAGTGGAGCTGTCGATCTTCGACAAGCCATCCTCAAGGGATTTGAATATGAACCCTATCACAAGATTTTAGGACCCACAAAAAAAAGAGGCGGCCCTGCCGGTATGATTTTGAAAAATGGATATGTCGTAGCTAGTTGGGGGGACATTCATAGAGTAGATATGACCTTCAGTGTCACGAAGAGTTATTTGTCAACCATTTGTGGACTCGCGCTTGATCATGAATTGATTGGTAATACGGACGATAAAGTGGTGGACTATGTCTGGGATGGCACTTTTAATGGAAAGCATAATGCTTCGATTAGTTGGGATCATTTACTAACGCAATCTTCTGATTGGACTGGGCAACTCTGGGGTGGATACGACTGGGCTGACCGCCCACCCAAAGAAGGCGATGTGGATGATTGGAAATTGAGAAGCTTGCGCACGCCAGGGACGGTCATGGAGTATAATGATGTTCGTGTCAATGTATTGGCTTATTCATTATTACAAGTCTGGAGAAAACCATTACCTCAAGTATTAAAAGAACACATTATGGATCCCATTGGCGCATCAAGTACATGGAGATGGTTTGGCTACGAAAATTCATGGACCAATGTAGATGGTATTAAAATGCAATCGGTAAGCGGAGGTGGACATTCCGGTGGAGGCATATTTATCAGTGCTGCAGATCATGCCAGATTTGGTCTCTTGTTTCTCAATGAAGGCAATTGGAATGGTCAACAACTGATTTCAAAATCTTGGATTAAACAGGCTACTACCTCTTCCGCTGCAGAAGCCAACTATGGATATATGTGGTGGCTGAATAAAGAAGGAAGACGCTCCTCTGATAAGTTGCCGCAGACCATGTACTACGCTGCAGGCTTCGGAGGTAATTACATCATTATCGATAAAGAAAATGATCTGGTAGTTGTCACGAGATGGTTAGAGCCTTCCAAGATGTTTCCATTCATGGAAAAAGTACATGCTGCTTTAGAGTAAGGATTTTTGAGTGGTGTTTCAAATTCCGAATTCATCACTGCTCCCCCACTTCCGCTAAATAGGTATCTTGATAAAATCGATCCCTCAATCGCATGATTGGCTTTTCGTATAATAGATAAACTACACTTGATACTCCAATGCTGAGCAACCAGCAAAGGACAAATTTTAGATTCCATGATATTTCAAAATTAGCCAGAGAGGCAATCAATAGTGGATGTGATAAATACAAGGAATAACTAATCAAAGACATCCAAGTGAGCAGCTTTCCCCAAAGTGAAAATTTTGCCTCTTTCAAGCTATTAAAATAAGGAAATAGGCAGAGCATCGACAGCCCAACTAAGCTAAAAGATAGCGTCTTGGTAAAAAACAACGCGTTGGCATTACTGTGAAAATCCCACCAAAAAAAATAGCAAAATGCTGCTAGAAAAACCAGACCCATACATAAAGTCAAGTTACGATACTTGAGCCATAAGCCTTCCATATAATAATAAGCATAAGCACCTAGCACTCCATAAGCAATGGCATCTAAACGGAGGACTACCACTTTACGAAAACCCTTATCCCATGGCATATCTATAAAAAGCCCAGTTCCAAGACGCAACAAAAGAAAGACTACCAAGCAAAAGATGATGGTGCTTAAAATGCGCTTTTTATCTGTCTTAAAAAGACGATAAGACCCTAGTAAGATCAACGGGAATAAAATATAAAACCACTCCTCAACACTCAGACTCCAAGCAACTCCAAAAAAATTGGGATGAAAGGTGAACACATTCTGTAAAAAACCAAAGTAGCTAAAGTACCTCCAGTCAGCCAATAAGAAATGATCATGCTGAAAATAATAAACGATAAAATAGATGAGCAAGAAAAGGTAATAGTTGGGCAAGGTCCGAAACCATCGCCGCATCCAAAATTTTTTAATCGAATCAAAATTGTAATTCGCTTTGTCTACAGTCTTGATAAGAATGCTTCCGATTAAAAATCCTGACAGCACAAAGAAGAGTTCTACCCCAAGAAAACCTGTAAGCTTCATTAAGCCAGGCACCCATTTTTCAGGAATGATCAATTCAAGTGTATGGGAAAACAAGACCAATGAAACTGCAATTGCCCTCAAAAAATCAAGTCCAAAAATGCGCTTAGAAGGGTTTGAAATTGGCACGTATGATTAAAATATTAATGTTTGGCAAGGTATATGCATAATGTGTTGTAAGCAAAATATTAATTTGCTACGTCAGGATCGGTCAAATTATGGGGGGTAATTTGTCGATCCTTTTTTTATTGGTCAAAATAATAATCCAAGAACTCTTCGTATATCATAATTATCAGATCCTCTATCATTTGATCATCGCGAACATGTTGCTCCTGTCGAGTATTTTTAAATTCATTTGGTATCGCTCGATCATCCCCACTTAATTGATAAAATTCAATCTCTGATACCAGCTCTGCATCAAACCTTTGATCTCGCAACTCACAATTTTTTGAATAGGATCGAATATCAGTATCAGCTTGTAAATATGCCAGCTTCCTTTCTGTGATGGTGGTCACTGTACCTGATACATCTTCATATATGGAATTGTCAATCTCATTACCTGAGCTATCTATTGTAACATTCCTTTCTACCAAAATACGCTCAGTATAGCTTCGTGTACGATCGTTTGCATCGATACCAAAATCTACATCATCAAAATCAATTTCAATGTAACAGTCAATATCTTCTATGTTGTACCGCTCAAAATAAATTCTATCAAATCCTCTAGAAGCTCTTTCGATGTCTCTAAAAATTCCATCTACTGCAAATTCTATAAAAAAGGCATCTGCCTCTACCATATAATTGATGGTTGCTTTCTCAAGCGTCGATTCCAGTAATTCGCGCATTTCAAGGTCAGGCTCCACGTAGCGTGCGCCTCTTCTAAACATTTCATAAGCATCTTGTGCGTGGACTTTTCTTTCAGTCCGATCATATTCTTCTAAATCTTTAAATCCAATGTCTAAAAAGCCTTCTTTCAAATTCACACGCAGTTGCTCTTTTTGATCGACTACAAACTCTAGGGAATTATCAAATTCATTAACCGCATATGGCATGGCTGCTTTAATTTTTTCTTCAATGTCAACATATGCCATATAGCCTTTTTCAGCTTCGAATATATCATCTGAGTCTGCTTGTACATTTGCTTTGGCCAAATCGGTTTTTAAAATTTCATTGAGTGCTTTTATCAAAACCGTTTTATCCTTTCGGTCAGCTTTGTCCTTCTCCAACCTCTTCAATGCAGCTTCATATGCTTTATCATACTTCCCCTTATTCAATAATTTTTGAGGGCTAGAACATTGAATCAATAAGATGCTTAGAAAAAGAAATGGTATATATTTAAGCTTCATTACATTCGATATTTACAAAATCAAAAATCTATAAGGTGAAAGATAATCAAAAGCTCGATTACATATATCATTTTGCCCTTCCAGAGGTGTGGGATCGTTTTGAAAAAGAAGGACATTATTTTCCAGATGCATACGATGAAGAAGGCTTCATACATTGCTCATTTAAACATCAGTTAGACGCCGTAAAAGAGCGACATTATAAAGGCAAAACCGTTATGGTTTTAAAATTGGATGCCACGCGTATAGGTGAATCATTGATTGTCGAAGCTTCTACCAAAGGAGAAATGTATCCACACATTTATGCCCACCTAAAGAAAGAATGGATCCTATCGATTGACTAATTCAATTGAATGATATAAACGCTTGATTTTTGTAATGCTGTAGGCGTTATTTGAAAGGCACCTTTTACATATACAAAGTCCCCTGGATTCTTAATTTGTGTGGCCTTTCCATTGATGATCACTGAGAAAGCTGCAGATTCTTTCACCATCACAATACTAGGATGAGGCAATTCAAAATGGTGCAAAGCTTGATTATGGGCCTCTACCTTTTGAATGGAAAAACGTTCATTCTCATGGATGACTTCACCTAAATCTTGAAAAGTTTGTTGCTCAATTTGTGCACTTTTTGGAATCAAATTTTCGATGGCAATCATTCTAAAAAAATCATCCCCCACATTAGCAATGCGATGAATTATACTGCTATCCGTGTGGGTAATATTCGAACCAATATATTGGACAGGAAGTTTAACCGATCTTGCTTCTTGATCCTTCTCATCCAACCACATCGTAGAGCCTTCAATAGTCAGATAGCAAATATCATTGGCATGTAAATGATACTGGCTGGTATCCCCTTTTTCAAACTTCAAGTCTAGGACCCTCAAGTAGGGGTTTTCAAACACGAGATGATGTTGGGGTTCTTGGTGGACAGGAACTACTTCTATAAGTGGGGCTATTTTCTTCTTTTGACTTTTGCAGGAACAGAAGGCAAGCATGATGAGGATTCCTATAGTTCGCATCATATTAATAAGCTATCCCTGTGAATCCACTAACCCTTGTTACAGGATTTCCAGCCATTCTTCTCCATGATACAATTTGTCCCACATGAGTTAAGGCATCAGCTAAAGGACCATTTATAATATACCAAAAAGGCATGTGGCTGTCTGTTCTTTTTAAATGTATTTCGATCTTAGCTAATTCGTCATCGGTCATCGCAGCCAAGTGCTTACTTAGCTCCGTTAAAAGTGCGAGTGTTGCTTCTTCATATTCTTCCACCTCTGCAAATTCATGTTGGACTTCAAAATCCAATTTAAAGGATTTTGAAGTCCACACACATAAGCGATAAATATGATGTAGCAGCTGCCCTAAATTCCAATTATCTTTTGTGGGTTGAAAAGATAACTGCTCTTTACTAAGTCCTGTAACTGCAACCCGATAACGAAAACCTAATCCATCCACCATCCTTTGTAGCACTGTTGTACCACTAATTTGTTCAGGATGTTTAGGGAGCTCCTTAAAATATTTCATGTATCATTTTTCGATTGATAAAACCATTCAAAAATATCAATTTAAATGGACCTATGAGGCATCAATTTTTTAACGCTTTTAGCATTAATAAAATAAGCTACTTTCATAGTCAAAATGAATCTATTATCAATATCTTCTAAAAAATTACCAACAGAAGAAACACCATTTTGAAAATCATAGTCCGTTGAAATATCATAGTGTTGTTGTCCCCAGTTTATGTAAAAATCACTTCCAGGTGCAAATCTCCAACGGAAGTTCATAGCTGCTACCATTCTCGCATTTCGATTTTGGTCTTTGAGTACCAATGGGTTAAAAATGACAAGTGTGCCATCTGGCAATAGAATTTCTGATGAGTAGCTTTCTTGATCTGGACCTAAAAAAGTACCTCTCAGGGAAAGTGTCATGTCTTTATTAAAACTATAGTTGACACTTATTGACTGATTGCTGCTAAATGATTTTGTTCTATCAAAGAAAAAATCATCCCCTTGCCTGAAGTCAAAATCAAAGGAATTGTTATTGTACAAAAACATCAAATTATAGGAAGCATTAAGCCTATCAGAAATTCTTATTTGAGGAGTAATACTTAAATTCGTTCTAATGCCATTAGATCGTGAATAATTACTGAATGAAACTTTAGAGCCTAATGAAAATCTCTTTGCCTGATTAGATTGTAGGCTTGCATTTATTGAATACCTGGCTTGGACGAAAAAATATCTTTCAATATTGACTACATCTAACGGAGCTGGATTCTTCTTGGGTCGAAAAGCTTGATAAATTCTAAAATTTGTAAGTTTTTTGTTGGTAATGTTAACTCGATTTTCAACTAATAATTCTTCAAAATTATTTGATAAATAATCAGCAACATATCTGGCGTTTAAGCTATAAGTTGCATTAATGATTCTTTTTCTAGCTTGAAAGACATGGCGCGTGACACTAGCCGAATAGGATTTAAGATTATTGTACGTATAGTAAGATAAGTCAGATTGATTATAATCAGGAGAATTAGCTTGATAGCCTGCATTGAATCTCCAGTTACCACTAATTTTGCTGAAGGATAAATTCAGTTTATGACCAAGATTCGTACTGTCCCCATAAAATTGTTGACTTAGTGCTGCTTGCCCTCTTAGACTATATCTGACCTTTCTATCTCGAATATCATATTCAAGACCTGTTACATTGGAATCATAAGTATTGCCATTTCTCATCACATTGGTATTGGTAAATGCGATGTATGAATTGTTTGGTAAATTTTGATCTATTACCACGACATTATAATTCGTTACGGGTTGTACTTGAATACTTCTCAGCTCCCCTTGGATGTTTTCTACCTCATATGCATTAGGTGCTGATACAGCATTATACATTCCAATGCCTGTTCCTCGTTTTGTTCTTCCTGAAAATTTACTAGCATTTATGGTAAGAGGAGTACTTCTAGCCCAAGTTTTTATGACATCACCTGGAGCTAACACAGGTAAGTTATTGTGTCTATAGAAAGGAGAGACAGAAGCCCGCACTTCTGAAAACAAATTTGCTCTACTGAATATCGCCCCTGCTTCAGTGCTAAACTGTCTATGTTGGGTATAATTAACTTCATGATGAAGTAAATGAGGTGCAATGTATGTACCTATTAAACTGTATCCGATATCTGGAAGTAATTTAGTATCAAATGTAAAAGCGGTATTGATCCCATATTTTAAATCGATGCTTGCCAATTGGGTAGTCCTCAAAGAATTATCTTCATATTTTTCAGTAGTACCTGCGGCATAGCTTGTAGTTGATAAATTTAAAGGTGTTTGCAAGGGGCTTTCAATATGCAAAATTCCGCCTTGTCTTAGCACCCCATTTTCTAATGGGTCGACAGGATTCCAGTAAACCAATTCTTGGTCTCTTTGTGTTTTTCTAACAAAATTTATTTGCCATTCTTTAATGGTTTCATTGGTAAATCGCAATTCTGAAAAAGGGATTTTCATCTCTAGACTCCAATGATCATTTCCATGATATACCCTACTTTCCCATACAGCGTCCCAATCATCAAAATAGGCATTTGTGATAAAGTCACTTTGAACGCCTGCAGCACTTATTCTAAATTCAAAGCCATTACGTCCATCCTTATAGGTATCGATACTCATAGCAAACCAATCTGAAATTCGGATATCATCTCTTTCAGACAAGTCCATATCGACTTGATCCATTTCATCAAATAACTGCGCAGCTATGTAGAGGGCTTCATCATCAAACACCATCTTCACAAGGGTTTTTCTCTGAGCAGCAGCACCAGGATTGGGAAAAAATTGAACAAATTCTGTGGCTATTTGAGCTTTTGACCAAATGGGTTCTTGGAGTTTACCATCCAAATTAATTTGCTCAATGGTTTTTATTGCATGAATTTGTTTTTTGGGAAGTGTATTTTGGGAAAACAAAGTAGAACTAAAAACGATTAAAAGACTAAGGCAGCAATGCAGTTTTAAAAAGTTCTGTTGAAACATGTATCGTAAAATATTGTTTACTTAAATTAAAAATAGAATTAAAAATACTTAAGCCGCAATATTTAAAGGAGAATTGAATCAGGTCATCATAAAGCTTTAAGATCAAATAATACCCCTAATATGCCTCGAAGGCTGACAGCGTTTCTTCAAATGCAGAATTTAATATAAGATTAACAGATTTATTATGATTAAATACCTCAATAAGTTTGCTTAATTTAGCACTTTAAAAGAATATTGCATTCTAAAAAATTGATATAGATTTATATGAGCATCGTAGAAATGAAAGTTCCAACTATTGGAGAATCAGTGACAGAAGTAACCCTATCGCAGTGGTTAAAAAGCAATGGAGAATATGTTAGTATAGATGAACCGATTTGTGAGTTTGAATCTGATAAAGCTACCTTAGAATTTCCTGCGGAAGCTTCTGGTAAATTGGTTTATGTAGCTGCTGAAGGAGATGATCTAGAGATTGGTGCCTTAGTAGCAAAAATAGATACCAGTGTAAAAGGCAGTCCAAAAGCAGCGCATGTGGAAGCAGAAGCCTCACCAGAGAAGGAAGCTCAACCAGCAAAAGCTGCTCCTTCAGATTCAAGTAATGATAAAAATCATCCATCGCCTGCTGCAGCTAAAATATTACGAGAGAAAGGCATTGATCCTAGTTCTGTAAAAGGAACAGGTAAAGATGGAAGGATTACTAAATCAGATGCTGAAAATGCGCAAGCTGCACCTGCAAAAGAAAAATCTGCGGCAGCTCCAGCAGCAGTTCCTTCAATTGCTGCTCAAGCCTTTGCAAGAACCAGTTCAAGGAAGAAAATGAGTCGTATGCGTAGGACCATTGCTTCCAGATTGGTAGATGCTAAAAATAACTCGGCCATGCTTACCACTTTCAATGAAGTGGATTTGACTGCGATCATGGCCATGCGAAAAAAATATCAAGAACAATTTGTAGAAAAATACGGTGTTAAACTTGGCTTTATGTCTTTATTTGCAAAAGCCTGTGCAACTGTTCTTATGGAGATGAAAGATGTCAATGCCATCTTAGATCCAGAAACCAATGAATTGATTTATCATGATTTTGTTGATATTTCAATTGCGATTTCTACACCTACTGGTCTAGTAGTTCCTCCGGTAAAAAATGTGGAGTCATTACAATTTCATGAAATTGAATTGGCCATCAAGGCGCTAGCAGTAAAAGCAAGAGATGGAAGTCTAAGTTTAGAAGAGATGACGGGTGGAACTTTCTCTATTACCAATGGAGGAATTTTCGGATCTATGATGAGTACACCTATTCTTAATAAGCCACAGTCTGCCATTCTAGGAATGCATAATATCATTCAAAGACCCATGGCTATAGACGGGGAAGTAAAAATCAGACCAATGATGTACTTAGCGCTATCATATGATCATAGAGTCATTGACGGAAGTACTTCAGTTACTTTTTTAGTGAAAGTGAAAAATTTACTTGAGGATCCTGTAACGCTTTTAATGGGGCTTTAATTAAAAAGATATGACCTTAGGAGAATTTTTTGATTGGCTTTCTGCTCATCCAGCGATGGTAATTGGGTATTTTGTTGCCCTTCCTTTAATCGCTTTCATTGCTTGTGTTGTGGGCAAAGAAGAATTTCATTTATCTCCATGGAAATATGTTCATTCTACCCTAATTTATCTTTCAGCGCTTCCTGGAATTTTTGCCATCACACTCAACATTTACTTTTTCTTTTTCGATAGGCAGAAAGTTTTAGATATCAATTTATTCACACAAGTCCTGCCAATTATATCTATGGTCGCCACACTATTCATTATTAGTAAAAATGTGAAGTTGGACACCATACCTGGATTTACAAAACTATCTAGTTTGCTTTTAGTCATGATGGTGCTAATTAGCATACTTTGGATTCTTGATAAAACGCGCATCTGGGCAGTCACCTTTGTACCTTTTTACTATATCATCATATTTCTGGTAATTGCTGTATTGTTAATCCACTTTGGCTTGAGAAATCTAGTTGGTGCGAATGATAAACCCAGCACTTAAGAAAGGATCGCTGTCCCCATCTAGCTAAGAAAAATTTCGGCCTTTTTATTTTTAACGCAGAAGTGCTTGAAAATCCGTGAAAAACATAAAACTGTTTGAGCGTAGCGCGATTTTTATGTGTAGGATTTTAATGTGCTTCGAAGTGTAAAGAAAATAAAACAGCCTTGATCTTTTTGGTTTCGTTTTTGGATCAAGCCAAAAAGGAAAGAAACATTCTTTATCCATGATCACTCAATAAATACACCTATTTCATTTTTATAAATACAAGAAACATAATTTTAAACAAGGCTTTCTCAACCCAACTAATAAAAAGGACCGGCCTTTTTATTTTTAACGGAGAAGTGCATGAAAATCCGTGAAAAACATAAAACTGTTTGAGCGAAGCGCGATTTTTATGTTTAGGATTTTAGGTGCTTCGCAGTGTAAAGAAAATAAAACAGCCTTGATCTTTTGATACTTTTGCATCAAGGTAAAAGTACATCCTGCAACTATACAAATGCTTTCTTAATTTCCTTTATTAATCCTGGCCCTTCGTAAATCATTCCTGAATATACTTGTACAAGACTGGCTCCTGCTGCTAATTTTTCTTTGGCTGCTGCTGCAGAATTAATTCCTCCCACACCAATAATAGGAATCTTACCTTCAGATTTTTTTGATATATAACGAATCACTTCTGTTGATCTATTTTGTAAAGGAGCACCACTTAAGCCTCCATTTCCAATTCCATCTACAGTTGCTACAGGTGTCTGAAGTTTTGAACGATCAATCGTAGTGTTGGTTGCAATGAGACCATCTAGCTTTGTATCAAAAATGATTTCTACCACATCATCTAATTGCTCATTTGTTAGATCAGGAGCAATTTTTAGGAGAATGGGTTTTCTTTGATCTTTTGTAGCATTGACATCTTGGAGTGATTGAAGTATTCTTTTCAAAGGTTCTTTCTCCTGCAGTGCTCTCAAGCCTGGGGTATTTGGAGAACTCACATTCACTACAAAATAATCAACCCAATCAAAAAGCTTTTCAAAACAAATTAAATAGTCATTGACTGCTTCTTCATTTGGTGTGACTTTATTTTTGCCAATATTTCCTCCAATAATAACTGCTGTCCGTTTAAAGGATTTAAGTCTTTCAACTAAAAAGTCAACACCCTCATTATTAAAACCCATTCGGTTTATCAGTGCCTCATCTTCTTTCAATCGAAATAATCTAGGTTGATCATTTCCTTTCTGGGGCTTCGGAGTTACCGTCCCAATTTCTAAAAAGCCAAAGCCGAGGCTTGACATTAGGTCCATATATTTCCCATCTTTATCAAAGCCTGCAGCAAGACCTACTTTGTTGGGAAATCGAAGACCAAATAAATCTGTGCTAGAATTATATTGATCATTAGCATATGCACTGCTAATGATGGACTTTGCAAAGGGTATTTTAGAAGCAAACCTGAATAGCGACAATGTTAATCCATGTGCCTTTTCTGGATCTAAATTAAAGAGGATGGGTTTGATGAGTTTATACAATGCTATTGAATTTCTTCTTTGAGTTTTTCCATATCTCTGATAAGTAATCTCTTTCGATTAAAAGTAAGCAGATTCTTGGTTCTCAATTCATTTAAAGTTGTTGTCACGGTCTGTCTAGAGGTTGCCGTTAGGTTTGCAATTTCTTGATGTGTCAAAAATTTTCTTACAACTTGTTCGTAACCTACCCTCTTTCCTTTTTGTACACCTAGATCATATATGAATTCTACAATGCGACTTCTAGAGTCTTTAAAGACCATGGACTCGAGTCTTTTTTCAACCTCTAAGACCCTCGATCCAAGCAGATTCATAATAAAGAGGCTAAAAGAATTTCGATCTTTTAATAAACTTTTCATTTCATCCTTTTGCAAGCCACACAGTATGGTGGGTTCCATCGCTTGCGCAAAATCTCGTCTCTTGGTTTCACTCACTGCTGCTAGTTCTCCGAAGACTTCTCCGGGACCTAAAACACATTTTGTGATTTCTTTTCCGCCTTCTCCGTATTTACCAATCTTCACTCTACCCGAAACAATAAAAAATATTTTATCAGAATCATCATCTACTAAATAGATGAAGCTGCCTTTTTCGATTTCTTTATGGGAAAGGTCATCATGTGAGCCTGCCATTTTTTTGGGGCACATGATGTTCTTCATGTCTAAGTTTTCTAAATACCAAAGATCCTGTCCTTTCATGTCAATTAATTAATCGTAATCAATTTTCAAGTCGAAATTATCTCTTAAGGTTACTAAATGAGGATTTTTAGAAGCCATCATTTCGTACTTTTCCTTATTACTTAAAAGCGACTTGGGTTTTTCTAATGTATCCTTATCCGATAATTCAGGGTCATATTCCAACATCCATTGAATTTCTTTAGATTTAAAATGTTCTCTAAATTTTTCAATGATGCCATTTTCTTTTTGCAAAAGTTCCAACTCTCCTTGAGAACCAATGCTAACCTTCAAACGCATGTCATGTACTGATAAAACACAATTACTTAAAGTTCGTTTTAAGTAATTCGATTTCACAGATTCAATATATTCGTTCCAAACTTTTTGTGCTTCCTCCAATCCAAGCTCAATCTTTTGAATGGACTCCAATTTTATCGCTTCCCGGGTTTTTAGTTGAATATCAGCCAGCGAGCTGAGTTTAGGAATTCCTGTTCCAAAATCAACTTTTGTTCCTTCCTTTTCAGATACAGCTTTTTCTGTCAAATCAAAAACAGATTTACTGACTGAAGGTTTAGCCAACTTATCAATATTTTCGTCAACTTCCTTAGTCTCAGCTGCCTGAGGTACTGCAGTATCAGCATTTTTTATGGGTTTTGCCGTTTCTACGACGCTCTCTACTGCTGATTCACTGCTTGAAACCGGAGTTTCTATTGGAGCTTCAGGGGTCTCAATTAGTGTTTTTTTTTCTGTGTTTTCGGGATTGATTTCAGCTTTTTTAATCCTAGATACTTTCGAAATATAGGCCATCTTTGATAGCGCCATTTCTATATGCAGTCGCTTATTTTTTGCTTTCAAATAATTGATGTCAGCTTGATTAGCTAAATGCATTGCGGTAAGCAAAAAATCTTTACTGGTGAGTTTTGCCTGCTCTTGATATCTGGATTTTAATTTATCACCCAATTCAATTAAAGAGGCAGTAGCTGGATCTTGTATCAATAATAAATTTCTAAAATGATCAGCTAAACCATTGATAAATAAATCCCCTTCAAATCCTTTTGTGTAAATGTCATTAAATAAAATAAGAGATTGACTTAAGTCCTCTGCTAGGAGATGATCCGTTATCGTAAAATAATAATCGTAGTCAAGGATACTTAAGTTTTCAATAACGTCATCATAAGTCAGCTTATCAGCATTCAAACTAATCAATCGATCAAATAATGATAAAGCATCTCTCAATGCTCCATCTGCCTTCTGTGCAATGATATGCAAAGCATCTTCATCCGCATTGATATTTTCTGCATTACAAATACTTTGCAATTGCTTGACAATGTCTTCTACTCGGATTCTTCTAAAATCAAAAACTTGACATCTTGATAGAATGGTAGGAAGAATTTTATGCTTTTCTGTTGTGGCTAAAATGAAGATCGCATAAGCTGGAGGCTCTTCTAATGTTTTTAGAAAAGCATTGAATGCACCTGAACTAAGCATATGAACCTCATCAATGATAAAGACTTTATACTTTCCATTCTGTGGTGGTATGCGCACCTGATCATTTAAGGTTCTAATATGATCAACTCCATTATTAGAGGCACCATCTAATTCTATGATATTGAATGATGAGTTACTATAAAAAGAGACACAAGATTCGCAGCTGCCACAATTGGTACCATCTTCATTTAGATTGGTACAATTTACGACCTTGGCTAAGATTCTAGCACAAGAAGTTTTACCAACACCTCTGGGACCCGTAAACAAATAGGCATGCGCCAAATGATCTGTTTGCAAGGCATTTTTTAGCGTTCTGGTAACGTGATCTTGACCTACAACCTCCTCAAATTTGGAGGGTCTATATTTACGTGCAGAAACTATGTAAGAACTCATATGATTGTACTTAGTACAAATATACCATGATTTATGATTTCAAAATTTGAATTTTCATATATAATAAAATATTATATGAAATAAAGCTTTCAACATCTCCAATTGCAATAAAGCCATTATCTTTAGGCTTTTTATTATGAGGATAAGTATCGCACAACTCAATTACCATATCGGTAATTTTCAAGGGAATTTAGATAAGATGTTAGCAGCTGTTGAAACGGCCATTGCAGACCAAGCAGATATTGTTTGTTTTGGTGAATTGGCAACAACAGGATATCCTCCAAGAGATTTTTTAGAATTTGAAGATTTTATAAATTCTTCTAATGAGTTGATTGAAAAATTAACAGAAGCCTCAAAAGATATTGCCATTGTCGTCGGAGCACCTCGGGTAAACCCCGTAGCAGAAGGTAAAGATCTTTTTAACGCTGCTTATTTTCTGGCAGAAGGTGAAGTCAAACATGTCTATGATAAATGCCTCCTACCTACCTATGATATTTTTGATGAATATCGCTACTTTGAACCCGGATCAAATTTTGAAATAGTCCATTATAAAGGAAAGAAAATTGCCTTAACAGTCTGTGAAGACATTTGGAATATTGAAAACGAAAATCCACTTTATACCATTTGTCCATTAGATCAAATGATGCCGGCAAAGCCCGACTTCATTATAAATGTATCTGCCTCTCCTTTTAATTATAACCAAGCAGATACTAGAATTGGTATATTAAAAGAAAATGTAGCTCGCTACAATTTGCCCATGTTTTACATCAATCATGTAGGAGCGCAGACTCAAATCATTTTTGATGGTGGTTCGCTGATCATGTCTCCTTCGGGTAAGGTATTTGAAGAGTTTAATTATTTTGAAGAGCTACAAAAATCCTTTAACCTAGATGAAGTAATCCAAGCAGATTCAGAAAACAGACAAAACAAAGAAAAGATTGAAAAAATTCATGATGCCTTAGTCTTAGGTGTCAAAAATTATTTTGGAAAATTAGGATTCAAAAAAGCCATACTAGGATTGTCAGGTGGAATCGACTCTGCAGTAACTGCAGTAATTGCAGCAAGAGCATTGGGACCAGAAAATTTGCGTGTCCTATTGATGCCTTCTCAGTTTTCTTCAGATCACTCTGTTAATGATGCAAGACAACTAGCCGAAAATCTTGGGATTCAATATGATATCATTCCTATCGAATCTGCATTCAAAACCTTTGAAAAACTTCTAGAAACACAATTTAAAGATCTCCCCTTTAATGTTACGGAAGAAAACATTCAGGCAAGATGTCGGGGATTATTACTCATGGCCATGTCCAATAAGTTTGGAAACATTCTTTTGAATACGTCTAATAAAAGTGAAATGGCTGTGGGTTATGGAACCCTTTATGGAGACTTAGCGGGAGGAATATCGGTCATTGGAGATGTCTATAAAACAGAAGTATTTCAATTAGCTGAATACATAAACAAGGATGCTGAAGTGATTCCCCAAAACTCAATTACAAAACCACCATCAGCAGAGTTGAGGCCTGACCAAAAAGACAGTGATAGTTTGCCTGATTATGACATTCTAGATACCATCCTTTTTGAATACATTGAAAAAAGAAAAGGACCAAAGGAAATTATAGCTATGGGCTATGATGAGAAATTGGTTAGAAGAATTTTGCGATTGGTAAATATCAGCGAATTCAAAAGACATCAAACAGCACCAGTTTTGAGGGTTTCTCCAAAAGCTTTTGGAATGGGAAGAAGGATGCCTATTGTAGCAAAATACCTTTCTTAATGTCACATTAACCAAAGTTTTACATTATAATAATATATGATTAGTTCATATATTAAAAAACCTTAGCTGAAATCATTAAATTTGAGCTTAGTAGAATACGTCCAGCTTTGAGAAATCTGTTGTGAAATTCTTGAAGATTTCAATCTTGATTCCTCAAAGCGTATTCCTTATTACCCCCTAATTACCAATTCAAGTTTGCAAGATACATGCAAGTTAAGCGTCATCAATGTCCATGAGATGTGCGGTTAAAAACACATACCTATACAATTATTTTAAAACAAAGTGTAAGATGAAAACATGTTCCAAGTTCTTTATTTTAATTGCACTACTGTTCCTGCATTTACAAGCAGATGCACAGTGTGATGGAATTTTTTTAAATGAAATACATTACGACAACATCGGAACTGATGTTGATGAATTTATTGAAGTCGCCGTTCCTGTAGCCATTGCCGTATTAAATTTAGCAGATTATGAAGTGACGCTTTACAATGGAAGTACGGGTGCTCCATATGATGCAGAAACACTAGATAATTTTGTCTTTGGTTCGACGGATGGCACTTATGATTATTATACATGGAATCCAAGCTCCATACAAAATGGAGCGCCTGATGGATTTGGTATATCAAAGTTGGGTACACACTGTGACCTTCTAAGTTATGAAGGAAGCTTCGTAGCAAGTGCTGGACCAGCTGCTTTAGTACCTAGTACTGATATCGGAGTAGATGAAAGTAATAGTTCAACCATGCCTGGTTTTTCTCTCCAACTTATTGGAGGGCCCTCTGGAATTTGGCAAGGGCCCACAGTTGCCACCAAAGGCGCACAAAACATGGTAAGTTGTAATATCACCTCAGTATTCGTAAGCAATGCTATGTGTACAGGAAGTGATTTTACTTTTGAAGTAAACTTTTCCGTAGTTGGTGGTAGTGGCACCTACGAGGTAATCGATGTAACGAATGGTGGAACCATTCTAGGATCTGGAAGTGCCTCTCCCATTGTAGTTACCATGCCAAATAACTCAAGTACTACTCCTTTCGATGTTACAGTTTGGGACCAAGCAGATAATACCTGTGTGGGTCAATCTCCTGTGACAGTTACACCTTTAAATTGTGTTAGTTGTACTATCACAAACGTTGCAGTCAGCAATGACATGTGTACGGGAACAGATTTCACCTTTAATGTGTCATTCGTCTCAAATAATTCTTCTGGAACATTTGATGTAATTGATGTCACTAACGGAAACACTGTTTTAGCATCAGGCACTACTTCTCCCATTACTGTCACACTTGCAAATAATACGAGTACGACACCATTTGATGTGGATGTGTGGGATCAAAATGACAATACTTGTTTGAGTGGAAGTCCTGTTACAGTAAATCCAATTGATTGTTCAAATCCTGCTTCTTGTGCTGGAATATTTTTGAATGAAATCCACTATGATGATGCTGGATCAGATGATAATGAATTTATCGAAGTGGCTGTAGACAATTCTGTTTCAGTGGCACTTTCTACTTTTACCGTAACACTTTATAATGGGAATGGAGGAGTTACCTACGATTCTGAAATTGTATCAAATTTTGTGATGGGTAGCAATGACGGTACCTATACTTATTATACTTGGAAACCTGCGGGAGGCATACAAAATGGCCCTGATGGATTTTCATTAAGCACAGGATCCTTGCTTTGCGAGTTTCTCAGTTATGAAGGCACTTTCAGTGCAACCAATGGTCCAGCAGCTGGCACTACCAGTACGGATATTGGTGTATCAGAATCTGGCAATCCAGAAGGCTTATCCTTACAATTAATTGCGGGTGTATGGACAGGTCCTATTGGACAGACAGAAGGCAACACCAATGGAGGATGTTCGATCTCTGGGGTTAGTGTAACAAGTGCCAATTGTGTAGGTGCGGATTTTATTTTTGAAGTGTCATTTACTGAATCAATGGGAAGTGGCAATTATGAAGTAATCGATGTTACCAATGGGAATGCTGTTTTAGGATCTGGAACAAGTTCACCAATTACTATAACCATTCCTAACAATACAAGCACTACACCTTTCGATATCAATGTATGGGATGCTGCAGACAATACATGTGCAGGAACAGCTGTCACGGTGAATCCAATAGATTGCTCGAATATCGGCTCATGTCCTGTGATATTAAATGAAATCCACTATGACAATTCAGGAACAGATGTCGGCGAGTTTATAGAAGTAGCCGTTGATGCAACAGCCTTAATTAACTTAGCTGATTACACTGTTACATTATACAATGGTAATGGTGGAACTACTTATGCATCAGAAACATTGGACAACTTTATTGTTGGAAATAATGATGGTACTTATCAATATCTTACATGGCCAATTAGTGGTATTCAAAATGGAGCGCCTGATGGCTTTTCACTTTCTAATACTACCTCACTTTGTGAATTTTTAAGTTATGAAGGTACATTCCTTGCGACGAATGGCCCTGCACTTGGTGTTACGAGTACAGACATTGGCGTGTCAGAAGGAACAAATGCTGTAGGTACATCATTACAACTAATCGGCGGCGTATGGGTTGGACCTATTGCCGAGACTCCCGGAGACACCAATGTTGCTCCAACTCCTTGCAGCATCAGCAATGTAGCTGTTTCAAACGCAGGGTGTGTTGGTCTCGACTATGTCTTCGAAGTAAGTTTTGACGTTGTAAATGGCAGTGGCCAATATGTTGTAATTGATGTAACGAATGGCAATACTATGATTGGTGGAGGTTCTGCCTCACCTATCACAGTGACCATTCCAAATAACAGCAGCACCACACCATTTGACATCAATGTTTGGGACAATAATAATAATGCCTGTATTGGATCAACACCTGTCACTGTGACTCCAGATGATTGCAGCATT
>CALGNN010000094.1 GCA_937961455.1 uncultured Saprospiraceae bacterium
CAATTAAAAGCAATGTCCTTCAATTTCAGATTGCCTTGTTGAATTAATTTACAAGCCGTTTGTATTCTGAAGTCATTTAAATAATTGGTAAAACTCTGTCCAGTCATTATTTTAAAATACCTGCAAAATGCAGCATCTGTCATTGAAGCTTCACTGGCTATTTCTTTTATGCTGATTTGCTTTTTATAATTTTTGGAAATGAAGGATAACAATCGATTCATCCGTTCAGAATCTTTCTTGTTATAAATGGCTGCAGTATTCCTTTTATTGAGGATCATTTTATTTTCAGTATTGGCCAGATCTCCTAAAATTTCGAATAACAAAAGAAATCGCTTAAAACCATTGAGTTCATTTAAGGACTCTACTTTCATTCCAATAAGATCTTTGATGGGATTTTGAAATGAGATTCCAAGATTGGCTTCTTCGAGTAATCTTTGAATGAATTGAATCTCTGGAAAATTGAAAGCTTTCTTTTGAAAAATTTCCTTTCGGAAATGGACGATGGTCTGCATCTGGTGATTGGTATTGATATCAGTAAAACCAGAATGAGGAAGATTTGGACCCATGAGTATGAGTTCTCCTTTTTCAAAATCAGAAATGTGATTTCCAACAATCCTTTTTCCAGTCCCTCCTCTGATGTAAAGCAATTCCATTTCTTCATGAAAATGCCAAGGGAAGCGTTTTGGCTCTGAGTTTTCATGCGAAATTTGCTTAATAATGATGCTATTTTCTTGAGCTTTTGGAATCTTTTCTAAAAAGGGTTTCATGGTTTATGTTATCCATATTTAGTCAAATGATAACATAATTTAACAAAAAATATCAATATAGTTCATATTTACATCATATAGTTAATTTATTGATTGCATGATTTATATAAATTGTAATCCGTTGTAAAAAACATATCCAATTTATGAAAACAATAATTAGCGTGTCATTCAGGCACGTTCCTTTTCATTATAAATTGGTAGGTAATTTTTGCATTCATTGGCATTAATGTTATTTTTAACATGATACCATTTTAAAAGAATTCATAGGTTTAATTTTAAAATTTAAAAACACATTATGAAAAGACTTTCACTAGCATTTCAAGCTAGAAAGTATTTGAGGACTGTTTTGCCCTTATGTGCTTTTCTGCTAGTTTCAGTTTCCTTGCTTGCACAAACAAGGACTGTTACGGGAACGCTTATTGATGATGCTACCGGGGAACCACTAATTGGAGCCTCTGTAATTGTCAAAGGTTCCACCGTCGGTACGGTGACAGACTTCGATGGAACGTTTTCAATTGAAGCAGCACCAGAAGATGTATTAGTTGTATCCTACGTTGGATACGCTGATCAAGAAATTGTAGTTGGTAACTCTTCCAACATTTCTATTAATTTATCGCAAGGTGTATTAGTAGATGAGGTAGTTGTTACAGGATATCAATCTCAAAGAAAAAGAGATATTACTGGAGCAGTTGCTGTAGTAAGTGGTGACGACTTAAATGTTGTCTCTTCTGCTTCAGTCAGTCAAAAATTGGCGGGAAAAGCTTCAGGAGTAACCATCTCAACATCTGGTTCACCTGGCGACGGAACAGCCATTAGAATTAGAGGATTTAATTCACTTGGGAACAATGATCCATTGATCGTAATTGATGGTGTACCTACAAGAGATACTTATTTAAATAGTATCAACCCTAATGACATCGAAAGTATTCAGGTACTTAAAGATGCTGCTTCTTCTACCATTTATGGTGCAAGAGCAAGTAATGGGGTTATTGTAATAACAACTAAAAAAGGTAGTCCTGGTAAAACTAAGGTGAGCTACAATGGTTATTACGGAACACAAAATCCTGTAAACAGATTTGATCTTATTACGGATCCTGCTAAGTACAGAGAATATGTACAAAAAGCTGCAAATGCTACCGCAGGACAAGAAGTACCAGCCATATATCAAGGAACAAGTTTCCCTGAATATTATAATGGTGACCCTTCACAAGCTTATAACTATCCTGACAATTTATTGTACAAGCCTAATGTAAATGGTACAGA
Source organism: uncultured Saprospiraceae bacterium (assembly GCA_937961455.1). Lineage (GTDB taxonomy): Bacteria > Bacteroidota > Bacteroidia > Chitinophagales > Saprospiraceae > CALGNN01. The sequence continues at coordinate 2,031 of CALGNN010000094.1, forward strand.
CTGGTGGGACGAAACCATCGGACCTGCTCCATTAACTGAGCATAATGTTAACATTTCTGGTGGATCTGAAAATTCAACCTTCAGCATCACGGGTAACTATTATGACCAAGGTGGTACAATTAAGCATACCTACTTTACGAGATACATGGCTAGAGCTAATAGTACATTCAAGAAAGGAAGACTTACTTTTGGTGAGAATATTTCTCTTTCAAGAATTAAGCAAAATGGCCAGAGATCAGGTAATCAAAGTGAGCAGAACATAATCACGAACATTATCAGAACACAAAACATCGTACCTGTTTTAGATGAAGGCGGAAATTTCGCTGGACCTAAAGCAATCGGTATGGGACTGGGTAACAACCCTGCGAAAGGAGTTGATGATGAAAAAGATGATTTCGGACAATTCCACAGAATGTTCGGTAACTTATACGGATCTGTTGATATCCTTGATGGATTAAGTGCAAGATCAAGTATTGGTTTTGATTACGGAACAGGTTATTCACAGAATGCAACATTCCCTAATTTTGAGGCTAGAGAGCCCAATCAATTTACTTTCAACTTTGCTGAAAATTGGAGTAACAATTTTGAATGGACTTGGTCAAATACTTTAAACTTAGTTAAGACGGTTGGTGATGTTCACGATTTCAATGCAGTTGTTGGAGTTGAAGCTAATAACTTTAG
>CALGNN010000095.1 GCA_937961455.1 uncultured Saprospiraceae bacterium
CAATGTTAATCTTGAATTAAATACGCAAGCAGATTACACATTAAGCATTTTTGATATCAACGGTATTGAAGAAGATTCAAGGGAAGGCAACGGCATTTCAACAATTAATGAAGCTTATAATATAAGCCTCAATGCTGGGATATATGTCATGGTCATCCAATCAAAAACGGAGACCAGATCGATAACATTTGTTATAGAATAAATATACACTTAGATTGTGTAATTGCAGTTCCAGAGCATCCAAGGGGATGCTCTGGTTTTTTATGTCATAACTGAAGCTTTTTTTATCTTACTTGCATGAAGCAATTTATCCTCAGCTCATTTCTAAGCATCTTTGCTTATGTAACTCTTGTTGGCCAAACGATTGATCATTGGGAATCTGTTATTTCTGCGGGGGATGAATGGCATTATTTCATTGGCAATGAAGCTCCTCCTCAAGAGTGGTTTGAAAAGTCTTTTGATCCAAGTAATTGGAATAAAGGCATGGGTGGATTTGGCTATGGTGATAATGATGACGGTACAATCATAGAAACGACCTATTCCGTTTTCCTTCGTAAGACTTTTGAAATTGCGGATAAATCTTTAATCGAAAAATTTCTTTTAGAAGCAGACTATGATGATGCATTCGTTGCCTATCTGAATGGCGTGGAAATAGCCCGATCAAATATCGGGATCGCTGGCACTCCTGTAGCTTTTGATGACTTACCTTTTACGGATCATGAGGCGTCCCTAACTAGTGGAAACTTGCCTGAAAGATTTACTTTCCATAAATCAGATTGGGAAAGTATTATTGTAGAAGGTGAAAATGTTTTAGCTATTCAGGTCAACAATTATCTCATTAGTTCGTCTGATCTTAGCTCAAATTTTTGGTGGATCGCCGGACTAAACACGCCCAATCAAATTTTTCAAAACACCCCTTCTTGGTTTGTTCCGCCTATCACTGGCTTCGAGAGTGAGCTTCCCATTATCATCATCAATACCCTTGGAAGCGTGATTCCAGAAGAAACTAAAACGACTGCTGAAATGGGAATTATTCATCAAGCGGGGCTGAATCATAGTGACGGTGAATTCAATCATTTTGATGGAAAAATTGGTATTGAACTACGAGGATCTTCTTCCTCTTGGTTTGCTAAAACCGGTTATAGTATAGAGACTCGAAACGAAGATGGCAGCAATCTAAATATTGAACTCTTAGGAATGCCAAAAGAAAATGACTGGGTGTTTCATGGACCTTATAGTGATAAAACCTTAATCAGAAATGCCTTAGCATACACAATAGCTGGGAATACGATGGAGTACGCTCCAAGGGTCAGATTTTGTGAATTGATAATCAACAATGACTACCTAGGAATATATTTATTAACTGAAAAAATAAAAAGAGATAAGAACAGAGTAGATGTTGATCCTGTAAACATTGATACCGTTTCACAAACAGGCTTCATCATAAAAGTTGATAAGATCTCAGGTGAGAATGTTGGAGGCTGGTGGTCTGATGAACGAGTTTCAAAACACGGTTGGCTGAATAATTTTTATCAATACCACTACCCAAAACCAGATCAGATAACAGATGAGCAAGCAGCCTACATTCGCTCCTACTTTTTTGATTTCGAAAATTTATTGTTTAGCGATGATTGGTTAGATGAGGACATCGGTTGGAAAACGAAAGTAGATATCGCATCTATCTATAATTTCTTTTTTATCAATGAGCTCGCAAAAAATGTTGATGGCTACCGACTAAGCACATACATGTTTAAAGAAGCTGAAGAAGATGGAGGTATTTTAAAGTTTGGACCAGTCTGGGATTTTAATCTAGGATTTGCAAACGCTGACTACTGTACCGGAGGCGGCATATCAGGGTGGGTGTTCAGCGATTTTCCAGATTTGTGTTGGGATGATGGTTCTCAAATACCCATTTGGTGGCAGAGATTTTTTGAAGATGAAGCATTCATAGAAGGTTTGAAAATGCATTGGGAGACCTTGCGATCGGAAACGTATTCAACAGAAAACGTTTGGCAACTCGTAGACTCGCTTAACACAGATATAAGTAGTGCGGTCGATAGAAATTTTGATCGGTGGAATGTTCTAGGAAATTATCTTTGGCCCAACTATAGAGTGTTTGACACCCATGCTGAAGAAATAAATTATTTAAAAGACTGGCTGGAAGACCGATTGGAATGGATGGATCAAAATATTCCTCTATTAAAATTAGATACGACTTTCGTATATACGCCTAGCCAGGCCATTATAAATCCAAAGTATTATCCAAATCCTTTTTCAGACATTTTACAAATCCAATTTCAAACAGAAGACCACTTCCCTTTTATAGATATTCGGATCACGGACTTTATGGGTAGAAATGTTTTTACTAAAAAGTTTTCTGAACTAAATCGAAATGGGATTTACTACAATATTCTGTTAGACGAATCACTTACACAAAATTTAGCCAAAGGAGCTTACTTCATTCAATTGTCCATAAATGAAGAAGAAATTGGTAAGCAAGTATTAATTAAGTTAGAATAATTAAATGGCTCCAACACCCAATTGGTTTAATACTTTAAAGTGACTTTTTAGAGCGCCTAAAAAAGTAGGATGGTGATTATAAGGAACATTATATTCTGCAGCTGTGGCTTTCACAATACTCGATATATCCTTATAGTGGACATGGCAAATATGTGGAAAAAGATGATGTTCAATTTGATAATTTAAGCCACCAATAAACCATGAGAAAATGGTACTTCCATTTGCAAAATTTGCTGTGGTTCTCATTTGATGAATTGCCCAGCTATTCTCCATACTTCCAGTTGGACTGGGTTCGAAAAAATCAGTTTCTTCAAGCACATGAGCGCATTGAAAAATAATGGCCAATATCTGTCCACAAATTGCGTGCATCAATAAAAAGCCTAGAATGGTCTGCCACCAAGCTACACTCGCAAACATGATGGGAAAAATGATAAATATGGTCAAGTAACCCAGCTTGCTTATGATGATTTCGAATACAGCTCTTGGAACTGATACACCTTGTTCTTGAACTAAATTTTCTCTACTATATTTTACCACCTGCTCAATGTCTTTTCCTAAGAACCAATAGAGTGAGAGAATGCTATATAAAAATGGTGCGTAGAAAACTTGATATTTATAGATGGGTTTTTTTTCCTGATGTGGGGATAATCTTAAAGTGTTGTTTTTTGAAATGTCATCATCTAGACCTTGAATATTTGTGAATGAATGATGAAGAACATTGTGTTGTATCTTCCAATTAATGTGATAGCCCCCTACCAAATTAATGATCAAGCCAACAGCTTGATTGACTCTCTTGTGTCTTGAATAAGATCCATGATTCGCATCGTGCATGACAGACAATCCAATTCCAGACATACCAAAGCCCATCAATACCCACATAAGCAAGTTACCACCAATTGTAGTGACACCTTGACTTACAATCATAGCATATGGAATAAAATAGAGCGCACACATAAAAATGGATTTGACAACCATCATTACGTTTCCATGTTTGGATATCTTGTTTATTTCGAAATGCTTGTTTACACGTTTAACTACTTCCCTGTAAAACTCTGGCTGATTCTTTAAATTGAATCGAACAACTCCTTGTCGCATTGAACTCTTTTTAAAAATTGAACCTCAAAGCCATTAAAAGAGAACATTGTATTCTATTATAATGGTAAAACAATCAAAATTAAATTGGAATCGAGGATATACAAGTTTATTAAATATTATATAGAATACACCATTAATTGTAAATATCCTTGAATTTTATTTAGCATATATAGTCATCTCTATGGATTTTTTGGCATAATAGGACTAACTTATAGATACCCAAGTCTGACATCTTTTAACCCAAATAAAAAATTCAGACATTTTATTAATCCAAAAAACACAATAAGATGAAAACACATCTACTACTATTCCTTTGCTTTATTTGCAGTACTTCCTTATTAGCTAAACAAATCATGTGCAGTGATACTGGAGAAGAATGGACCATTGCTGACTTTTCACTCCATTCATTAAAGTTTACTCCTCAATCACATTCAACTGATTGGGACATAAACTACGAACACTTAAATTATCTATCATGTAGACAAACAAAAACTGACACCCTTAGCAATGATCTTGAACTAATCATTAATACTTGTGATGATTGTATCATCAATCAATCTTTTGAATGCGACACTACCCAACCCGATTTAATATTTACATTAACAAATACATCTACCATTGTGAATCCTTGTACATACAATTATTCCGAATGGTTTGAATGGGTCGATGGCTCCTACAATTCATTAGGAATAGGAGATGTAATTTATCCTAATTTAGCAGTCAATGCAACTGAAATTTGTCAGGTCTTACACTATCTCACAGAAACGCAAGAAATGTGTTCTGACACTTTATGTAAACCGATATGTAATAATTACATCTGTAATCCAATAGTGGATTTCACAGGTGCCATCAATGAGGGAACCATTGTTTTCAACAACCTAAGTGCTATAGATGATCCTTGTTCTATAATTGACTACGCTTGGACATTTGGTGATGGCAATAATGCCTCTATTGAAAACCCAAGCCATACTTATTCAAATATTCTCCCAACCAGCTTTGAAGCTTGTTTAACTTTAACTTGGAAACATCCTGAATGTCCAGAAATTTTTTCCAAATCTGTCTGTAAGTATCTAAGCATACCCGGCTCTGGTGTAAGCAATAGCCTTGGAGGCATTTATGAAATTTGTGACCCTGTCATAGATCTTGGAGACGATGAAATTTTAATTGATTCTATCCAAGCTTCTATTTCTGTCATCTCTTCGGGAACCATTGAAAATGGCAGTTCAGTCAACTTTTTAGCTGGAAGTTCTATCGCGTTAAATCCAGGTTTTGAAATTAAGCTTGGAGCGAATCTCTCAGCAAGTATGAATCCATGTACGGACTGTAATATTCCTAATTCCAACGATTGTAATTTAGCTGACTTGTACAAACCTGAGGTCGACTCCATTAATGCAAGTCTGATTGGATTTGTCTATGACGACAATGGAATACCGGTTGAAAATGTATCTGTCCAACTTGGAAATGGAGCAATTACAAGCACTGATACATATGGGCATTTTTTCTTTAAGGATGAGACCATGAATAGTCTAGGCGAAACTGTTACACTAAGTCCTGCATGTTGTCATGTGACAATACTTAAGCGGTTTTATCCCGTTGCAGGAAAACAAAGCAGAGTGCATGCTCAGCTTACGCCACAAAATTTCAATCAATCATTCAGCAGTACTACAGGCGGGATTATTGATAATTTAGGAAGTTCTGGTAGCAATGGACTCGCAGAGGTAACCCTTGCCATGCCTGAAAATGGGATAGTGGATGAAGCTGGAAATCCCTATGATGGAAATGTAAATGCAGCCGTAGCTTATTTAGATCCAACTTTATATAGCTCATTCGATCAAATGCCTGGAGACTTAAGTGCGTTCAATAATGAAGCACAAACCGGAGTCTTAAAATCTTTCGGCATGATGTCAGTTGAATTGGTGGATGATTCAGGGAATGAATTAAACTTATCCCCAGATCATTGTGCCAGCTTCGAAATGAAAGTTGCTCCTGACCAAATCTCAGATGCTCCAAGCTTTATTGCATTGTGGTATTTTGATGAATCCCTTGGAATTTGGATTGAAGAAGGGAGTGCAATATTTGACCCCGCTAGCGCATCTTACAAAGGATATGTTTGTCATTTTTCCTGGTGGAATTGTGATGACTTTGCAGACGATATTCAGCTTTCATTTACCTTAGAAGATGCCTTGGGCAATCCAATGCCACAAATGCAAACGACCTTAAGTTGGATTAGTGACCCTGCTATTTTCGGAAATGCATACACTACAGACGATGGTTTTGTTACAGGAATCGTAGCCGAAGATGAACCGCTATTATTAGAAGTTTTCGATTTATGTGGCAATTTAGTTTTTGATATGGTAATTCCAGGATTGCTCACTGACACTGATCTTGGCACATTAACGATAGCAACTTTTGAAATGTTAAACATCCTCGGAAGCTTAGAAGATTGCGTTGGAGATTTAGTAGAGAATGGAGTTATTATTACTGAAGTTGATGGGAATGTCGTTTATAATTACATAGAGACGCCAGGCACAAATCCATTTGACCTATTCATACCGAAGTGCACAAGCTCAACTTCATTTGATATTACAGGTGTTGATTTGGATGACTTCACCATGAGTCCCAGCTCAAGTTTTGCAATTGTTCCTGGCCCTATTGCTGTCGGCATTATAACTGCTTGTGATGGATTAGAAAACTTCATTGAATATACGCTAGATTCTGATCCTCAGGTCCTTTATATAAATGGCGCTGCAACAGTGGGTGCAAATACTGAAGTTGAAGGAAGCAATATAAGCGGATCTAGTTTTATTCAACTGATTATTCCCGGAACAACAGTGGGTGTTTATCCCTCTACCACCATTAATATCAGTGATGGCATTAATGCTAGTGCAACCATCAGTGCAGAAATAACCATTTACGGTGTTGTAGGAGAACAAATCATAGGAAGCTTCAATGGAAGTTTTATGGATTTTAATTTTGTGCCGCATACAATAAGCGGTTCATTCAGTGTAGAAAATCCATAAAGGATAATTTTACCCTACAGCAATAAATACGTGTATGATAATTCTGCGTCAATTTAGAAAATTATAAATATTCTTGTTTTCTTCTTTTTAGCAGTATCTTATGTAAGCCAAAATGCTTTTATTTTGGCTTACATATGAATTACAAAAAAAATTCCTTAACTAATAAAACCCATTCTAATGAAAAAAAATCTACTTGTAACATTGATTTTTTGCATGACAGCTTTTACCCTGTCAGCCCAAATAAATTACATCGATTATGAAAGTGGTTGGGTAATTGCAGATGGTGCTAACGAGCCTGTCGATATCGATCAAGATGGAATTCCCGATTTTTACATAAACAGTATCGCAGGAGAATATGGATTTTTCCCGGTATTCGCTGTAGGCTGTTTTACAAGTCCCGCACCTAGCACTTATAACAACATAAATTCGCTGACCTTACAGATCCATGAAGAAGGAGAATTCGTGCAGATTAATGGTGATAATCTCTATGATTATATAGATGATGACAGAGGTTTGATTTACAAAGATGGTGCAGGTCTAGCTGACGGGTGGGCCGTTAATGAATACCAATATATTGGATTCGCCGTTTTTGGTCAAAATCAAGAAGTCTATGATGGATGGATGAAAGTAAAATTTAATGGCCAAAGTAAATCCATTGTGATTAAGGAGCTGGCATTTACTTCTCCCGCATTTGGAATGCCTGGCATTGGAATCCAAGTTGGTGATAAGGGACTCACGGATACAAGAAATATTGAAGAAAGTTGGTTAAGTGTTTTCCCTAATCCAAGCGCTAATATTGTAAACATAGATTTTGCATCCATCGATGCAAAAATTATTGGAGGTAAAATTTACGATGCGGCTGGAAGAGCTGTTCGAAGTTTGTCTGAAGATCAGTTGTCAAATGATGTATTACAACTCAATGTTTCAAATTGGCCAGTGGGTAATTACAATCTGCTTTTAAGAACTGAGGAGAAGATCCAAAGTGTAAACTTTGTAGTTGAATAAAAACAAGAAAAATACCCTGTGAAAATTTCACAGGGTATTTTTCTTCTAGACCCAAGCGTCTAGTATTCCCCCCATTAGGGCAAAACAAGCTATCCAAAAGATCACATTCAAAATGATATTCTTACCAGAATTTTTCTGAAATAAACTCAAGGAAACAATAATCGGACAGACAAAGAAAATGGCTAAAAATGCACCATGTAACGCACCATGTCCAAATGTATGCGTACTGTTAAAAAATAATTCTCCAGCTGCATTAACATCTTTATGCATACCTTCTAAAATCATCTTGATACTCATACTTGCTAATAGCGCCATGATTAATGCCAATCCATAAGTTACAGGCATATTATTTGGAACCATTTCTTCCTTAGTTTTCCCTAAAGAGCTTAGCCATTGAGATTCGAAAAGAGGACCATAATAAATGGCTCCTAAAATGCTAGGTACAAGACCTGCAACAATGATTGCTAACCAATTAATTTCTGGTGTCATGATCGTTTGTTTTTTTGATGAGTAATTAATTTAACAAATTCATTCCACTTAATTGCTTTGCGGCCAAAGATTTTAGCTTAGGATAAATGACTGGTATCGCGATCCTTCTTCACGCTATAAGTCTCTTGATGAATCTCAAAGACACATAGACTGGTATTGGTAAAACTATAATCTTCCATCTTTTCCAAACCCACTCCATATAGTTTGCACATAAGTGCCCTAAGCGTTCTACCATGACTGCAAACCAAAATATTTTTCTCTGGTCGCTTTCTTAACATGGAAAGGAAGGTGTCTAATCTCGCTGAAAGTTCATTAGCGCTCTCCCCTTTTTCAACTCTGGAGTCAAACTTTTTTGCTTGCCAATCAGTTCTTAGCTTATCATAGTTAGTTGCTATCTTATCTGTTACTTTCTGACCTTCATGCACACCCCAATTAATTTCATTAATCTCTGACAGGCGAACCAACGGAATCCCTGTTTCAATAAAAGGCTGAATACTCTGATAAGTCCGCTTTAAAGAAGAGCAAATTAAAAGCTCAAAAGGGATCTCTTTGTACTTTTGATAAAATTTTAAAGCCTGTGCTTTACCTTCTTCATCCAGATCAGCATCCACCCCACTTCCTTGGATGATGTTTTGCTTATTATAGGCCGTCTGGCCATGTCGTAAAATGTAAACGAGTTTCTCCATATCAATTGAAAGCTAATTTATACATTTATGTATGTTTTCAGTGTTAATTCCAATATTCAATAAGGATGTCAATGAATTAGTCAATAGACTACAAAAGCAGTGTGAGAAGATTACACCCAGTTATGAAATCCTTTGTTATGATGACTGCTCTGAAGAAAAACATCGAATAAAAAATAGAAAATTGTCCAACCTACTCAATGTATCCTATGTAGAGCGTGCAGAGAATTTAGGTCGTTCAAAAATTAGAAACCGTTTAGCTAAAAATGCCCGCTTCGAAAAACTCATCTTTCTAGATTGTGATGTCAAACTCACGGAAAAAAACTTTGTAGCAAATTATCTAGAAGCCCTTGATCAAAATCCCATCATATTCGGAGGTGTTCAATATCAAAAGAAAAAACCCACAGCAAAAACCAAACTCTTACATTGGAATTACGGTGTTAAAAAAGAAATAAAACCCCTCAAACAAAGACTTAAGCAACCTTATAAGCTCTTTACTTCTGCAAATTTTGCTGCACTCAGAGAAGTATTTTTAAAAATACAGTTTGATGAAAACATCAATTTGTATGGCCATGAAGATAGCTTGTTTGCCTTATCAGCAGAGAAGCAAAATATCACCATTGGACATATTGACAATCCCATTTTACACATAGGCTTAAAAACCAATTTGAGATTCATGGAAGATGTGGACAACAGCGTCAAGAGTCTCATTGATATAAAAAAGCGAATCCCACAATTCAACACAAAATTAAGTTCTACTTACGATCTGTTGAAAAGATATAACCTGCAAAAAATATTTGCTTGGTACTACACTAATAAAATGGATCAACTGAGAACCCAATTGGTTAAAGAAGAAGTCAGTTTAAGAAAATTGGATTTGTATAAACTCATTTTATACCAGCAGTTGATTGAATCTTAAAGTCCATATAATTTTACGCAATCATTTATTCTTATTAACTTAGGATGGCAACTCCCGTTGAAACAAAAGCTTATTGGTTCCAATATCTATTTTGACTAAACATTCGACTGTAAAATATTTTATAATGGATACACGGCTCGCTACTTTACTATTCTTTTTTTCTCTGAACAGCCTTTTTTCTCAAAACATTTTCACCATTGATGACATAGCCAATCAAGTAAATGTTTCCCTGCATAAAAATGATAAGAGTTACAATTTCAAAAATGCGGAATCAAAACTCATCTGGAGTTTATTGCATCATACGGACTCTATCGCAATAATTGGATACAAACCTGAAGAGGAAATTCACATTCGCCCCCGAATGCATGAGATTGATTTTAGCTCAAGTGCATGGCAAAAAAGCAAGGAAGATGTCCTTCAATTTATTAAAGAATACACCAATAAAAAATACAGCTTACAACTCGAAACCAAAGATCTTATCGCTAAGAAGAGTTTATCTGAACTTCCATTCTTTTTTGTCAAATTATATGACCAAAATCTCATTGATGAATTGAGAGCGCTCCCCGAAGTCAGATACATCGAACCAGCAAATACCGATTTAGAAGCACTCTTATTTAGAAGTGGCGAAGGATGCTCAAATTACAGTCAAAATCTCAGCACGAATGACTATAGCAATATCAGTCCTGAATCTGTTCAAGCTTGGAATCACAGTCTACATAATGTTGCTAATGCATGGACGAAGTCTGATGCAGGAAAAGACATTTGGATGGCAGTAATGGATACAGGAGTTTCGGATGAAAATCCAAAATTTAATGGCGACTTTGACGAAGGAGAAAGTGCAGGAAGATCTATAGAGAAAAAAGGTTTTTATCAAAATGATGGCTGGATAGACCAATGCGGGCATGGATCAGCCATGGCAGGAATTGCTGCAGGTCCAAGAGGATATGATGATACGCCTGCTGGAATTGCATACCAGGCAAATTTGGTTTCTTATCGTGTAACTAATGATGTAATCACTAATGGAAGCGATGAAATAAATGGATTAGCCGCCGCGATTTATGATGCAGCTGACGATACAAGAATTAAGGTCATCAGCATTTCCCTTGGTGATGTATTTTCTCACGGACCTATGGAAGATGCTATTGTGTATGCAAGTGGCAAAGGAAAATTAATCTTTTGTGCTGCTGGCACCTCACTAAGCTGGACCAATTGGTATGGCGTGATAGCTCCTGCTGATATGGATGAGACCGTAGCTGTGACAGGTGTAGAAGAAGGAACAAATTTTACAGAATGTTATAATTGTCACTACGGAAGTAAGGTGGATTTTTCCATTTATATGGAACGAAGCTCAAGTGGAAATACCGTACCAACATTAAGTAATGATATTGGAAATGGTTACGCTGGATATGTTGGAGGTTCATCAGCTGCAACTGCCTTCATGGCTGGAATCGCTACCATGACTTGGGCCAATTTCCCAAATTTTGAAAGAGGGCAAATCCTTAATCGACTGATTCAAACATCAAGTAGATATCCAAACAAGGATGATGACTTTGGATGGGGAGCACCTGATGCCTGCGCAGCTGTAGATACCTCAGCCAGCTTACCCTGTGCTTCTTCAATCAGCAACAATGTAGTCATGGAAATTTATGAAATCACTTTCCCTTCGACGAGTGATAATTTATTCGACGGGACCGCAGAATGGGTCGTTAAATTAAATAATGTACAATCGTATTATTTCGAAGTTCCAACATCCGGTGCTACTGGAAGCCCAAGTAGTTATAACAATACTTCCGTTTGCGACGCCGCGCCCATTAGCATTAATTTAGGCAATACCGTTTGCTCTCAATCTTCTATTACCATAACTCTTGAAACGCATGAAGATGATGGTGCTAGTAGCGATTGTAATTTTGATAGTGGAGATGATGATCAAACCATTACGAACCCTTCTGTTCAATTTGGTTCGAATACCTTTACCCAAAATACGAGTAATGGATTATTCAGCTTTAAATACAGTCTCTACTGTACCCCATTATTAGTAGCATCGCTAACTGATGATTCTCCAAAATGTTATGGCACAACGCTCACAGCAGATGCACAACCTACTGGAGCCAGTAATTATCATTTTTTTCATGATATAAATGACAATGGAAACATTGATGCTGGAGAAAGTCTACAGAATGGAAGCGCTTCCCAGCTTCAAACAAATGTCTTAGATCAAGGGTCAGTCTTAACTGTAATTATTACTGATGGCGTTGGTTGTTTTGACACTACTAGCATCAGACCTAATATCATACCATCAAACTATATGGGTCAAAATATGCTTACTGGAATAGAAAGCGGAAATGCAGATTACGAAACGGATGGAATCATCGAATCAGATCAAACTATAGATGCTACGGCAATTGTTGATTATGATTCAGGAACAGAAATTCGACTTTTACCTGGCTTTACAACAGTTGTTGGGGCGCAATTTGAAGCTTTTATTGATGGATGTGACTTTGGAGGTGGAGGTTTAAACCAAAATGAAGATCATCCAGAAGACATAGAAAACGACCAATAATTGCTATAATTATACTACTTTTAGCGTAAGACTAGTCAAAATGATACCATTTAAAAAGATACTTTTTACTGCGATTCTCCTATTTTCCATTATCAACTTAAGCTATTCCCAAACAACCTTAAAAGGTGTTGTCTTAGATCAAAACTCAGGTGAAGCACTTATTGGGGCTAACGTACTTATTAAAGGTACAACAGTAGGTACTGTTACCGATTGGGATGGAACATTCGAGTTGATAACAAATGCTGACATTCCTGTCGATCTTAGCTTCAGCTACATTGGATATGTGACACAGGATATGACCATCACAGACGCCACACAAGAAATATCCATGAGCTTGGCCGAAGAGTCTATCACCATCGCTGCGGTTGAAGTAAGAGGTCAAAGAATCTCTGATAAGCAAAAAGAATCTGCCCTTACTGTGGAGGCACTTGATCTTATCGCTATTAAGGAGACACCTTCCGCTAGTTTTTATGAAGGCCTTGGAAGCTTAAAAGGCGTTGATCTCACAACCGCGAGTTTGGGTTTCACTATTATCAATACAAGAGGTTTCAATAGCACCTCCCCTGTCCGATCGCTGCAAATAATTGATGGCGTTGACAATCAATCACCAGGACTTAATTTTTCGCTTGGCAATTTTTTGGGAGCTCCTGAATTGGATGTATTAAAGGTAGAGTTAATCCAAGGAGCGAGTTCCGCTTTCTTTGGACCCAATGCATTTAATGGAGTTATCGATATTAGAACTAAGGATCCGTTCTTTCAAAAAGGTCTTGCAGCAAGTTTAAAATATGGTGAAAGAAATTTATTCGAGACTGCCGTCCGATATGCTGATGTTATAAAGAATAAGGACGGACAAGATAAGTTTGCCTATAAATTGAATTTGGCATTCATGAGAGCCAATGATTGGGAAGCTGAAAATTATGATCCCGTATATGAAACCACTCAAAGTGTCGATAATCCTGGTGGATATGATGCGGTCAATGTATATGGTGACGAAGATTTCATAAATGGATCTGGTGTATTTGGAATAATCGATCGACCAGGTTTAGGGAATGTGCATAGGACAGGATATCAAGAAAGAGATTTAGTTGATTACAATACTAAAAACCTTAAAGCCAACTTGGGCTTATATTATAAAATCAAAGAAGATTTGGTGCTTTCAACAGGCTTCAATTTTGGTAGCGGCACCACAGTTTATCAAGGCGACAATAGATTCAGTCTGAAAAACATTTTGTTTGGTCAGGCCAAAATAGAGTTGAAAAAACCTAATGACTTTTTTGTTAGAGCGTACATGACTACTGAAGATGCAGGTGATAGCTATGATGCTTATTTTACAGCCTTGAGATTGCAAGATCATCAAGGTGCCATGAGAGAGTGGAGCAATTCATACGCTAATTATTGGACTAGTCAAGTTAATCCAAGAGTGAAAGCTATGGAAGGTTATCCTGATGATTTTCCTCCTGACATAGGTGCAATTCAAAATTTCTTGCTTACCATTTCTGATTCTTTAAATGCATGGCATGATGAAGCAAGAACATTTACTGACGATGGTAATTTCTTCACGCTGAATAGATCGTATTTGGCAGCAGGCACAACGGAATTTGATTCTGCTTTTGCAGCCATTACTTCAGCTTACCCATCGGACGATGCTAATCCTGGAACAAGGCTGTATGATAAATCTGACTTATACCATGTGCATGGTGAAAAACAAATAGATTTTGATTTTAGTAAAATTACTGTTGGAGCGAATGGTAGATTGTATACACCTGATACCAGAGGAACCATTTTTATTGATACTTCAGGGAGACAGATAAGCAATTGGGAGTTTGGAATATATGGAGGAATAGAACAAAGAGTATTAGAGGATAAAATGAAGATCAATGCAACAGTTCGTTTTGATAAAAATCAAAATTTCAAGCCTGTTGTATCGCCTGCGGCAAGTATCGTTTACACGCCGAATCAAAATAATTTATTGCGTTTTACTTTTTCTTCTGCCGTAAGGAATCCTACCCTTGCTGATCAATACTTAAATTATAATGTCGGTCGTGCTACCTTAAGAGGAAACATTGCAGGATTCAATGAAGTATATTCGCCAGAAAATTTTATTGACTTTTTAGTTAGTAGAGACCCTGCTGTTCTAGACCCCTTTGATGAAGATGCCATTCAACCAGAAAAAGTAAGGACTGGGGAGATTGGATATAGAGGAAGTATTTTTGATAGAGTTTGGTTAGATGCAGGAGCTTATTTCTCTTCTTATAGAGATTTTATTGGATATAAAATAGTCGTTGATGAAGTAGAATACAACCCATTTACCAATCTCTTGACTAATTCTAAAGTTTTAAGAATTGCTAGCAATGCAGAAAATACGGTTACCACTCAGGGTGTATCTATCGGATTAAATTACTATTTTCCGAAATATTTGGTGCTGGCAGGCAATTATTCTTGGAATAAATTGAACAAAAAAGGTACTGATGATCCCATTATCCCAGCTTACAATACCCCTGAACATAAATACAATCTAAGTTTTTCAGGAAGAGATATTCCTGTTAGAATTGGTTCGAAAGTCCATCGTAATTTAGGCTTTAGTATCAATTATAAATGGATAGAAGGTTTCCTTTTCGAAGGATCTCCTCAATTTACAGGACTGATTCCAACTTATGATTTATTAGATGCTCAAGTCAATTGGAAATTTAGAAAAGCACATACGACTCTAAAAGTAGGGGCGTCCAATGTTTTAAATAAAAAGCAATTTCAAACCTATGGTGGACCGCGGGTAGGACGACTTGCCTATGTGTCCTTGGTTTATGATTGGTTGAAAAAAGATTAAATGGTATAATTTATAAAAAACAATTATGAAAAAAATTTTTACTAGTTTATTATGCACTTGTTTTCTTTTTCTGAGTACTCAATTAGTCGCTCAGAGATATGTAGAAGAAGTATTTACTGATGTAGTTACGGTATTAGACCAACCTTATGGCGCTAATGTTGGAATCATTACAGGCGCACCAGTTCTGGATACGCTTAATGCAGATTATTACATGCCAGATGGTGATACTATTGATGCAAGGCCTCTTGTAGTAGTAGTTCATACTGGAAGCTTTTTACCTAGAGTACAAAACGGTACAACTACTGGAGCAAAAGATGATTATACAGTAACCGAAATTTGTACAAGACTTGCAAAGCAAGGATATGTTGCAGCTGCAATAGAATACAGATTAGGTTGGAATCCGCTTGACACTTCTGAAATTAGCAGACGTACCCAATTGATCCAAGCAGCTTATAGAGGCGTACAAGATGTAAGAATGTTTATCAGAGGAGCAAGAAAAGCTCATGCTGAAGCTAACAATCCTTACGGAATTGACCCATCTAAAATTGCTGTTATCGGACAAGGAACTGGTGGGTATATTTCTCTTGCAACAGCTTCTTTAGACAAGCAAGATGAAATTTATATCAACAAATTTACAAACCCTATTACGGGTGTGCCTATGGTTGATACTACCCTATTTGGAGATATCTATGGTGTTAAAGCTGGGGCAATCAATGTACCTAATCATGTTGGATATTCTTCAGATTTTAGCTTTGCTATGAACTTAGGAGGAGCTTTAGGAGATTCTAGTTGGATTGATGAAAATTCCATTCCTTCAGCAGGTGCCCATGTAGTAACAGATCCTTTTGCTCCATTTGGTTTAGACCCAGTAAATGGAGGAGTAAGTTGTGAGGGCCCAGTAATCGTTCCAACCACAGGGGAGTTTGTCGTAAATGTTGCAGGCACAAAATGTGTAATCAATGCCTTAAATAGCAATGGAGCGAATGATATCATAAACGATAATTATTCTGCCATAGCTTCTGATATAAATGATGCTATTAGATCACAAACTTATGCTGAAGATAATCTATGGGCTATTGCACCAACTGTTGCAGGAACACCTCAATCAGGTCCTTGGGATTTTTGGTCAGAGGCAGTTTATTCTCAGATTCCACATCCATTATGTCAAGATCCATTTCCTTCTTGTAACTTTCATACCATAAATCTACAGTCAAATCCTGACATGTCTCAGGCCAAAGCTGACGCATACATTGATACAGTATTGCATATATTTAGCACGAGAGCGAATTTGATTTTAAATACTTTAAATACAAACACGGATGATGTGATCAATGACATCTCTGTTAAGTTCGCACCTAATCCTTCATCTGATGTGATTTACATCAACTCACCTGAAGAGCAAATATTAGGTATAGAAGTATATAGCTTAGATGGTTCTTTAGTAAGTGCTCAAAGAAACATTCAAACGAATATGGCTGAAATCAGAAAAGCACATTTGACTTCTGGTATCTATATTGCCAAGCTGCATTATGAGAGAGGCATTGTGACAGAAAAAATTGTGTTTGAATAAACACGACTTAAATATATTTTTTGAAAGGCGCTGACTTGGTCGGCGCCTTTTTTGTTTTACGGTTCCCAAAATAAGTTTGCACCATTTTATTATGTCAAACTCCACCAGTAAATTGAATTAGTTTTATTCAAGAATAATTCTATTACTATCCTAGTAAATCATATTTATTATTAAAATCCTTTATCATTTTTTATTATTTGAAATAATAAAAATGTAACTTTCTTTAGCGAGAAACTTCTAAGAACTAAATAAATTACAATGAAATTACTGTCGTTAGTCTTAATGCTTACTGTTTTAGTAAGTGTTCCCTTGTCTTCTCAAAATGATGATTGCCCCATTTCATTAAAGGAAATTGTCCACCATTGCACAACTAATAATTTAGGAAGTATAGATTTAGAATTACAAAATGAAGAAGACTATACCTTCATTTGGCATGATGGTGTTACCTCACTTGATAGAATAGACGTTCCACCAGGGACCTATATTTTAAATGTACAAAACAATTTTGGTTGCAGTTGCAGCAACGAGTATAAGATTGAAACATTAGATAATTGTACTCTCCAACACAATGTTAGTAGCTTTGATGATTGCTGGGACGTTCATCAGATAACATTGAGCAGTGGAGGCATACCAATAAATACCCAAGGAATGACAACTTTGTGGTCAGATGGGTATGAAGGAGGGTTTGAAAGATTAATTCATAAATCTTCAGGTTTTAACGGATGGGTAAGAGTCGGAGACCCTCAAAATTTAGATTGTTGTTATGATTCAATCAACATAAATGTACAACCAAATTTAAATTTGAATTGTGATGTTTTTTTCTCTTGTAATTGCCCAATTATAGTAAATGAGCATGGTACATATGGAGAAGATAACCAATCATTTGTAGAACTAATAGTGATTGGCAATGGGACTTGCGATGGGACAGTTGACATACGTAAATGCATTATTGATGATAATAATGGTGATATGATTCCGCCTATTTCAAGCATTACAGAAGAGACTGTTTTAGATGCTGGAATCTCAATGGGATTTTTACAATTTGCAGATCACGAACAATGGGCAGCTATTTCTAATGGTTCAATGATTATCATTTCTGAAGAAGGTTTTGCAAATCCACCAATTGAAAATGATCCTTACGATGATAATGGAGATCTAGTATATAAAATTGAAGCTGACAATATCGAACTTTTGTCAGCAAAAACTGGTGAATGGGATCAAAGCGCCTTACGAATGAAATATGATGGAATCCAAATTTCACCATCTTGGGAATTAATCAAAATAAATCAAGGAGGCGACGGCATACAAATTGTTGATAGTGAAAAAGAATTTTGTCACGGTCTTGCATTTGGAACATCATCAAACTTAGCAGCAACGCAATTCCCACTTTGGATAGACGGATCCCTTTCCTTAAGTTGGGATTGTAGTTTTTTGAATGGAAATCAATTTGATATATCTGCTTTTTCGTGTAGTAACACGGTTATACCTACACCTGGGACTGAAAATTCTATCGAAAACGAAACGTATTTACTTAATTTGAAAGATTGTAATCCCAAAGGAATTTTATGTGGAAAAGTATTTTTGGATTCAAATGAAAATGGAGTTCTTGATGATGGTGAACCTGGAATTCCAAATATAGACGTTTTAATCGCTGATGAATCTGATGTGCCAATTATTGTTGAAACAGATGCGTATGGTAATTACTGTTCCGAAGTGACTCCAGGAACAATATTTGTTCTAGTATTGGAATCTGATCCAGATTTTCCTATTGGAGCTGTACAATCCCAAGGTATGAATCCAAACTTGGTGGTAGTAATGGCTAATACTTATGCCGATGTAGGTACAGACGGTTATATAATTAAAGCTCCTATTTGCGGTGAATTATTTTATGACAACAATGAAAATGGTTTAAGAGAAGATGATGAGGCTGGAATAGCAAATGTTGATATAATAATTACAAGTTCAAACGGAGAACTTCTTACTGTTGAAACTGTTGAAGATGGAAAATGGTATGCTAACGTTGATGAAGGAACAACCATAATAGACATCGATGATACTGATCCTGATTTTCCAACAGGATCGCTACAAACAGTTGGAGAAGACCCAACTTCTGTAACTGGGATTAATGGAGAATTAGTAAATGGAGGAGTTGATGGTTTTTACAGATGTATAGATTTAGATTTAAAAGTTTTCCTAGAAGGGGCATTATATTTATCTAATGAGAATTATTCTGATGTTATGAGCACAGAATTAAATGATCTTGGTTGGTTACCTGGACAGATTTATATAGATCCGTTTTTTGGCAACATATACAATAGCCCTGGCCAACCGTATGATTTAGATCCTTGGTATTATTTTGGTAATGAAGGTGATGCTTTTGATTCATATGGCGATGTTGCACTTTCGGATGCAGGTTATCAAGATGATGTAGTAGACTGGGTATTAATTTCACTAAGAGAAGATGCATCTGTGGAATCTAAAATGTGTGAAACAGCCGCACTTTTACTTGAAGATGGGACTGTAAATATAATTGATTCTTTAGCCTGCTGTGGTTTAAGTAATTCTTCATATTTTATCGTCATCGAACACAGAAATCATCTAATAATAATGAGTCCAGATAAAGTTGAGATTGATGGTACATTAATTCAATTCGATTTTACTAACACTCAAACTTATACAGATTTTCTTGGATTAGGAGATGGTCAAAAAGAAATCACAACAGATTCTGGAAATACAATATTTGCGATGTTTGCAGCAAATAGTGACCAACAAGCCTCTAGTAGTTCAGATACTGATTTAAACGTAAATGATAGAGTAATATGGCAAATTCAAAACAATAGCTTAGGGTATAAATATGGAGATGCTAATTTAAGTGGTGATGTCAATGTAACTGATAGACCGTTGTTTACAAACAATAACAATATATTCAGTTCTGTACCAAGATAATCTTCCTAAAACTATTAAATAAACGGCATGAAAACTTTTCAATTATCAATCCTAATTTGGGTCTTATCTATAAATTTCTTATCGGCACAACAAAATCCAAATATTGCACAGCATCCCATTGATTCTATTGCAATGATAGTAGAGGATACAAGCTCTTGCACTAAATGCTTGAAATTTAGTGATTATAATCTAAAGGTCATTAAAAATACCGTTAGTAATTTAGAAGATGACTTTACATTTATAACCGACAGTCTAACTTATGGAGATATTAAAGAAGTTGTAGATACTATCAATGCTAATGCGTCAAACAATGCAATACCGGATAGTTCTTATCAATTAAATGCTGATGCAATCGCGAGTCTATTATATATTCTTACCGAAGAAGAAAATATAAATGTTTACGAATATTTTTTTACTTGCTTGGACTATGATGAAGCATTATCCAATGCCATAACTTATTATGAATCTCAAAATACGGCAGAAGGAGATACTATGGTTTTCTATTTAGATATGTTAACTGGTGAGGACATTCAAACAGAAGTATGTTACGTTTTAGGTGGCGTAAATTGTCAAAATCCGAATCCTGCGTTATGGATTGGCAACAAGTTATCAGGAGAAATTGGCTTAAATAGAGATTTTGATGAATTAGAAGAACAAACTGATATTTTTTCTGATATGATCAAAGGATTAGATCATATGGAGTCTGGTGAAAAGAAACCTGCAGCTAGTGCCCAACAATTAATTAATAATATACAAGTAGGCACAGACCTCTTTAATGGAACATCTGATGTTCAAGAAACCATAACAACTATAGACGCAAAGGATGTAAATATTCCAATAAATGTAAATTACAATGGACAAGGACTAAAAATAAATAGTACGGGCTCTGATTTAGGTACTGGTTGGAATATTAGTAGTGGGGGAGAAATAACTAGAATAGTTAAAGATTTGCCAGATGATTTAAAAGAAACAGTTCGTAGTTATGGAGCTGGCCCAACAGGGGATTTTAACGGCTGTGTTACTAAGGGATTAATTATTGGAACATTTGCTCCAAAAGTAGTTTATAGCATACTTAATCCAAGTGTTATTACCTTCAACTTTAATACTATATTATCTATAGGCCCCTTCCCTATTCCTTGCCATGTATCCTTAACAATTGAAATTTCATATATAAATAGACCCGGCTTCGTATTATATGATGAAGAAAGAACAGGTTATTTTCATTTAAATAGTGAAGGAATTATAATAAATGAAAGTATAACAGATGCTCATCTTGCTAAAGCTTTAGGACAAGGTGTGGGATATGAATCGGTAAATGATTTTAAATTCATCTTACCTAAATTGGGAAACGCAATTGGATTTGTGCAAGAATTAATTGAAATTTTTGATGGAGAAAGTTATTCTTTTAATCCTAATTCCTATACCAAGAGAAAAATAAAAAATTATGATGTTGAACCCGATGAATTTCATTTTCAACTAGGAAGCTATTCTGGTAAATTTTTATTTAGTCAAAATCAAGAAATAACTATTTTCCCACATCAAAATTTAAAAATTGAACATGAAATTAAAAATGGGGAACTAGTATCTTTTAAAGTTACTACTCCAGAAGGTTTGGTATACACCTTTGGAAATATTTATGATGGAAATAATTTAGTTAAAAAAGGAGTTGAATATATTCAACATAATAATTACACCCTTCCAAATTATTACACCTATCCAGAAGTACCAGATGGGAATGGTGAATATCAAAGAAGACATTTTGGAAAAGCTAAACTCCTGGAAACCCAAAATGTTTTTTACGACCCACAAGGATGCTACAATAAAGTCTATAGTTATGGGGCTAATTATCAGTATAACTATAATGTCAACATAGGTTCTACATATATTGCTTCATGGAAATTAATGAAAATTGAATCTCTTATAACTAAAGCAAATGCCGAATACAGCTATATCGAAAGTCAACCCTTAGAATATTATTCCAATAAATCATATTTTCATAAAATTCCAAATCTTTCTTATACCACAATATTCGGAGACAAAGTCTTAAAAGCTAATATAGGGGACTTAGAAGGTACCCTTCTCTTTGGACCTTCATTTGGTAAAAGGAGTGAACTTTTAACAGGTAATGCCGAATTGACTTACAAAGTAACGGATACAAAGCTATTTAAATTACGACTAAAAACTATTGAAAATAGCCACTTTCAGCAGCTTGTATTTAATTATGACGATGATAGTCGAGAAACATATAATGAAAAATTACTCACCTCAATTGAGTTAAAAGAAAAAACACTAAACCAACAATTTAACACAAAGAGAAAATGGGAATTCCTGTATTTGCACAACCAAGACAAAAATATAGCTTTTACCCATAATGATGGATATCACCAAGCAGAGCATGAATATGCATTAAGTCTTGGTAATTATCATCCTAAAAAGGTACGTAAATCAGTAAGATGTCTTGGACTAGGTGTTTCACTAGCTTTTTATTATTCTATAGAAAGAGAGCATCTCTCATATGATAATGAACTCAGAGAGTATGGAAGTTTAATGAACGTAAAGCACTGGATAAACAAAATCAATTGGGACGACTTTGATATCTATAACGAATCAAAGGATCAAGAAAAATATAAAAAAGAATTCAATTGGACTTTTCTTGAAAAAATAAATGAAATATCAGGTAAAGATAGTCTAGTATACAATACACTTCAATTCGAATATGAGGGAAACATAAACAGTCTACCAAAAAGATACTCACCCGAACAAGATAAGTGGGGTTATTATAATGATAATCCTAGTAAATCATTCTTGCCAAAACTTAAATTTATAAGTTGGAACAATGAACTTATTGATGCTGATATTCAAGCTGATTTAGAAGTTATAGACTTGCATTTTGGATTTAAGCATATTGACGATCAAGGTGATTTAAATCAACTTGTAAATGGAAGATCTGATGTTATTAATCTAGAGAAAAATATTACTGGTGCTTTAAAGTCAATACACTTTGTTACTGGTGCAAGTAAAAGCTTTGAATATGAATTAAATCAATATCCAATAGGAAGTGAAATTTTTGAAGGCGCAGGAATTAGGGTTAAAAAAATTATTTCTGATCCAGGAAACGCTCTTCCAAATGTAATAGAGTATGCTTACCAAAATCCAAAGTATGCAGTAGCTCCTATTTTTCAGTTTACCAATCCATTTGATTATAATAATTATTTGAAGGAAAAATATCATCGCAGTTCCAGCGTCCCTTTAAATCAAATTGTAATGAATAAAGGGAATTATATTGGCTATACAAATGTGACCCAATTCCATGGATCATCTCAAAACAATCTAGGATACACAAATTATACTTTTAAACAACCAAACTTATCTAGCTCAACCATAACAAAGAAAACATTTAATTTAGCTTTTCTCGAGTTGAGTTTACCAGAATTTATAACAAATTATACCAGTTTTTCTGCAATGGAGACTGTATCAAATATGGATCCTTTCCCTATTGGAATCCCAGATACATGGAATTTTGGTTTGATTGAAAAAAGAGAAATGTATAATATAGATGACGACCTTGTGGATAGATCTATATACTATTACAAAGCCTTTGATCTTTCGACAGGTAATGACTCCTATGGTATTAAACATAATATTTTCCAACAATATTTTCCTGGTACATTTAATGAAAACTTAAGTGCAGGATATTTCTTAATATTTAATAAAGCTATAGATTTAGTTAGTCAATTTTACGGACTTACTGACTTTGTTCAAGATATCGTTATCCTAGCGAACAACATTTATTCATTTTTTACTTCATTCAATAATACCTTGTCATTAGCTACAAGAGCAATTAATAAAACATATTGTTATGAAATAGAAAAATATGATGAGCTGAGTCAATTAAAGTTACGGAGAATCCTAAATTATAATTATTTTGAAAATGGATCTTATACACGATACAATGAGTATTATCGGTATCTTATAAAGCCATCCCTTTTAGCTGGTGAACTTTTATTATTAAGATATAAAACAAGCTTCAGCCCTGAATCTCCATCTTTGAGGAATACTCAATATTATTATTATACGGGAATAGATCCAATAAACCTATTATCTTTTAATAGTATTCCAGCAGTCCAAGGTCAGCAAATAAGTATGGATCATGTATTAGATGCAGATCAAAAACTATCCGAATTAGGTATCGTTTATCCGTTTAAAACATTTACTAAAAGAGGACCACTGACAAATTCTCATCATGTTGGGGGATCTGTAGACCCATTTATTTTACTCAATAATGAATTATATCCATTAGGTCAATGGCAACTGAGTGTTATAGATGGAAACTTAACGCCCATTCTTTCTTATTTAAATACAAGTTTTGATATCAAAAAAAATCCAATCAAAATATCAAAAGCTGCTTTTAATATTAGTGGTGATTATGAGGAAGACGATTTTTTGCCGCCTGTTGAAGTTAAATATAATCACTTTGATGCTCCTATAGAATTTTCTGTTGAATTTGAAAATTCTGATGGAATTTCTCAAAACTTCAAGAGAACATATCTTTACAATAGATATAGAGAAATGGTCAAATATACTGATGAAAATGGGATAGTATCAGAATTTATGTATGATGGAATAAATAGATTGATAAACGAATCTTATATGAATAGCCATCTTCAAACTTCTCATAATTATAATTATAACCCTCCAACTATAAAATCAACTACAACCTTTGATGATGGTGACCTACCAGATCAAAGTAATACTCAATACTTTACGGGGTTTGGGCAACCGCTCAAATTAGAAAGACATGATGGGAGCATTTTATCAAGTGTTGTTTATGATGAATTTTCAAGAGTTAAAGTCCAATCCACTCTTCAAACTGGATCAAGTTATAACTACTATGAACCTTCTCCTATTAATCGAATTAAAGCAACTAAAGATGCTGTAGGAAATATTAATTTAATGGGATATGAAAAAGGTCCAAATGGTGCTTTCCAAACTAATATCACCACAGACCCAAATTTGGCAGTAACAGAAGTACAAATAGATGCATTGGGTAGAACTATAGAAATATTGGATGGAGAGGGAGGAGTAACAAAAAACAAATTTGATGATTTAGGTAGACTAGAGAGTATCACAAATCCAAACAATGAAGTTTATACATATACGTATAATAAAATGCATCTACCTTCTTCTATCAAAATTCCTGGTAAATTTGAAAAAGATTTTATTTGGTATAATCGATTTTATCGAAAAGTTTTAACCAAAGACCCAAATGATAATTTATTATTTTACACCTATGATAATATAGGAAGATTAGAAACGATTCAAAAGATTGAGTTGAGTGACCTTCCTAATGGTTTACCAGACAATAATATTCCATTTGATGAAGTATTATCAGGCCAAATACAAATAAAATACACTTATGAGACGGGTAAAACTTGGCTTCAGACCTTAGAAGAAGTGGATGCACAAAGCAATGATATTAGTCTTAATAAGACAACAAATACCTATGATGAATTTGGACGAATTAAAATAGTAGACATTCAGAGAAATGATCAATTTGTTAAAACTACATTCACATTAAACGATGCAAGTCTTGTCAGTTCTAAAACGGTAAACCATTGGCAAGAAAACGAAATGGGCTCAAAAGAATTGGCATTTATACACAATTATCAATTTGATAATTTATTAAGACCATCTAAATCATGGTTGCAAATAGAAGACTTAAATGATAATCTAACTGGTGACATGCAAAATAGATTATTATCTCAAATCGCATACAATAATAGAGATTTGATTTCCACTCAATACTTAGGAGGTGACGTAAGTTCTTTTTTGCAAAAAATTGACTATGGTTATGATCCTCTAGGAAGGTTAACTACAATCAACAGTCCTATAGAATCAGAATGTTTTAAAGAAGATGAGTTCTGTGATTTGAGTTTGCAATTAAATTCAGGCAATTCATCTTGTGAATTTTTGCAAGAAATTATAATTGACGAAATTGTTTACCCGATAAACAATACTTTATCTATTTTCAATCTTGATAATAAAGAAGAAATAATGTCAAGCATTGAGAATATAATTTTCGAGCAAGGTTTTTTGGGAACTGTCAATGTTAGAATTAATAATCATTCATCTGGAGCAATAAATTTTAATATTGATGTTATAAACTCTAATATTAATAATATCATTTTAGTTTTAGATGGTTGTCAACATAATTTATTGAAAATTAATTGTTGTGCCGCACCAGAGATAGACCCTGATATGGATCCTTCTTTCGATGGTTTACCCATTTTGTTTGATACTGACTTATATTATCAAAGTATTAACTATGATGGAATAAACATCAGTAATATTGATATTGCAAATGATTGTGAAATGGGCTTTTATAGAAATCAATATAGTTATGATAATCTTCATAGACTCAAAAGTGTACAAAACAATCTATTTGCTAGTGGAGGAAATTTTGAAGATGCATATTCAAGTAACTACAGCTATGATCCGGTAGGGAATATTATGTCCATCGAAAGAAACGGTTTAATATCAATCAATAGTAGTGGTGATCAAAACATACCTAGCTATGGCATTATTGATCAATTAGGATATACATACATAGGTGACCGCTTAAATCAAATCACTGAAACAACAAATATTGACAAAGGATTTAAAAGTAATTTTACGAATTACAGCTGGGATAATAATGGCAATCTTATCGGCGATACTGGCAAAGAGATCATTGATATCGAATACAATGTAAGCAACATGCCTACAACCATTCAATTTACTGATTTAAGGCGTATCGTAAATAATTATACTTTTACTGGAGAACGTACCCAAAAAGTGATAATTGATGAAAATGCCTCACCAATAGCTCTAACCAATTATATTCAAAATATTGAAAAGAAATTGGATGATGCAAATAATTTGATATTTGATAGTTATTATTTACCAGAAGGACGTGTAACCTTGTCTGAAAATGATGACATTGAAATTCATTACAATATCAAAGATCATTTAGGTAATACCATGGTTGTTTTTAAAGAAGAAATGGATGATGAATCTGGTAATAGCAACCCAGTAGCTTTGCAAAGACACATGTATTATAGTTTTGGAATGGAACTTGACGGGCAGTGGAATTTTAACTTGACCGAAGATCCAAGTATGAATTACCGATATAATGGTAAAGAATTGGATAAGGATCATGAATTAGATTGGTATGCGTATGGTGCACGGTTTTATGATCCTGCGATAGGAAGGTTTACTGGGGTGGATCCGATTTCGGATCAATTCCCACATGTATCAACTTATAACTATGCGGAGAATGAACCTATTAGGCATATAGATTTACATGGATTACAAAAAGCTCTTAAAGACAATGATGGAGTTGTGCGTAATTATGATGATGATCAATATGGCGGTACTTATAAATACAACTATGAAAATGAATATTGGGAGTATTCAAGGACAACAGGTAGTAGAGAAACAAATCAAACAACAACAACCTGGATAGATGATGGAGATGGAGGTTGGATTCAGCAAGGTTCTAACAAGGAATCTATTCAAACAGGAAATGGATCTGGAATTACTATAGATCACCAAGCGTTTGATACTCATAATTCTGCGGTTGAATATGCTAATTTTTATGGCAATATTCTTATGAAAACAGCAGGGGCAGTTTTACCTTTTGGAGGTGCTACTTGGGAGGTTGGTGGATTAACTCTTAAATCGGCTTCAAGATTGTTAACGAAGTCAAATTCTGCTTCTAACAGAGCTTTTTGGTCAGGGGCTGGAACGGAAGCTAAAGCATTAAGAGATGGTTTTCAAACACTTGGGCAGACTCGTGCGGGCCAAAATTTAGCAAAATTAACGGCTGATATGCAATATTACCCAGGTTCTCAAGCATATAATATGTGGGCACGTTTATCCACAACTTATGCTAAGGGAGCGAAAGGTGTAGTTAATGTTTACCAAAATGCCGATCAAGGAGTTGGAATGCAAAGCATATGGAGGCTTTATGAATATCCAGCATTGAAAGCCAACCCTAATGTAACTAATATTATATTTCATTATTAAGCTTATGATTAACATAGAAAAAGTAAAAGAGTTTGAAGAATATCGTGGATTCTACGACGGATTCTATATTCAAAAAGTTAAGAATAAAACTAATTTAACAAGTGATGATGAGTGGCATTTAATGGGTCAGCTTCTTCAAGATTTACAACTTTTAAAAAAGGGACTACTATCAAAAGAATATTCTGAATGCCTGGAAAATAGTTTAAAAAACAATTTCGCTAATCAAGAAAGTATAGACTATTTTCAGGACTTAGCAAATAAAAAATCATGATGGTTTAGGTCTGTAATAACTTCACATTATTTAAACAAACATTGAAAGTAGATTGCAGAGGTGAACGAACGATCTGCGACGCAGTCGAGTCTGACAAGACCCATGATGGCCAAGGTCTGCAATAATCATGATGGTCGAGGTCTGCAGTAAATCAATTCAATAAAACTCATGATGGTCGAGGTATTCAATCCATGATGATCAAGGTATGCAATAACTTCACACTCTTAAAACAAACAATCATAAGTAGATTGCAGAGGTTTTCAAACCTCTGCTAAGCATATACTACCAGCTTGACAATTTATTCCTGCGACACAAGAAAATAGATTTGGTTTATTTTTTCTTGTAATACAGCAATGTCTCCACATAAGAAGAAACCATCAGTTAGTTTAATAAGGCATCAACCTTTTCAATAATATTTATAAATTATGCAACTAAATATAGTTACATTTACGTTATGTCTAAGAAAGAAAAACTCATAGAGCGATTTTTAGGTATGCCTTCTGACTTTCATTATAAGGAAATGGTTCGGCTGCTTAACTATCACAATTTTAAAGAAGTGGAAAGACATCAGGTTCAAGAGTAAAATTTATAAATCAAGAAAATGTGCCAATTAATCTTCATAAACCCCACCCTACTGGAATCATGAAGAAGTATCAATTGAAACAAGTAAAAGAAATATTAGGATTATGAAATATCTAGAACATAAAGGTTACACAGGAACTATAGAATATAGTAAAGAGGATAAACTGCTTTTTGGGAAAGTAATAGGAATAAGGGGATTGATATCTTACGAAGGAACAACTGGTTCAAAATTAGAGAAAGATTTTAAGGAAGCTGTTAATGAATATTTAGAAGATTGTAAGCAAAGAGATATTGAGCCTGACAAACCATTTAAAGGAAGTTTTAATGTAAGAATTCCAGCAAGGTTACATCGAGAAGCTGCACTTAAAGCAATAGAATTAAATACCTCTTTGAACGGACTTGTCACAGAGTCGATAAGAGAAATAGTCGCACAAGGAAGTTTTCCAAAAAAGTCTACATCTGTTCTTAAAAAAGGCTCAAAGACGAGAGTTGCAGCGCAGCGTAAAGTAAGACCAAAGAAATAATAATTGTCTGCGTCATTCGGTTGCAACAAACATGATAGTCAAGGTCTACAATAACTTCTCATTAATAAAACAAACATTTATTAGAAGATTGCAAAAGTAAACAAACAACCATGATGGCCAAGGTCTGCAATAATCATGATGGTCGAGGTCTGCAGTAAATCAATTCAATAAAACAAACAAGAAGATTGCAGAGGTTTTCAAACCTCTGCTAAGCATACACTATCAGCTTGACATTTTATTTCAGCGACAGTCAATGAGAATAATTAAATAATATTATAATCTGTTTTTAAAAAGTTCATCTTGATAAGAGACAGCTTGCAAAAATAGACTTGGTTTATTTTTTTCTTGTAATACAGCAATACCCCCACATAAGAAGTAACCATCAGCAAGATATTCAACAACTTTGTCTTCTAGCTTAGATAGATCTTTATCAGAAAGTACACCGTGATGACCGAGGTCAACAATAATTTCATTAATCAAAATAGATAAGGCAGAGGTTTTCAAACCTCTGCCAAACATACACTATCAACTTCACATTATTCCCTACCTTAGTTCAACAAGAATTAAACTATGGTTGGATACAAATAAATAATCAAAATGAAATTCATTTAATTGCTGCACCATCGTTGTGAGTATATCTTTATTCGAAGTTTAGAAACTTCGGCCATAGGGAATTCTTATATAGAGGAACAATTGACATTTCAAATTTTTCAAGAATCTGATGATAGAATATATTAATCCACAAGAAATTTTCTCCAAAATTTCTTTTCAAGAAGATGTTGACTTTTTAGAGTATCCTAAAATTGGATATAAATGTACAAATACTAGTGAAATTACTTTTTCATTAAAACACTTTAAGAAATATGCCTTTGTTAACAAAACAAATTTGAATTCAATTGATAGTGAAAGAATTGACAATTATGTCAGTTCATTAAAGACGGCAGATTTTAATTCTTTCCTAGATTTTTATTGTGCAGAAAAAAATCATGCTATTAGAATTTACTTTTTAGCATGGGCTGGTGGAAGATTTACAGCAGGCTATGATTTGAAATTTATTATTAGAATTATAAAAAATAATGTTGAAGAAGAATAAGAGAATAAGATTGTCATTCAACTTAGACTTCCAACTTCACATTATAGGTGATGGTAAAGCTTTGAGCGAGACGCGCAAAGCAACGCTTAAGATGAGTCTGCAATAAATTAAGATGAGTCTGCAATAAATCAAATAATCAAAGTAGATATTGCTGAGGTTTTAAAACTCTTGATGGTCGAGGTATGCAATAAATCAATTCAATAAAACAAACAATCAAAATAGATATGGTTGAGGTTTTCAAACCTCAGCCAAACATACACTACCAACTTCACGTTATTTCCTACCTTAGTAAAACATGAATTAAACTATAGGTGGACACAAATTAATAGTCAAAATGAAATTCATTTAATTGCTGCAACATCGTTGTGAGCATATCTTTAGTCGAAGTTTGAAAACTTCGACCATAGTGTGATGAGAATCATTTTACTATCGCAACAATGTTGTGAGTATACCTTTAGCCGAAGTTTGAAAACTTCGTCCTTAGTGAGAATGATGGCAAGGCTTTGAGCGAGACGCGCAAAGCAACGCTTAGGATGAGTCCGCAATAATACAAACAATCAAAGTAGATATGGTTGAGGTTTTCAAACCTCAACCAAACATACACTATCAACTCGACATTATTTTCTGCCTTAGATCTACAAGGACTAATCTATGGGTGGATACAAATTAATAATCAAAATGAAATTCATTTAATTGCTGCAACATCGTTGTGAGCATACTTTTAGCCGAAGTTTGAAAACTTCGACCATAGTGAGAATGATGGCAAGGCTTTGAGCGAGACGCGCAAAGCAACGCTTAGGAGTTGAAGGATAGTTTAAATGAAAATCATCCGTTGAAATAATGAAATTAAATGACTAGCTTTGTCGTTGTACCAATACGGTACACTTAAAATTTAAATTATGTTAATAATAAGTAGTCGAGAATTTAGACAGAATCAAAGAATGTATTTTGACAAAGTAGATCAAGGCGAACAAATTATAGTTCAGCGAGGAAAGGATAAATCATATGCTTTGACTCCAATTGGTGAAGATGATATTTACTTTAATGAGAAGATGATTAAGCGAATAAAGAAAAGTACCAAACAAGCGAGTGATGGCAAGTATGTTGAAAAAACTACATCTAAAGAAATTAAGGAGTTATTGGGTCTATGAGCTATAGTTTAAGATTTACATTAAATGCATTGAAAGATATAGAAAGGCATAAGTAATCAGGGAACAAGAAACTACTTCAAAAGCTAGAAGTTTTATTAGAAGAACTGAGAGAGCACCCTAGAACTGGAATCGGAAATCCTTAAAAACTAAAATATGATTTAGAGGGATTTTATTCAAGGAGAATCAATAAAAAACATCGGCTGGTTTATGAGATTCAAGATGAAATAATAACAGTGATCATTTTAAGTGCGTACTCACATTACAAAGATAAATAGACTGCCTGCACCCCTTTGGGTCGCAGAAGTTTTTTTCATTGATCAGCCAGGCGTAAAAGTAATCCACTGATCAGGCTCATCATGGTCAAGGTTTACAATAAATTCATTAAATCAAACAATCTTGATGGTCGAGGTATGCAATAAATCAATTCAATAAAACAAACAATCAAAATAGATATGGTTGAGGTTTTCAAACCTCAACCAAACATACACTATCAACTCGACATTATTTTCTGCCTTAGTTCAACAAGAACTAAACTATGGGTGGACACAAATTAATAGTCAAAATGAAATTCATTTAATTGCTGCAACATCGTTGTGAGCATACCTTTAATCGAAGTTTAAAACCTTCGCCCACAAACAGCTTTTATCTTAATTAAATATATAGCAAATAGCGCCTGAGCGACTTTGAAAAATGCTTACTTAAATGAGAATACTTTACTTTCACACTAGTAAATAAATCAATATGAATATTCTAGAATCACTATTATCATTCTTAAAAAAAGATCAAAGCACAGAAGAATCTTCAG
>CALGNN010000096.1 GCA_937961455.1 uncultured Saprospiraceae bacterium
TAAAAAGACTCATGCATATTTTGATTAATGGCAAATGAAAATGATAAGAGGGATGTGTGATTACTTATTGTATCATGTTTCAATTACAGTACAAACCTACAACCCATATGTAATAGCTAAAAGCGTCGTCTAATAAGTGGCTTAGTAAAAATTGTAAGTGGCTGGTGTGAAAAGATAAGTGGAACTATGTTTCATATAGAATTTTAAGAAATTGCTCTTTCTTTCTTCTGGAGACGTCAAGATGCTCTTTATTTGACAGGATCACATAACCTCCCACACCCTTTACATATTTTTCAACATGGTAAATATTAACGAGTGTAGAATGATGGATACGACAAAATTCTGATGGAGGAAGCATATTTTCAAAATCCTTTAGTGTTTTAGCCAATGTGATTTTTTTATCTCCAATTACATGTAAGGTGGTGTAACTACTATCAGCTTTACAATAAATAATATCTTTTATAGGCTGGACTAGAATTTCATTTTCGAGAGGTATTGCTAATCGAGTTATTTTTTTTGACTTGTTCGAAACATTGCTCAATAAGGATTGTAATTTGGAATGCAGATGTTCTTTTTTCTTTGAAATCCTATCCACAGCAGAAACCAACTCCTCTATGTTAATCGGTTTTAACAGGTAGTCCAAAGCACTAAATTTAATGGCTTTGATAGCATACTTATCAAAGGCCGTAATGAAGATGACATCAAAATTGATTTGCTCTATTTTATTCAGCATCTCAAAGCCAGACATTTCTGGCATCTGTACATCTAAGAAGAGCAGATCAGGTTGAAGTTCTTTTATTTTCGAAATTGCATCTATGGGAGATTCGCAAGAACATACAATGGTAACCTGGGGACAATATTTTTTTAATACCAGCGCCAAACCTTGTCTAGCTTTTTCTTCATCATCTATAATTATTGCCTTAATCATGCTATGGGAAATTGAATAGTTACCTCTGTGCCGACTGGATTATTTTCATCATCCACCAAATCTTTAATATGTATGAGTTCATGTATTTTCTGCTGGGTCAAGAGGCGTAATCGGTCAGAGGTAATCTTGATGCCCATAGATTTTTTTTGTATTCCACCCAATTCTTGCATGGCCTTAGATTTTTCCCTGCCAATTCCATTGTCTTTAATGATACAATATAAGTGCTGTTCATCTTCTTTGATGTTCACTAATAGCTTGCCTTCTTTTTTACTTTTAAGTAGTCCATGCCAAATAGCATTTTCAACAAAAGGTTGCAGTATCATAGATGGCAACATCGTTGTCGTTTGATCAATAGCATCATCAACTTCGATCGCATATGATATCCTATTATTAAAACGTAAATTTTCTACTTGAATGTAAGAATTGAGCATGGCTAATTCGTCTTCGAGGGAAACTAGATTCTCTTCAGAATTTTCTAACATTTGTCGCACTAGCCTTGAGAATTTATTTAAATACTTACTCGCATTTTCATTTTCATCACTGAGGATTAATGTATTTATAGAATTGAGGCTATTAAATAAAAAATGTGGATTCATCTGAGCGCGCAACGCTTTCATTTCCAAAGTTTGTAATTGTTCGCCATACTTCGCTTGTTTGATCTCTTCATTTTTTTTCAATAAAGTTTTCTGATTTCTGAATCTTTGTCTCATTGAATAAATGATGAGGGCAAAAATTAATAAGCAAGCAAATAAACTTGCCAGTAATGTCTTTCTCAAAGTAGAAGCCCTTTGGGCATTCGCTTCTTGAATTTGATTTTCCTTTTGCAATAAGGCAATATTCTGGGCTTGCTGCTCTACTTTGTATTTGGTCTCCAACTCTAGCAGTTGTTTATTTTTATCTTCAGTAAATATGGAATCCTTAAGTGTCGTATATAAATCTTGATAGGCAATAACAGCTTTCAAATCATTAGTAGATTCACCCAGTTCTTTCATTGCTAAATAATTCCTGAGCAAAGTGGGATTGGCACCTATTTCAGTATTTAGCATGATACTTTCTTTTAAATATCTTTTGGCTTCTCCATATCTTTTTAAACTCGTACTATTTTCACCTAAGGAATTTAAAACTTTAGCTAAGTCCTTTTTTGAAGTCCGACCTTTCCAAAACTGATAGGCTTCTAGATAATAGCTTTGCGCTTTCTTATATTCTTTCATTCCGTGGTAAGCATTCCCCAAACTTTCTAACAAAGCTGCCTTTAAATAAGACATATCTGCATCTCCGTGTTGATCATATGCTTCTAAAAACTTGGCCTCCGCTAAATAATATTTATCTAGTTCTAAATAAGTATTACCTAGTGACATTAAGCTCATAATTAGACCTTGTTGATTATCGAATTCTTGACTAATAGCTATAGACTTTTCATAACTGTCAATTGCATCATCATAACTTTTCATCGTTCTTTGAATATGGGCAATACTATGCAATGTTGTACCCATACTTTTTTGCATTTTATGCTTTTCATATATCTGAAGAATGGTGTAATAATTTTCAAGACTCTCTGGGTAATTACCAAGATTAAAATGAATAACTCCCATTTGAAAGAGTCCATTCTCCATTTTCAAACTGTCATTATTTTGCTCATGATGCTTAAGGTATTTTTCAAAATGCTTTAGCGCTTCATAGTAATTACTTTCAAACCTTCCGATTAATCCATAATAGAAATGAGACAGTGCAATCCCTTCTGCATAATTTTCTTTTGTTGAAATCAAACGAACACTATCAGCATAGATTTCAGCAGAGTCCAACTTCGTTCTGGTGATAGCATACTCCCAACAAATGTTTTTGTATGCGTCTAATTTGTCTTTGAAATCAATGGAATTTTTAGCAAGATTTTTTAGACTATCGATCTTAATATGATCCTGAGATGCTCCTTTCTTAATGGAGTACGCACTTAAGAGAATTAGGCTAAATAGTATTTTATACTGGCTCATTATGTTTTCAATATAGTTTGACCAAGTATTTCAAAACTATAACATTATTTCCACAAGTGCACAGAGAATTGCTCCTAGGCAAATATACGGACTCAGCTAAGTCTTATAAAAAAGACATTTTGAATTCTGAAAATTGATAAATAAGTGAGCTTAAACCACTAGCTTTTATTGGCTAACAATAATTTGCTATCAACAGGTAATTTGTATTTAGGATCTTCTACAACATTAATGTCAATGATGGCTTCTGCATTTGATAAGAGTTTTACACAATCCTTACTTAAATGTTTCAGATGCACCTGCTTCCCTACTTTTGCATATCGCTCGGTTATTTTATTAACCGCTTCAATGGCCGACATATCCGCAATTCTACTTTCCTTAAAATCGATGACTACATCTTTAGGATCATTTTGCACATCAAACTTTGTTGCAAATAAGGCTGTTGATCCAAAAAAAAGTGGGCCATAAATTTCATAATATTTTGCACCATTCTCACCGATGTGTTTTCTAGCTCGAATTCGTTTTGCATTTTCCCATGAATAGGCCAAAGCTGAAATAATAACACCAAGAATTACAGCTACTGCAAGATTGTGCGTGATGGCTGTAATCAAGGTAACCAAGATCATAACGACTACATCTGATGTTGGCATTCTATTAAAGGTTCGAAAACTTGCCCACTCAAATGTTCCAATAGCTACCATAAACATCAAGCCTACTAAGGCAGCCATGGGCAATTGCTCAATCAAATCAGATCCAAACATGATAAAGACCAATAACATCACAGCTGCGGTAATACCCGACAATCTTGCTCGAGCTCCAGAGGATGTATTGATTAAACTCTGTCCAATCATGGCACAGCCTCCCATGCCAGATAAAAACCCTGACAAGATATTGGCTGAGCCTTGTGCAATACATTCTTTATTACTCCTTCCACGAGTATCAGTTATTTCATCAATGATATTCAATGTTAATAGACTCTCTATTAAACCAACGCCAGCAACAATTGCCGCATAAGGAAAGATGAGCAAAAATGATTCTAAATTGACAGGGATATTAGGTATGGAGAGTGGAGGAAATCCACCCTTAATCGTTTCGCCTTCGGACATCGTATCAGCCACAGTCATGGTATCGATACCTCCAAAAATCACGATCCCAGAAACAACTAAAATGGCAACTAAAGAAGACGGAACTATTTTTGTCAATTTTGGAAAACCCCAAATGATTAGCATGGTTAAAGCAGTAAGGCCCAACATCATACTCAAGGGGCCACTAGAAAGAAGTTCGCCTGATATCTTATCATAAAAGTTTGGGAATTGTGCCATAAAGATGATTATCGCTAATCCATTTACAAATCCAAACATAACTGGATGTGGAACCAGTCTTATAAATTTCCCCAATCGAAAAAAACCAGCAAGTATCTGAAGTATTCCAGCAAGGATAACTGTAGCAAAGACATAATGCAATATCTCGTCTGGGCTAATTCCGGGAATGGCTTCTTTAAGCTTAACAATGAGACCAATGAAAACAACCGCAACGGCTCCAGTAGCTCCTGATATCATACCTGGTCGTCCTCCAAATATCGCTGTAATTAAACATAATATAAATGCTGCGTACAAGCCTGTTAAGGGTGAAAACCCTGGTATTAAGGCAAAAGCAATCGCCTCTGGAACTAAGGCTAAAGCTACAGTTAAGCCTGAAAGTATCTCAATCTTATAATCTACTTTTTGATTAAAATCAAATATGTTAAAAATCTTCTTCATGCGATTAAATTACATCTTTCC
The DNA here is from genome assembly GCA_937961455.1 of uncultured Saprospiraceae bacterium. Lineage (GTDB taxonomy): Bacteria > Bacteroidota > Bacteroidia > Chitinophagales > Saprospiraceae > CALGNN01. The sequence goes on from CALGNN010000096.1 coordinate 4,695, forward strand.
AAACTCCTCTAATACAAGTTCAAAATACTGTGTTGAAAAAAGCTGCAAGGATATGCTTAATTATTGAGATATTCAAATGCAAAAATTTGATAAATATGAAACAATTATTTAGCCCTGTCTTTTAAATCCAATTAATAAAAGGATTAATGCCATTATTTAAAATAAGTTTGATTTTCTATTGGATTATGTCAGCTTGGCTTAAGTCAAAATTTCTTATATTACTACCTCCAAAAAACTAAGGAAATTGAATCCTCTGTGGATTATAAAAACAGTTTTCTTTTTATATCATCTGATTTATGAGATTTTAATTACTAATACGGTATTCAGTATTTTTTAAAAACTCAATAGACAACGCATTGTACTATGTAGTGTCCTATCTAGTATTAGACGGATAGTTTCAGATTTTACAATCTACTATTCATGTTTTAAGCTATGAAAATCTGCAAATGCATTTTGGTTTATTTTTGTGTAATTGCTCAAGTCAATTTACAAGGACAAAGCCAAAAATTAAATATGGAACTATTGTCTTCGTTACCTAGCGGAACTGAAATAGGAATAGGAATATATGACCAAGGTGAGATTTATAAGTATGGTTTTGTCATTGAAGGTCAACAAATAAAAGCCGTTGAAAATTCTTATGCATTATTCGAAATAGGATCAATTTCAAAGATCTTTACTACCCTATCGAGTCTGCAAGTATTGGAGCAAAATGAAATCAATATTGCATCAAACATAAGCGAATATTTAGCAGAACCAACAAGTAAGGGTTTTAATGAAATTACTTTTTATCAATTAATGACACATACCTCCGGTCTTTCAAAGTTTCCTATCAATATTATATGGAGTGCTTTTAGATCACCAAGAGATCCATTTTTATACTATAATGAAAAAAGGATGTTTCGATACCTTAATGGTTTTACATTTGATGAAAAAGAACAATTCAACTATTGTAATTTAGGTATGGGTCTTTTGGGTTATTCAATTTCTAAAATTGCCTCCCAAGCTTTAGACAGTATCATGTTTCAAGAAACATTTCTACCATTAAGTATGAAAGCCTCAAGTATTGGAATATCCAAAAGCCAATATCCTTTAGTCGTAAATGCTCCTGGCATAAGTGGAAGACCTAAAAAAACATGGAAGTTTTCTAATATGACTAAAGGTGCTGGAAACGTATATTCTAATATTGATGATATGACCAGATTTTTAAAATTTGTATTTGAGCCAAGACAATCACAAAAGACCTTACATACTCAATTATTAAAAATGGAGGAAGAACAAATTAGTATTGATCAAAATGAAAGTATGGGCTTGGGATGGAGAATACGAAAAGATGCAAATAAATATTTTTATCATGGTGGCATTACCTATGGATTTAAATCACAAATTGCCTATGACCGAGAAGGAAGATCTGGAATCGTAATATTAACTAATGCAGTAGGACTAAGTCGAAAGGAAAGTTTGAAATTAAAAAAGATATGTTTTCAATATTTAGATCAAAAATAGGATGGATTCAATAGGGAAAGGCATTCAAAACCAATTAGATTTAACAGAATCACAAGTGACGGAAATTGATCTTTTATTTAGAGATTACAATAGAGAGATGTTTTTTCCTATTAAAAAGCCTTTTAGTTTAACGCTCCACAAAATTGCCTATTTAAGGAAACTGATTCTACTTCTAGATGACCAACAGCTCACAAAATTTAAAAAGATTAAAAGAAAAGCAAAACAAAAACAAAAAGACAGAAATGAAAGAGCATTGATAAATCAAAAAAAGAACATAGCAGAAAAGTATAAAGTACTCAAATTAAATTCAACCCAAATTGATCGAATGGTGTCTATTTCAAATAACAATAAAAGAACCAATCATGATATTATTCAAGAAAAAATAAGAGCAGAGTTTAAAGACGAACTGAGTGCTAAACAATTCAAAGATTTGGAGCTTATTTTTAACCAAAAAAATAAAATTATTCTATCTAATAAAATTGAATCCATTAAGTCAACTTATCATTATTTGGGACTACATCGTGACCAAGCTTTAGCTTTTATTGAATTAGAAGAAAAAAATACCGAAGATCATAAAATCACTTACACACCCCGATTTAAACAACTTTCGACAATTAATCCTGAGATTAAAGAAATACTTAATGATGTTCAGTTTCAGAAATATGAAGAAAACCGAAAAGGGCTGTTAGAAAGAGAATTGATTTCTTTAAAAAGAAACGATGAAAAACAAAGGCAAGAAATAAAATGGCTAAAAGAAAAAGAAGATTTTCTTACCACAGAATTGTTGCCCAAACTATCCGAAATAACAAATGAATTAATACAATTTGCAAACCAAGAAGACCTTAAAACAATTTATTTATTGCGGAAGCAGTATGCCAATAAAATAGATAATTTAATAGTAAAATCTACAAAAGATTTGAAGGCAACTTATCAAGATTATGCACCTAACAATTTACGGATATCAATATTGAATTATTCCCACTATTTCATAAATCCTGTTCCAAATATTTTAGCTGAGACCTTAGATTTAAATACAAACATTTTTTCACATATAGTAATCAATGAAAATCAAAAGCAACGAATTCAAAAGATAAATCAAATACTTAGAATGCATTTAATAGAATCAATGGAACGGAGAATTAAATCATATGTCACATTGTTAGGAGGAGTCCAACAAGCAGCTGATCCAACTTACCATGAACTTTATAGATTAATTTTACTAGATGAAAAACCAGCAATAAATATCATGAATATGCAGAATCGACAAGTAAATATTAACGATTAGCAATTGATTATAGACCTAATTTTCACTCATTACACCCACCAATCTTTGCAGTAAAATCCCCATTCAATTCAACAGTAAATCCATTTTGTAAAATTATTTTTTGACCTGCCTGGAGTATTACAGTTCCACCAGTCGGAACCAAACCTGAGGATAAAATTTGATCAGAAGCCTTGTAGGTGCCATCAAGCATTGGAATTTCATCTTTAACCAATTGGCTTGGACAATCTGGCAAGGCGATATCCAAATAATTGACAGCAGCACATAGTATTACATCCCTTATCAGTGGGTCCGTAATGGTCTCAATGGGAAATCCCAAATTTACTACACCAAAGTCAGTCCCCTTATAAGCTACTGCTGCTCCATCTCCTGTCCCTGTTGTATAATTCATAACCACAGAAGAGCCACCTGCTGCACCTAGACGGTCTGCATAGTCTGCTAAATAAAAGCCATTTGATCCGTCATCATAACTCCCTCCTATTCCTGCAAAAACACCTATACTGTCCCCTTGAAAATTATAACTATTGGAGTCATCTCCAAGATAAACTGCTTTCAAATAATCTTGATAAAAACTCAAAGAAGCATTGGGTGAATCTGAGCGTCCCAAATCCCAACCAATCTCAGAACCAGACACAATCAATTTTCCTCCTTCGTCCAAAAAATTAATAAGTAAATTTTGTTCTGTAGTATTGAATGTCCGCCTTATGGTCGACTCTTCACCGATGATCCAATCTAAACCCTCATAATCTATTAATTGAATATCTCCTGAAATTACGGATTCGTTACTTGCACCGTCAAAAGGAATTGAACAACTACTTAAGCTTCTAGCATGAGGCACCATATAATTATACGCATTCATTCTATCAACAAACATTCTTTGTACAGAACCCAATGCTGCACTCTCTACAACGTTTACACTGCAAAAACGATCAGACCTATCAAACCCATCTACGATTAATAAAGCAACCTCACTGCCTGCTGCTGGGGTCCTCGCTGCGACTGTCGCAGAAGGAAATGATATCCCTCCATCATTGGTAGCTCGTACTTGAAAATAATACGTGGTGCTTGGATCTAAATTATCAAATGTCAAGGAAGTAATGCTAGTCGTAATACCTTCCGAAAAAGCATAGCCGTGTGTCCCCATGAAAACTTTATAAGCAGTAGCTGCATCCCCCAAAAAACCTCCAAACGGGGGTGCTTTCCATTTTACTGTAATTTGGTTTTCGGCTGAATTGTATGCCATAACATGATCAGGACTTTCAGGAGAAAAATCCAAAGGGCTTCCATCAACTTCATTAAAATACCTTACGATCCCTTTATAGATAGAACGCGCTGCTAGATTTCTAAAGTAAGGTTCTTTGAGTGCATTAGCATCTAAGACATTATCATGAAAAGCCAATTCTATCAATGTCCCAGGTAAAGTACTCAATTCTCGGAGCTCTCCAAAGTTGGCCTCTTTCACACCTCTGTCCAACCAATTCGCATCCCAGCCAGCAGTAATGTCATTAATCAGTTCGGCATGAATGTTATCTCGAAGCACATCGCTATTAGGTGTTTCATTACCATTAAACATGTAGGTTTCCGTGCCTCTTGCGACTCCATTGAAAGCATTGGTATGCAGTGAAACATACACTGCATGATTTTGCTCAGTAGCTGTACCTTTAGCCAATTCCCATTCTGCATAATGAGGCCTGGTTACAACATCATTTTCACAAAATGGATAAGATTGAAAATTTGCAAATTGTCTAGCAGATTCATCAAATCTTGATTTATTTGAAACGGGACTTCCACTGTAAGCACAATCTTTTACATCTCCAACTCCTCCTCCAAAACGCACAGCATCAGCAATGATTGCATGCGTACCTGATGCATCTGTAGTTTCATTAGATAATACTACACTTCCCGAAGTACCTTCATCAAAGTAAAACTGTCCTAAGTAAACCCATGTTAGACCATGCACTTCTTGATTAATGGAAACTAGGGTTTGACCTCCTGCATGATTCACTTTGTATTGAGTGTCAACAGAACGGTTAGTTCCAGCGCGATAAAAAACACTTACCCAATACAAGCCTGATTTTTGAATATTGGGTTTGAAAGTAGCACTTGCAGTTTCAATGTTATTACTAGAAGTATATCTATAAGTTCCTCCATTATACCCAGTACTGCCGCTCGTTGTCCAATTTCCAGATTCGACATATGTGGGAGCACCAGCATCATTATCTACAATGACTTCTTCGGTGTTCATATCTCTTTCCCTAACTGACCATACCCCTGCACCCGCATTGATCAAATATTGCTGTAAATATTGATTTACATTTTCGATGCTACCAAAGTCCTCAACCATCCCATTGGTGTTACCCCTTTGTGTTAAATAATCATTTAGACCATTGTTCCATAACCAGCCATGTCCTGGACTAATCCAAACCGTTTTGTCATTTAATGAACCTAACACATTGTTTTGCCTATTTGTATGATTTGAACTAGGAGTTGTGATGTTGTCTCCTTTATCTGAATTTGTAGCTGTTGGTAAAGATGGTAAACTAGAATGTTGTTTAGTGAATATATGCTCTAAATCCATGTAATTTCCTTTTTCATAGAGATAGAATATGTCTAAGTCCGTTTTATCAAATTCGTGAACTGCAGGCAGCCAAGATTCTAGCAATAGCATATATGAGTATTCATCAATAGGATGATGGCTTGTTATAAACACTTGAATAACTTCTTCTACAATTGATACTTTAGTTATGTGAATAGCATGATCTGTATCAAGATGAGCTGTACAGTTCCCAGATACTAATGCTTGCTCTAATTGTTGCTTAAGTAAAACATTAAGCTTAGCATTATGCTGCGCATTAATTGTTAAGAATGTACTCCAATAAACTATGAGGGTGAGTAAAAAAGATCTGGACATGCTAAAAATTTATGGGTTAAAAATAATCCAGCTTTATACTATACATTTAATATAATGAAAAAGTAGTAGTTGTACTGTGTGCTTTGAATTTCTTAGTACATTCGGTACGAAGTATTTTTAGAAAATTAATTGAAGTGCTTTTTCCAATATCTGTTTATTTATTCTTCAATATTATCAATTTCTATTTGAGTGATTATTTCAGAAGTGTTTATAATAACATTAAAAAATACCTCCGGTGTTGGATAAACTGTTTTAGCTAATAAATATAATTATGAAAGAAAAGAAACTTTGTTCCATTTCTGAACTAGAAGAAAAAAAGCCCTTAGGCAAACAAGTAAACGGACTTGACTTGGTAGTCATCAAGTATAATGAAAATGTTTCTGTCCTCTATGGCAGATGTCTTCATAGAGGTGCATTAATGGCAGATGGTTATGTTGATGGCAACAACATCGTTTGTGGCCTGCATAATTGGGATTATAGAATTGATACAGGAGTAAGTGAATACGATAATGATGAGGCTTTGTATAAATTTTATTCAAATATTAAAAATGGAGAATTGTATATTGATGAAGACGAAATAAATGATTATTTACAATCCAACCCACAACCATTTAAAAGGGATCTCTATTTAGGTCAATATGCTGATACGCATCCAGAAAAAACAGAACCTTACACAGCTTATATTAAAGAACTTTCTCAAAATGGATTAAGTAATTGGGGGCATCATGGACCTTCGGCATCAATGGGTGTTGATAGAAATACTTTACCTAAATGGGAGCACATTCAATTTCTTCCAGCCCAATTAGCTTCACGTCCACTCTTAGATGAAGCATCAGTAAATACTAAAGTTGTTATCGGCGAAAATGCAAAGAAACCTTTGACTCTTGATATCCCTTTGTTTGTATCGGATATGAGTTTTGGATCACTTTCAAAAGAAGCAAAAATTGCACTTTCAATGGGTGCAGAATTATCAGGAACAGGGATTTGCAGTGGTGAAGGAGGAATGTTGCCAGAAGAGCAAGCTAATAACTCAAGGTACTTTTATGAGCTTGCTTCAGGTAAATTTGGGTTCTCTTGGGAGAAAGTACAAAAAGCACAAGCATTTCATTTTAAAGGTGGACAGGGAGCAAAAACTGGAACCGGAGGTCACCTTCCAGGAAATAAAGTTACGGAAGAAATTGCAGCTGTCAGAGGTCTTGAAGTAGGTCAAAGTGCGATATCTCCAGCAGCTTTTCCAGACTTATTTACCGTTGATGATTTTAAAGCAGTTGCCAATCAAGTGAGAGAAAAGACAGGAGGTATTCCAGTTGGTTTTAAGATTGCTGCAAGTCACATTGAAGCTGATATTGATTTTGCATTAAAAGTTGGTGTTGATTATATCATCCTAGATGGAAGAGGTGGAGGGACTGGATCTGCTCCAACTATTTTAAGGGATAACATCAATGTACCTACCATTCCAGCTTTAGCGCGTGCAAGAAAACATTTAGATAAAATAGATCGAAAAGATATTACATTAATCATTACTGGTGGTCTCAGGATAGCTGATGATTTTGCGAAAGCTATGATGCTTGGAGCTGATGCAATAGCAGTATCTAATGCTGCATTGCAAGCGATTGGATGTTTAGGCATGAGAGCATGTAATTCAAATAATTGTCCTGTTGGAATTGCTACTCAGAAAGATCATTTGCGAAAACGACTAATTATTGAATCATCTGCTCAGCAACTCCATAATTTCTTTTCGGCAACGAATGATTTAATAAAAGTTGTTGCCAGATCTTGTGGCCATGACGATATTTCAAAATTTAACCATAATGATTTATCTACATTCGACTTTGATCTTCACCGACTTACGGGTATTAATTATGCAGGAGTTTCTTAATCACAGAATTGTATTATAGACGATGTTGATAAGATAGCTCACGTGCTTTGTTGAAATTTTGGTAAAAATAAATTATGAACACAAACAATGGTTTTATTGCATTAGTCCTTTTTGTCACAGTCACATTGTGCTCTTGCGAAGCAAATTCATCACTGGGAAATGCATCAAATGAAAATCCTCCTAATGTTATCATCATTTTCATGGATGACATGGGTTACGGAGACTTAAGTTCTTTTGGACACCCTACCATTCAAACTCCACATATTGATCGTTTGGCAAATGAAGGTCAAAAATGGACCAACTTCTATGTGGCAAGTAGTGTCTGTTCTCCAAGTCGTGGATCATTATTAACTGGAAGATATCCCATTCGAATTGGACTTGCTGGTGAAAAACATAGAGTATTTTTTCCTGAATCATTAGGTGGTTTACCGACGAGTGAAATTACCATTGCTGAAATGTTGAAAGAACTAGGATATAAGACAGGTATCATTGGAAAGTGGCATTTAGGGCACTTACAAGAATATCTCCCTACCAATCAAGGCTTTGATTATTATTATGGGATTCCATATAGCAATGATATGGATGGTGTAAAATGGGGACTTGAAACATTTTTTGCTGAGCCTGATATTAACATGTGGAATGTTCCTCTTATGGAAAATGAAACCATCATAGAGCGCCCTGCAAACCAACATACCATTACCAAAAGGTACACAGATAAAGCTTTGGAATTTATTCAAGAAAATCAGAATGATCCCTTCTTTTTATACCTACCACACTCAATGGTACATACACCATTATTTGCTTCTGAAGACTTTTTAGGGACAAGTAAAAGAGGCTTTTATGGAGATGTAATGTCGGAGGTGGATTTTAATGTGGGACGTATTACATCGAAGTTAGAAAGCCTAGGGATTGATGAAAACACCTTAATCGTATTCACATCTGATAATGGTCCTTGGCATCTGATGTTAGAGCATGGAGGTTCAGCGGGATTATTGAAAGACGGCAAAGGAACCACTTGGGAAGGTGGTATGCGTGTCCCAGGTATATTTTATATGCCAGGCACAGTCACTCCTGGGGTGATCGAAGATATGGGAACGAGTTTGGATTTATTACCAACTATCGCTTCACTAACAGGAGCTCCTGTCCCTTCAGATCGAATCATCGATGGTGTAGATTTATCAGCAGTTCTCAAAGATAAAGCAGCCAGTCCAAGAGATCATTTTTTCTATTATCGAATGAGAGAAATTTATGCTGTAAGGAATAGAACTTTTAAGGCACATTATATTACGCAAACAGCATACAAAAAGGACAATCAAAGGCGTGTTTTAGAGCAGCCTCTGTTGTACAACATCCTTCATGATCCAAGCGAAAAATATGATCATGCTGATGATTACCCAGAAGTTTTAGCTGAATTTCAGGTTCTCATTTCTAATCACAAGAAAACGGTAAAAGAGCTTCCTTTTGAAATGGATCGCTATCCTGAATAAGTGAACTAGAAACTTATTTAATGCTTTGACGGGCAAGCATTACTGTAGCTCAATACATATTACTTGAAAGCAAACTAAAAAATATCTAAGCTGCAGGCAACGTTTATCTATCTTAGCCTATCATTATTGCGTATACAACAAAACGGAATTTGGATATACATAAAATCATAGAAAATTGTATCAAAGGAGATCGTGAAAGTCAAAAACTATTGTTTGAGACTTATGCACCTCGAATGATGACGGTTTGCCGTCGCTATGCTCGATATGACTTAGAAGCGGATGATTTTATGCAAGAAGGTTTCATTAAGATTTTTAAGAATCTTCATCAATTCAAAAAAGAAGGTTCATTCGAAGGATGGATTAGAAGAATTATGGTTAATACAGCGCTTCAAAAAATGAAGAAGAAAAGCTTCAAAAATGAAGATTTGGGAATTGATCCTATTTACCATCAAGTCGCCGTAAGTCCTATGGCATTGAGTAATTTATCTGAAGAAGAAATATTAAAGATTATTGATTTACTCCCCGATGGCTACAAAATGGTTTTCAATCTAAGCGCAATTGAAGGATATAATCACAAGGAAATCAGTGACTTATTAGGAATCACTGAAAGTACAAGTCGATCACAATTAGCAAAAGCCCGAAAATGGCTACAAAAACGAATATTGACGATTCAACGGATTGCAGTATGAAAGAAAAAATACAATTTGACAAAAACATAGCTGATAGACTTAATAACTATGAATCAGCAGTTAATCCACAAATGTGGGATAGAATTAATCAAGGCTTAGATGAAAGTCCAAAGAGGGCTTTTCCTTTTTGGTTGTTTTTTGGTGTAATTACTTTTGTAAGTCTTGCTAGTGTAACTACTTATTACTATTTACAAAGTGATGAAAGTATTATTACAGAAAGTCTCATCATAGAAAATACGAATGCGAAAATAGATGTTGTCAAAACTGCTTCATCTCAAAATATAGCTGAAAAGAAGAACACAAACCAGCTAGCTACAAATCAAAAAGAAGCTAAGCCTATTTCAGGAGTTACTAATACCGATATACAAGCTGAGGAATTATTTATCGACGCTAAAGAAATTTTACCATCTGGATCAATACATGTTTCTAATATTAAGCACAAAGAAATTAAGAAAGAAACCAAGGATCAGAATACCTATACAAGATCAACTACTGCCCTTCAAACAAATACGACTCCTACTCATAGAGAATTTAATACATCTGGCAACTTGATTCAAAAACAAACATCGAAAGCCACATCTTCTTTAATTATGCAAGTTGAGGATTCAGGTATTTCAATGACGAGTCTCAATACTTTAGATCTGCCATTTAAGCTTCAATGGAAACCACCTTTCAAAAATCCTGAACCAAGTGGATGTTATGATTTTGGCAAAAATAACTCCTTCAGGTACTTATTGGATCTATACATAGCCCCACAATATTCTTTTAAAAGTTTAGAAGACCCAAGTGGAACGATGGCAAGTCATATCGCAAGTAGAGACACTACTGAAAAGAGTCTACTAGCATATACTGTAGGTGGAAGAGCTTCAATTGCCATGAGCAATGGTCTTGCATTGAGAGCAGGCTTGTCTTATACAGAAATCCAAGAGCGTTTTGATCTCGATATTGCAAATGAAATGAAGACCATAATTGAGATTGATGTTATCACAAATGGCATGGGAGATACAACAAGGATAGACACTACCACCTTCATTCAGACAGGAACAAGAAAAATTAGAAGATTTAATTACTTGAGAAGTTTTGACGTTCCAGTGATGCTTGGTTATAGTTTTGATGTAGGCAACATAGCTTTAGAATTTAATGCAGGTGCAATATTTAATATACATTTTAGAAGCAGAGGTACGTTCCTCTCTCCTTTTATTCCAGGACAAATTGCTTCTTATACGAAAGGTGATCCAGAATACATAGATGTATATAAATCCAACATTGGAATAAGTTATTATGGCAGTGCTGCAGTAAGTATTCCCATAAATCCAAAGTTTGATTTCTTAATTGAACCTCATGTAAGATATACGCCAAAAAGCATAACGACTGCAACTTATGCGGTAGATCAAAAGCATTTATTAACTGGAGCTGCATTTGTTTTAAGATATAAATTATAAGTAGGCAACGAATTGAACTTTGCCCTAATCTAGATAGTGAAATGAATAATATTAATAAATATAAAAGTGTAAAATTGAAGAGTATGAATACGATCAAAAAAATGACGGTTATGGTTTTGATCGGAATTATAGCAACTACGTATGCCTGTAATAGAGAAGGCTACGACATATTCGAAATTACCAATGTCGAGGAAATAGTGACGTCTTCAGAAATTAAAAGTTTCTTTGAAGACTTACCAGATCCTGGTCATATTATTGAAGCTACGACATCATCGGAAGTGTCTGTAACTTGCAATTCTGAAAGAGGGGTAATTTATACTTTTCCTGCTGGTCAATATGTTTTAGCAAATGGAGACCCTTATGTAGGTGAAGTGAATATTAAGATTACTGAGTTATTAACAAGGTCAGAAATGTTTCTTTATGGACGAGCTACGATCTCAGACGGAAAGATCATAGAATCAGATGGAGAATTTTTGGTGGATGTAAGATCTACACCTGGTGATGAAGAATTATTCTTAGCAACAGGAGCAGTATTAAACATAAAAATTCCGAATAGCAACCCAGACAATGACATGGAGCTTTTTAGAGGCCAAGGTCAAGAAGAAGATTTTACTTGGATTCCTCAAGGTCAAGATCCAAATGGTTGGAACAATGTACAATTTAGTGAATGGGGAACACAGGATTCTACTGGTTGGGATTTTGGCTATGAATGCTTCAGTGAAAACCTACAATGGATCAACGTTGACAAATTTTATGAAGAATTTGATGAAAGTGAATTGACGAAAGTATGCATTGAATTACCCGAAGAGTATACAAATACAAACACCTCAGTATTTATGGTTTTTGATGACTACGATAGTTTCTTAAACATGTGGGGTGATCCTGATTCAAAGCAATTTTGTGAACCATACAGTGCAACACCAATTGGTTTCAATATTACTTTTGTATCAATAAGCAAACTAACAAGTGACACTTATTATCTCGGCACAGCCAGCTCTGTTATAACAGAAGATCATTTAGAATTCATTACACCGGTCGAAATGAGTTTTGATGATATTAAAGCCTTTATTGACGGCTTGTAAATAAGAAAATTAGAGATTATAGATTGGCTATAATTCCGTTTTTATTATACGACCGTAGCCTGTGTACTTTATAGACACAGGCTTTTTTTATTTAAAAATTATTTAGAAAGTGTAGTACAAATCGCTTCAATTTTATCCAACTTCAGGACATGCAAATTTTTATATTCCCCTAGATATTCAGGCTTCAAGTCACAAAAACTATTTTTATTAGAAATGTTCTTTATTGCCTTTTTACAATTGCCTACTAAATTATGTTTGCATTCCCAGACATTCTTAACTCCTAGCTGGTATGCAGTTGCTCCAGACAATTTATCATAGAATTGATCAACACCTTTGAGTCTATTATTTTGTGATTTAGGACTATCAAAAATTAAAATTACATCCTCTTCATTGAAATCATTTTCAGGAATATATTTTAAAATAGTTTCTTTTGAGATTAATATTTGGGCTTGTTGCTTTCTTATTGCCTCCTTTGATTTAATCAAATTTGAAGCGCTGATCAATACCATAAATAAAAGAACAAATAATCTCCTTTTGCCACCACCTACAGAAGAGATTGCGGCTGAAACGAAAAATAGTGACCAAACAGCCAAGCCAGTTCTTGAAAAATAATTGTTATTAGAAAGAATAAGCGCAGCAGCTAGACCAAGTGCCGGCAAAGCCGCAAGTCCAATGACAAATCGCTCTTTTTTAATATTTGTAAAGAGACCACACAGTATTATTCCAAGACATCCAACATAAGAAAATACTTGAATAAGTAAATTTTTATTTTTCCCTAAACTAAAAACAATTTGAGAAGTTATCATTTTTGTTTTAGCTATTAAGTCTGAAAAATGACTTTCTGAATTTGAAATAAGTGTTCGATAACTTTCAGTTGAAACAATAAATTTTGAATAAATTCCGTAATGGACCGCTTGCCAAGAAATATACCCAATAATAAATCCACAAACCCAAAGGCCTAGTTCTCTCAAAAGACCTTTAATTGTGATATTAGCGTGTATATATGACTTGATTACAAAGGGTAAAAAACTTACGAAATAATGCGACTCATAAGATCCAAAAAGTATAATGCCTGCTGTTGAATAGAGCAATATTCTATACCCAAGTTTATCCACTTTATGTAACCCAAACAAAAACAAAGCAGTAAGAATATTAACAGGAGCACTACCACCTGCATAGCCCACAAAAGAAAGAATAGGAGGAGATGCTATCCAAAAAAATAGTAGAATGAATAAAAAAACTAAGTCTATTTTTTTTATCAAGGGAAATAAAATAGCACATCCTAAGAGTCCAAAGCTTATTCCATCTAATAACAAACCAATTACAGGAGTGACATTATGTTTGTAGTCATAAAATATAAAATTAGTCCATCGACCAACATTTTTAAGTTTTACTAAAGGATTTTGAATGAAGGTCCAAGCGTCATTTGCTAAAGGAATTACATTGGTGTTACTTAGAATAAACCCATAGATAAAAATACTCGATACTATAGTAATAGATAAGCAAGTTATTTGAACCCTGTATTTTCTCATTTTATTCCAAAGGAAGAGGACCTATTAATAAGACCAATGTACACAAAGACTCAAAGAATTTATACTTTGTTCAAATCAATACTTGAAACAATTTTCTGGAATGATTATATATCATCCTAGAAGAAAATTATAAACAGTAAATTATTCACTTAACAATATTTATTGACTCCCATCTCCTTCTTCAGTTTCATCCTCATCAACACTTACCGCGCCACAACCAGCTACAATAGCAAGAAAATCTGATCCAGCCTCCACAGTAAAACCACTATTTAGTTGAACATATGTTGAGGCATTATAGGTAACATTCGCGCCTAATTCTACAACAGCATCTGAAGCTATATAAGTTGTAGACTCGATGAGTAAGGTTGTCCCATTTACATAGTTACCTGTCTCATTAACATCCGTGTCACAAGCTACCGGGTCAATTATTTGAACCGTATAATCTTCAACTTCTCCATAAGTAAATGATTCACATGAATTAGGTATCGAATTATATTTCATAGAAATTCTCATTCTAACATTGCCTGGTGAGGCTGTTGCTGGTATATTTATATTTCCAGATACTGCAGTTGTATTCGTGCCTCCAGCATCATAGACTAATTCACCAGCATCATCAAAACTTCCATTATTATTAAAGTCAATCCAAATCACGAAATACTCTCCATAGGTTGTTCCTGAATATCCTTGTGTGAGTGTAAAAGGATAGTTCTGCCCCAATTCCATATCATAAATAATTGAAGAGTAATCACCATAACCTCCATCAGATCCCGTAGTATTCAAATTACCATCAATTTCAACACTTTCAATCCATTCTTCCGAAGCATCATTTCCATTTGAATTACAATAAGTTACATCTTGGGTATCAAAAATATATGTCGATGAAGCTGTTCCAGCTCCACAATTATTGGAAGGTGTAACTCTCCAATAGTACGTCGTATTAACATTCAAGCCACCAGTAGGTGCATAAGTTGTGGCGGCTGTATTTGCTGAATTAAAAATATTACTAAAGGCTGCATCAGTTGCTATTTCAATTAAATAGCTCATTGCATCAGCAGATGGAGACCAAGTGAAATTTGTAGTTATTGGAACATCCATTGAAGCATCAGCAGGGCTCGTTAAACTAACCGCGGCTGGAACTCCATCTTGTATGATTAAAGTTAAGTCCAAGTCTTTAGAATCTCCCGAAGCAACTGTCCCTGTAATGGTGATAAAATAACTTCCTGCTGCTTGACTCCCGGTATTGGATACTGTCAAAGTGGTAGAATTTCCAGGAATTACATTTGCCGAACCTAGGCTTGTTGTAATACTACCTGCATTTGTTACTAGACTGAGAGTTACAGGATCAGTAAACCCTAGCAGTGAGTTAACTTCAATCTCATAGACAGCATCATTAGGTGCACAAATTTCTTGAATTGGAGCTGGGCTTGTCAAAGTAAAATCTGCAATACACTCTCCATTAACTCCAGGATTTAATTCAAGAAGGCTATTATAAACATTTAATCTTCCACCTGAAACTGTGATTCCAGCTAAATCTGAGATCGGGTCTGTGCCATCCATTAGCGCAGTTTTAAGCGCTAATGCATATGTACCAGGATCATTTTTATAATTACTAATAAAGTCATCACAAGCACCTGCTAATAAAAGTGCAACAGCTCCAGCAACATGTGGTGTCGCCATAGAGGTTCCTGTATTATTCCCATAGCTATTTCCAGGCAATGTAGATAGTACGCCTGTACCTGGTGCACCTAAATCAATATTTACTGCACCAAATGCTGCTCCTCCATTTATATTATCTGTACTTGTTGTATTTGTAACCGCAATCATATAAGGACTTGGACAGGCGGTAGGAACATCTCCAACTACATCAACATTTACATTGTTATTGGCAGTAGCTCCTGCACTCAATACTCCTTGAGCACCTAGATCATCGTAAATACCACACCATAGTGGGTAATCATTTGGGTTTCCATTATCAACGCCAAAGGAAGCATTGGTCGAAACAACGAAAGCACCTTGTGTACCTCCTGAAGTGTTATAAAGTGTCCTTGCATCTAAGACATATCCATAAGCTGCAATAACAATTGATTCAACTCCAGAAGAACCCTCAATGGGCATAATTTTTACATCCCAATTTACACCTGTTACTCCCGTAGCATTATCTCCTTTCGCTCCTACCGTTCCACTTACATGCGTACCATGTGAATCATTAGAAAAGTTATCAGTATTATTAAATGGATTCCAACCATCATAATCATCTACATAGCCATTTGCATCATCATCAATTCCATTGTTAGGAATTTCCGCTGTATTTTTCCAAAGGTTGTCTACCAAATCAACATGATTAAGATCTATCCCTCCATCTATAACTGCAACAACGATTTCGTCACCCTGAGTAGTCATTCCACCAGTAGTAATATCCCAAGCTTCTGGGGCATCAATATCAGCATCATTTGAACCACCAGTTTGACCTGTATTGTTTAATGACCATTGAGAATTGTATTGAGGATCATCAGGTGTGGTTACCCTTGTAGTAATGTCTTTATGGTTGAACTGGGCTACGATAATATCCTTATGATTCCTTACTTGAGATAGTATTGCTACTTGGTCATGGTTTCTAAAATTATATTGTAGTAACCAAATATTAGCAGTTCTTGATAAACATTGAGCGGCTCTAAATTTAAGATCTGAATTTTGAGCACTTGCAAAATCATCTATGAATTCGTCTACATTGAGTTCCTTTTGCAATTTAACTATGATGTCACCATCAACAATCTCATGTTGTTGTTGGGAAAAAAGCATACTAAAGGAGCACAAAAACAAAAACGTTAGTGAAATGATCGACTTCATGAATAGAAATATTTAAATATGAAAATGTTTAAGTTTTTGAAATTAATCAATTTTATCTGGACTTAAAGACTTAAGGCAGAGATATGTATTAAAATTAGCACTATTGGCTTAGCAGTATTGGCAGCAATAAGAGTGAAAAATTCTTTTTTATATTCAATTCGATTTTAACTTGATTTATTCAAATAATACATTTAGGTTTGTGGTCACATGAAAATAAATCAATTACATCATCATCATTTACTTAATCGACTTCGGGCGTAAGGGTAATTGATATATGTAATTTGACATAAAAAACCTCGTCTGGACAATCAGACGAGGTTTTTTTTATACCTATTGATTGCTCAGATGTAAAAAACAAACATGAGTAATCTAAAATTAGCCATTCAAAAAAGTGGAAGACTTCACCAAGAGTCTTTAAGCTTATTAAAAGATTGTGGAATCACAATTGACAACGGGAAAGATCAATTAAAAATCAATGTCCCTAATTTTCCTTTAGAAATTCTTTACCTAAGAAATTCCGATATCCCTCAGTATGTCTATGATGGTACAGTTGATATAGCTATTATAGGATCAAATACCATCGAAGAAAAAGCAAAAGAACTTAGAATTGTAGAAAACTTAGGCTTTGCAAAATGTCGTCTTTCACTAGCGGTTCCAAAAAATGAGCAAGTTCAAGACCTATCATACTTTCAGAATAAAAAAATTGCGACTTCTTATCCCAATACCCTTAAATCCTTTTTAGAAAAGAATCACATCAAAGCAGAAATCCACACCATTTCAGGCTCTGTTGAAATTGCACCTAATATTGGTCTAGCAGATGGTATTTGTGATTTGGTTAGTTCTGGAAGCACCTTATTTAAAAATGGATTAGTAGAGACTTCAATTGTACTTGAGTCAGAGGCCGTATTAGCTAGTACTGTAAAACTCTCTATTCAAAAACAAGAGATCCTTGACAAATTACTATTCAGAATAAGAGCATTACTCAGAGCAAGAAAGCAAAAGTATATTTTAATGAATGTGCCAAATGATAAAATTCCTGATATCACCAAAATACTTCCTGTATTAAAAAGTCCAACCATCATGCCTTTAGCTCAAGAAGGATGGAGTTCGCTTCACTCAGTGATCGAAGAAAACAAATTTTGGCGTGTGATAGATGATCTAAAAGAAGCGGGAGCGGAAGGAATATTAATTATACCTATCAATAAAATGGTTTTATAATGCAAACATATGTGAGTCCTAGCAAAAGTGAATGGATTGGATTGTGCCGACGATATTTTCCCAATCCACAAGAATTAGAAACCATAGTTAATGCTATCATTAATGAAGTCAAAGCTAATGGAGATCAGGCTTTATTTAAGCTTACTAAAAAATATGATAAAGTTGATCTATTGGAGTTTAAAGTACCTACCGACTCTATTGAGAAATTAACATCTTCAATTCCAGCATCTCTAAAGGAGAGTATTGCAATAGCTAAATACAATATTGAAAAGTTTCACAATTGCTCCATCCCTGATGAACGAAAGATTGAAACAACGAAAGGTGTTTTCTGCTGGTCTAAAAGAGTTCCTATTGAGAAAGTTGGCCTTTATATTCCTGGAGGCACAGCGCCTCTTTTTTCAAGCATATTAATGCTGGGCATTCCAGCTATGATTGCTGGATGTAAAGAAATCATTTTATGCAGTCCTCCGAATAAGGAGGGCTTGCTCTCCCCTGTCGTTTTATATACAGCTCGATTATTAGGAATAGAAAATATCTATGCCTTAGGTGGAGCACAAGCTATAGCTGCTATGGCATATGGAACTGAAAGCGTTCCTTCGGTAGATAAAATATTTGGACCTGGAAATTCTTTTGTAACGAAAGCAAAAGAACTTGTATCTAAATCTACAGTTGCTATTGACATGCCCGCAGGACCTTCAGAGGTCTTGATTATTGCTGATGAATCAGCTGATCCTGAATTTTTAGCAGCAGATCTTTTAGCTCAGGCTGAACACGGACCTGATAGTCAAGTAATGATTGTCAGCAATTCAATGGACATTTTACAGAAGACACAATTAGCTATAGCAACACAGATTAAAAACTTACCCAGAAAGAATATAGCCGAGCAAGCATTGTCACATAGTAGATCTATTTACTTTAAGAATATTAATCGTTGCTTCGAATTTAGCAATGAGTATGCGCCTGAACACTTGATTCTTTCACTCCACAATGCATTATCGCATATTGATAAAATAACGAATGCAGGTTCCGTTTTCCTAGGAAAATACAGTTGTGAAAGCGCTGGAGATTATGCCTCTGGAACCAATCACACTTTACCCACTAATGCCAATGCAAAAGCCTATAGCGGAGTATCTGTTGAGTCATTCCAAAAGAAAATAACTTTTCAACGTATTACAAAAGAAGGACTTCAAAAACTTGGCCCTCATATTGAAATATTAGCAGATGCAGAAGGACTACAGGCTCATAAAAATGCTGTTTCTATCAGACTCAAAAAAATTAAAAATGTTTGATTTAAATAAAATTACAAGAGCTCACATTAAAGATATTGAGGCTTACTCAAGTGCGCGGAAAGAGTACGAAGGCGATCAAGGTATTTTTTTAGATGCAAATGAAAATCCTTTTGGTCAATTAAATAGATACCCTGATCCAAACCAGAAAGGATTAAAGCAAGTACTTTCTAAGCAAAAAGGGATATCTGAGGAACAAATTTTTATAGGAAACGGAAGTGATGAGATCATCGACTTGGCTTATAGAATATTCTGCACTCCATCTGAAGATGCAGCTTTATCTTTTAGTCCAAGCTTTGGCATGTATGAAGTCAGTTCAAGATTTAATGATGTAAGATTTATTAAAATCCCCCTTGATGAACAATTCAATATAAATTTCCAAACTATAAAAGAAAGCCTAGAAAACCCTAAACTAAAATTGGTATTTATTTGCTCGCCTAACAATCCAACGGGGAATTGCTTAGATGCAAATGAGATCCTTAAAATTCTTCAGTCTTTTCAGGGGATTGTATTCATTGATGAGGCATACATAGATTTTAGTAATGAGTCTTCTTGGCTTGAGAAACTAGATCAATTCCCCAATCTGATAGTTTCTCAAACCATGAGTAAGGCATGGGGTTTAGCAGCGGCCAGGATTGGTATTGGATACAGCTCAAAGGAAATCATAGCGCTTTTCAACAAGGTAAAAGCGCCATATAACTTGAGTCAATTAAATCAAGATGCGGCCATAAAAGCATTAAATGATCCATCTAGTTTTCGGCAAAATTTAAACAAAATAAAATTAGAAAGGAGCCGACTGACAGAAGAATTAATGAACATAAAGATTATTAAAAAAATATACCCAAGCCAGAGTAATTTCTTACTAGTGAAAGTAGATCAAGCAACAAAAATCTATCAGGCACTTTGTGATAAAAAAATCATCATACGAAATCGAAATACCTTAATTAAAGATCACTTAAGAATTAGTATTGGGACGAAATCAGAAAATAATGCATTGTTAAAAGCTTTGAAAGAATTATCATGAAAAAAATACTTTTTATAGATAGAGATGGGACCTTGGTCATTGAACCACCAGTTGATTATCAATTAGACTCCTTGGATAAATTAGAATTTTACCCAGGTGTTTTTAGATGGCTATCAAGGATTGCGGAAGAGTTAGATTATGAATTTGTGATGGTCAGCAATCAAGATGGACTTGGAACTGATTCGTTTCCAGAAGAACATTTTTGGCCAGCCCAAAATAAAATTATTTCCGCTTTAAAAAATGAAGGCATTCACTTTACAGAAATCTTAATCGACAAAAGTTTTCCTGAGGATCATTCACCAAATAGAAAACCAGGAACGGGAATGTTGCAAGCCTATTTATATGGAAACTATGATTTATCAAACTCTTATGTTATTGGAGACAGAGCATCTGATATGCAGTTAGCAAAAAACCTTGGAACCGGAAGTATATACATTGGTAATCAATGCGAACTAGAAACGCAGCTTTGTACAACTTCTTGGAAAGAAATTTATCGGTATTTAAAAAGCATCCCGAGGACTGGAACAATTCAAAGAACTACTAAAGAGACTAACATAAGCATTAAACTTAATCTTGATGGAACTGGAAATTCGAAAATAGATACAGGACTAGGATTTTTTGATCACATGTTAGAGCAAATCTCTAGACATGGAAATATGGATTTGACAATAATTGCTGAAGGCGACCTAAAGGTTGATGAGCATCATACAATAGAAGATGTCGGGCTCGCATTGGGTCAAGCATTTTCAAAAGCACTTGGCACTAAGAAAGCTTTACAAAGGTATGCCTACTTACTTCCTATGGATGATGCTTTGGCACAAGTTGCTATAGATTTTGGTGGCAGGCCTTGGTTGGTATGGGATGCCCAATTCAAAAGAGAAAAAATTGGAGATATGCCAACTGAAATGTTTCATCATTTTTTTAAGTCTTTTTCAGATACAGCTAAATGCAATTTAAATATTAAAGTAGAAGGAGAAAATGAACACCATAAGATAGAATCTATTTTCAAAGCATTTGCAAAGTGTCTTCAAAAGGCATGCTCCCTTACAGATAATTACAAAATACCTAGCACGAAAGAAACATTATGATTGGAATTATTGATACAAATGCAGGCAACCAACTTTCAGTCAAAAATGCATTGAATAGACTGGGGTGTACTTGCTTAATAAGTGACGATGCAGATGCTTTAAGAAAATGTGATAAAATAATTTTCCCAGGGGTTGGTGAAGCTAAACATACAATGAGCCATATAAGAGAAAAGGCATTGGATCAATTTATTTTATCATATAAAAAACCGTTTCTCGGAATTTGTTTAGGCATGCAAATCATGTCTAGCTATAGTGAAGAAGGCAAGACAGCTTGTCTTGGTATTTTCAAAACTGAAGCATTACACTTTCCAGAAAATGAAGTAGTGCCGCATATGGGCTGGAATAATCTTTTGAATTTTGAAGGAGATCTATTCAAAGGAATACAAAAAAAGGATGATTTTTATTTTGTCCATAGCTATTATATTCCAATTAATGAATACAGCATTGCAAACTGTGACTACATACTGCCTTTTTGTGCTGCAATGAAAAAAGACAATTTTTATGCTACACAATTTCATCCTGAAAAGTCAGCAGAAATTGGGGCCAAACTATTAGAAAACTTTATAAGCTTATGAGAATAATTCCAGCCATAGATATCATAGAGGGAAAATGTGTGAGACTTAGCCAAGGTCTGTTTGAAAGCAAAATCATTTATAATGAAGATCCTCTTGAAGTTGCTAAAATGTTTGTGGATTATGGTTTGCAATATTTACATCTTGTTGACTTAGATGGCGCAAAAAATAAACGTATAATTCATTATAAGGTTCTCGAAAGAATAGCTTCAAAAACGCCACTACAAATAGATTTTGGTGGTGGAATAGCCTCTGATGAAGATGCAAAAATTGCTTTTGAGTCTGGCGCTAAACAGATCACTGGTGGTTCTATTGCTGTACACAAAAAAGATTTATTTCTTCAATGGTTGTCTAGATATGGATCAGACAAAATCATACTAGGTGCAGATTTCAAAAACGAAAAAATTGTCATTTCAGGTTGGGAAAAAGAAACAGAAGAAAGCCTAATCAGCTTCGTCCAAAGTTATAAAAAGGAAGGCATTAAAAATGTAATAAGTACAGATGTAACTAAAGATGGAATGTTAGAAGGATCTTCATTAGAAACATACCAAGAACTTATCAATGCTACCAATCTTAATATCATAGCTAGCGGAGGAGTGGCTTCGATGGATGATTTATATCAACTTAAGGAAATTGGCTGTGAAGGAGTTATTATAGGCAAGGCTATTTATGAAAACAAAATTGATCTTAAAGAACTTTCTGAACTATGCTAAAAAAAAGAATTATTCCGTGTCTTGATATCAAAGATGGGAGAACTGTAAAAGGAATCAATTTTAAGGGTTTGAAGGACGCAGGCGATCCGATAGCTTTAGCTAAGAGCTATGTTGATCAAGGTGCAGACGAGTTGGTCTTTCTAGACATTAGTGCAACTGAAGAAAAGAGGAAAACATTAGCGCAGCTTGTAAAGAAAATAGCTCGAGAAATCAATATCCCTTTTACTGTTGGAGGTGGAATCAGCAGCATAGAAGATGTAAAAACGATTCTTTTATCTGGGGCAGATAAAATAAGCATTAATTCAGCTGCGGTAAAAAGCCCACTGCTTATTAAAGAAATTAGCAGTCGATTTGGAGCTCAGTGCACTACCGTTGCTATAGACTATAAAAAAGTCCAAGGGAAAGATGAGGTATACATTTCTGGAGGAAAGATTGCAACAGGAATAAAATTAGCAGATTGGATAAAAAAAGTCACAGCTTTAGGTGCAGGTGAACTACTACTCACTTCAATGGATCACGATGGTAAAAAACAGGGATTTGATTTAAGCACATTAAATGAAATCAGCTCAAAAATAAAAATCCCAATAATCGCATCTGGCGGTGCTGGGACTTCTCGAGATTTTTCTGAATTATTTACACATACAAACATCAGTGCAGGATTGGCAGCCAGTATTTTTCACTATAAAGAAATTACGATACCTGAACTGAAAAATTATTTACTCACAAAAAATATTGCCGTAAGATGTTAATAGATTTTTCTAAATCAAATGGTTTAGTTCCAGTAATAATCCAGCATTACTTAAAACTTGAGATATTAATGTTGGGCTATATGAACAAAGAGGCTTTTGAAAAAACAAAAGCAGAAGGAAAAGTATGCTTTTATAGTCGGTCTAAAAATCGCTTGTGGACTAAAGGGGAAAGTTCAGGCAACTTTCTATTTGTAAAAAATATAGACATTGATTGTGACCAAGACACTTTACTTATTCAAGTGCAACCAGCTGGAGCAGTTTGCCATACAGGCGCTATGAATTGTTTTAATAAAACCAATTCTAAAGGATTTATTTATGAATTGGAAGGCATCATTGAAAAGCGTTCAAAAGAATTCACAAACAAATCATATACAAAGGAATTACTGGATAAAGGTATTAATAAGGTAAGTCAAAAATTTGGAGAAGAAGCCATTGAATTAATTATAGAAGCAAAAGATCAGAATGCAAATTTATTTAAACAAGAATGTGCAGATGTTCTATATCACTTATTAGTTTTACTTAAAGCAAAAAATATTACACTAGAAGAAGTAGAAAACATTTTGCACAAAAGAAACTCCAATAAATAAGTTTAGGAATTTTACTATATTTTCCCATCGGAATATTTTCATAAATTAATTTACCTAACATACAAATGATGATTAAAAAATTACTATTCCTATTTCTTAATATTTTATTCGTGCAAATAAATGCTCAATCTTTTGAAGAATATGCATTCATAGACGATGAAATACCATTTAACAATGAAGTTAAAGTTGCCGATCTTGATGGAGATGGTGACAAAGATATTGTCACCTTGAGCTACCAAGAACGAATCATTACAATTGGGGATTATGATGCCGCAAGTAATACAATTACCACAGACACAATAAATAGTACATTCAGTGCTAGGTTTATGGACTTATTCGATATTGATGCTGACGGGCTTATTGACATTGTAGTTTCTGCTCCATTCGAAAGTTCTTTTTATTATTGGAAAAACTTAGGAAATTTTTCTTTTGAAATAACCATGAGCACTTTGGAAGACTACACTGGAATTCATGCGGTTGATTTAAATAATGATGGCTTTCTAGAAATGATTGTAAGCTCAGCTGATAAGCTCATTGCCTATTCTTTACAAAATGGAAACATTAATTATTACATGGACATAGATCCAGGTGGATTTTCATTTAGGCCAAAAGCCATAACTTCTTTTGATAAAAATGGGGATGGCTTAATGGATCTCATTGCTGCGGATGACTTTGATGGTATAATATATTACGAACAAGAAACAAGTGGTTCATTCACAAGGACAGATTTACTACCTGAAGTATTTAGCGTAGAGCACATTGAAGTAGCTGACTTCAACAATGATGGATTTTTTGACATTTTTGCTCAGTCGGCTTTTAATGGTTCAGCCAAAATTCAGATTAACAATGGCGATGATACTTTTACTGAAACTCAAATTCCAGCTGATATTGAAAGAATAGATCTTGCTTTCGTCATGGATTATGATTCGGATGGTGATGAAGATATAATATACTATGATTCTGGATTTGGAAGTCCTGGAATAATAAATGCATTTGAAAATAATAATGGAAGTTTTAGCAAATCAGAATTTTCTACAAACTATCAAAGAATTGAAACTGGTATAGCTGGAGATTTAGATAATGATGGCGATGCAGATATGGTGTTTGCTGATAATGACTTTTTTGATCCTGCAATTATTATTTATAAAAACAATCTTTCAGTAGGAATAGCTACTCAAGAACTTTCTGACTTCGAAGTATTCCCAAGTTTAGTTAGTGATAATTTCATCATAAAAAGTAAAGAAAAATTAGATGTGATAATCTATAATGCTGTAGGACAAGTCTTAATTAAAGGAACCATGCAAGGAGAAGAATTATTCGATTTAAATAACTTTCCTTCAGGAAACTATTTTGTTGGATTAAATAACCATGAAGCTAAAGCAATGGTCAAGATTGTTAAATTGTAGCATGCAGATATTTATATAAGCTTTAACTATATTTAGGCATTAATTTCATATTAAAACACATTAGGCTTGAAGAAATTTCCTGATGGATTTACATGGGGTACCGCTACCTCAAGTTTCCAAATAGAAGGTGCATGGAATGTAGATGGAAAAGGTCCTTCCATTTGGGATACATTTTGTGAAAATGAAACAAATATTGCTGATAAAAGCAATGGACACATAGCATGTGATCATTATCATAAATTTGAGGAGGATATCAAACTCATGAAATCTTTAGGCATCAAAGCCTATCGTTTTTCTATAGCTTGGCCAAGGATTTTTCCTAACGATGCCAATAGCGCAAATCAGAAAGGGATCGATTTCTATAACAAAATAATAGATACACTTCTCAGTCATGATATCGAACCATGGGTCACGCTCTACCATTGGGATCTCCCTCAGCATTTAGAAGATTCATACAAGGGTTGGATTGATCGAAAAATCATAAATGACTTTAATACCTATGCGAGAACTTGTTTTAATCATTTTGGTGATCGTGTAAAAAATTGGATCACGATCAATGAGGCTTGGGTTGTAACTGTATTGGGCTATGGAATAGGCATCTTTGCACCTGGCCTTAAATCTGATGAACTTCCATATAAAACAGGGCACCATATTTTACTTTCTCATGCCACAGCAGTAAAGACTTATCGTGAGGAGTTTCAAGAAAAACAAGGAGGTAAAATTGGAATGACCAATAACTGTGATTGGAGAGAAGCTCACTCACAAAAACCAGAAGACTTAGAAGCAGCTCAAAGAGCCGTTGAATTTTTTCTTGCTTGGTTTGCTGACCCAATTTACAAAGGAGACTACCCCCTATCTATGAGAAATAGATTAGGCAATCGTCTACCTCATTTCACTGAAGAAGAAAAAGAATTAGTTAAAGGATCAAGTGATTTCTTTGGGCTCAATCATTATACAACTTCCTATGTTGCTGCCCTCACAGGTGAAGAAGATCATTCAACTGGAGGAGTCAATGAGGGCATGATCAAAGATCAAGACTTGAAATTGATCCAAGATCAATCTTGGGACAAAACTGATATGGATTGGCCTATCGTTCCGTGGGGCTTACAAAAACTGTTAGAATGGATCAATGAAAGATATGATCAACCTGATATTGTAATCACAGAAAATGGCTGTGCTATGAAAGATCAAATAGTTGATGGTAAAGTGAATGATCAAAATCGAATTGACTTTTACGAATCATATATTTCAGCAGTTCATAAAGCCATAGAAAATGGTGTTAAAGTAAAAGGATATTTTGCTTGGTCTTTTATGGATAATTTTGAATGGGCGTCAGGATATGAGAAAAGATTTGGCATTTGTTATGTAGATTATAATACGCTGAAGCGGACTCCTAAAGCATCTGCTTTGTGGTACAAAAATGTCATTTCACAAAATGCTGTTTAAGCTTATTATAAATGGATGCGCACCCCCAATTACAAGAATTCCTGCAAGCTTATGGTACTCATATTCAAGAATTATTTTGGCATTGTAGAACCTATATTTTAAACCAAGATGAAAATGCCCATGAACTCATTTGGGATAATTATAATGCATTAGCTATTGCTTATTCTAGGTCGGAAAAACTGAAAGACGCCTATTGCCATTTAGCACTATACACCAATCATATAAATTTTGGATTTAATCGAGGAGCAGAATTAAGTCAAGATCTTATTGATTTAAAAGGAAGTAGAAAATTGATTAGGCATATTAAAATAGCAAGGGAAGATGATATACATAATGAGGCACTAGCTGATCTATTAAAGGAGGCGCTAACATTATCCATTGCACTCAATCCAACATTAGAAAATACTGAGGTAGTCCCTTCTAGCCTCGTTATGTCAATTGCTAAAAAAAGAATCAGACCTAAAAAATAATCTATATTTTTTGCACTTTTAAATAATGAACTTGCAAGTCATTAATTACTAAAGAGACAAAATAATGTCCGGCAGGCAAGTTAGAATCAGGTCTCCAAAATGCACGATATTTTTCTGGTGTCTTAATACTTTCATCCAGAATGGCAACTTGCTTGCCTTGCATATCAAAAACTTTCAAGCCTACTTTAGCTTTTCTAAAGACACCATAGAATATTTCAAGCTCATCCATAAATGGATTTGGACTTAAGCTATATACCATGCCTTTGTCTATGTGGAGATCATTAGTTGATACGGTCAAACCTTCTCCATTAATCGCAATATCAAATACCCCTTCTAAGATGGCATCGTTATTTTTATCAAAAGGTATGATTCTTCCTGTGGCGTCATAGACACCTGAGTTAATAGATGCAGCAGCATCGCCTGGAATACTATCATCGCCTTCAAAGTACAACTGGGTGGTTAATTCTGGAAAACCCGGAGGAGTGATTTTAAAATGAATATGTGAAGGTCGAAAGGTATTGCCATTTAAATATTTCCCTGGAAGAATAGATTCAAATAGATAGAATCCTTCAGCATTAGTTTTTGTATAGCCTCTAAGATTAAATGAGTTGTTATCATATTGGCCAGCATCATTCGCATGCCAAACATCAATAATAGTATCAGGTATATATTCTGAACAATCGAGATTTAATACTCTTCCACTAATAATAATCTTTTGACCTGGTTCATCAGCTTTAGCCAATTTATTATCGACCATTAATGGAGGATTATTTGTGTAAAAAGGTCCTTCGCCGTAATAATCTAAAGTAGTCTCGATACATTCCACTGCATCTTCACTTCCTTTAGCTTTTGTACTAGGGTGAATTTTTCCCATTAATCCTAAGCCTAAACTTGACAAGGCCGTATTTCTTAAGAAACTTCTTCTATCTTTCATTTTTTAAGTCTTATACTTTAACTAACGGAAGAATTATCTTTATGGTTTGTTTAGGAATACAATTAAAACAACTTCATCGTTGCCACATAATAGTTTGGGTCTAGTTCTAATTCACCAGAAGTGATTCCTTCAAACTTGAGCCATTGTGTTTTTGGTTTAAGTCTTTCAAAACCATTTCCTACTTTTATGTCTATGGGCATTTTAAAACTTTCATGCACATTTGACCATCTATAAAACAAGACATCTTCATTGAAAAAATACTCTAATACAGGCACTCTTGGATCTCTTAAATATTGATCAAAAAAATCTTGTAAGTGTAAATCGAGATATTTGGAAATGTACGCTTCTATTTCTTGAGAATTAGTAGTCTTGTGATAAAATTCTTCTCCCAAAGATCTGAGTAATCCTCTCCACTTTTCATCATTATTAACAATGCTCCTGAGCGTGTTTAACATGTTACCACCCTTGTTGTAGACATCACCTGGGTATTCGTCATAGTTTACACCATATGGGCCAATCATGGGTTTCATATTTTCAATTCCAATTCGAGTTCCTCTTAAATACTCCTGCCCAGCTTCTTTTCCAAAATGATAATCAAGATAGAGGCTTTCAGAGTAGTTGGTAAAACTTTCATGGATCCACATATCGGCTAGATCCTGATGGGTAATATTATTTGCGAACCACTCATGGCCAGATTCATGAATGATAATGAAGTCAAACTTTAACCCCCAACCTGTTCCAGATAAATCGCGACCGAGATAGCCTTTTTTAAATTGATTCCCATAGGTAATTGAACTTTGATGTTCCATGCCCAAATAAGGTACTTGAACCAACTTATAGCCATCTTCATAAAAGGGATAGGGTCCAAACCAATGTTCAAAAGCATCTAACATTCTAGGGACATCCTGGTAATGGACTCTGGCTTTTTCTTCATCTTCTTCCAAGGCCCAATA
The DNA here is from genome assembly GCA_937961455.1 of uncultured Saprospiraceae bacterium. GTDB lineage: Bacteria > Bacteroidota > Bacteroidia > Chitinophagales > Saprospiraceae > CALGNN01. The sequence goes on from CALGNN010000096.1 coordinate 33,795, forward strand.
TGAAATATCTAAATTCCCTTTCTCACCATTATATATCTCTTTCCAATTGCTATATTTTCCAATATTGACATTTACACCATAATTATTGATCGGATTATTTACAAACCAGTGATAAGTTTTTGTTTGTTTATCTGGATTAGATTCTACCCCTCTCAGCCTTCCATTTGAAACATCTGTCAGATCTTCTGGAACTTCGATACTCATCAACATGCTGTCCACTTCATCATACATATGGTCTTTACAAGGCCACCAAATACTGGCTCCCAAGCCTTGGCAAGAAGTAGCAATAAAGTGATTACCCGATTGATCTTTTTGCCAACTAAAGCCTCCATCCCAAGGAGCTCTAACCGCCTCTCTTGGTTTGCCTTCATAAAATACCTCAAGCTCATTTAGGTCTCCAACCTTCTGAGTTTCTTTTAATTTAATGAAGTGCGCATTACCCTTAGATTCTATTTCTAATCGTTTCCCATTTTGAACAACTTTGGTAATTTTCAAAGGATTCTGTAAGTCGATCTGCATACATTGGTTAGCACTTAAAACCTTATACTGAATAACATTGCTTCCAATGATCTTTTTTTCATCTGGTAAAATCTCAAGCTTTAGATGATAATAGCTCAGATCCCACCAAGCACGCTCTTCAGTAATGGTACCCCTAAGGGTATCTTGCTCAGTAAATACTTGCCCAAAAATAGTCAAGGGCGTTAGCAGAAAAATGAATAAAAGAAACCGTCTCATAAATTGCAAATTAGCTTTTGTCTAGCAAAATAAATAATATCAAAAATGGCTTCTCATTTTTAATCATTATTTTACAAGATATTTTATTCATGATAAAGAAGTCATTTTTCATATACTTTATATTGAGCATGTACTTAAACTATGCTTCCGCTCAATCTTCTTTTGTAGAGTTTGCAGAATCGGCCTTGTGTGCAGATGATGGTCAAGGTGTGGGCGTGTCGGTTGCAGATTTTAATAATGATGGATTTGAAGACCTATATATCACATTCAGAAGTCAGCCAGACATATTGTATAAAAATATAAATGGCGAATATTTTGAAAATATAACTTCATCAGCCGGTATAAGTCAACTATCTAAATCGCAGGCAGCGGCTTGGGGGGATTTTGATAATGATGGGTGGATTGATCTTTTTGTAGCAAGTCAAAACAAAGGCAAAAGGCTTTACCAAAACAATGGAGATGAAACTTTCACAGAACGCGCTTTTGAAGCTGGTGTTCAAACAGAAACCAACACCACCTCTATCGCTTTGTCCGATATAGACAATGATGGATTACTTGATATTTATACAGCCAATCTAGGTGAGGAAAATACCCTGTACAAAAACAACGGAAATTGGACTTTCACCAATTATGTTTATTTCTACAATGCCACGGATGATCAAATCTCCATGGGCATTGCTTTTTTTGACTTTGACAATGATAAGGATGATGACTTGTATTTAAGTCATGACGCTAATCAAGCAGCTATACTGTATGAGAATAATGGACAAGGCTTTCTTACGAATATCGCTGGAGCACTTGGCGTAAATGTGGCAAAGAATGGAATGGGTTTGGATGTCGGTGATTTAAATAATGACGGATGGTTAGATTTATATCTTGCCAACTTGGGTCCTAATAATTTATTTATAAATCAAAATGGCACATCATTTTTGGACCGCTCCGAAGAAAGTGAGGTTGATGAAGGAGGCATGGGATGGGGTATTAATATTTTCGATTACAATAATGATACTAGACAAGATATTTTTGTCGCAAATGATAGCTACTTCGCTCCTTTCCCGAATGTCCTTTACACAAATCAAGGAGATTTACAATTTACCAAATCGCATGATGCTCATGAGTTGGCAACGCTAGCAGGGTCTTATGGCACTGCTGTCCTAGATTTTAATAATGATGGGAAAGAAGATTTATTTGTTTGCAATACACATCAAGACAGGAATTATTTTTACACCAATCAAACGGACAGCACCAACAATTGGATTGATCTTCAATTAGAAGGAACGCTTACAAATAAAACTGCCATTGGAACTAGAGTTTTGATTGAGGCGGGAGATTTTAAAACAACTGATCAAATCATGTCAGGTTCTGGTTGGGCTTCTCAGAATCGCTTAGCCTTGCATTTTGGTTTAGGAACTCATGAAGTGATAGATCGAATTACCATATTTTGGCCAAGGTCTGAAAATCAAATTTTAGAAAATATTGCAGTCAATCAAATACTAAAAATCAAAGAACCAGAAGTAACTCAAGCAAATACTATTGAACAAAATAATGACTGGTATCTTTTCCCCAATCCTGGAACTGATGTTACTGGCATCAAAGGAATTAGAGATTTACATAGTCCAATCAAAATTGAAATCTATAATAGCCAAGGAAAACTTTTGGATGAGCACAATTTATCTTCAAGCCTAGAAATTAATACCTCCGCTCTAGTCGCGGGTGTTTATTATTTCAAAATGATTCAAAAGGGAGAGCACAGAGTTCTTAAGTATCTAAAACTGTAATGACTATATCATCGCATGACTCTTATCAATCCTTCTTGCATGACTGTCGAAACCAAGCGACCTTTTTGATCGAAGATCCTTCCATATCCCATACCTCTTGAATTTGAAGCGCTTGGACTGTCTATTACATATAAGAGCCAATCCGTAAAATCCATATCTCTATGGAACCACATAGCGTGGTCTAAACTGGCAATAAACAACTTCATGGCATTGATCTCCGTCCTATGAGGAAAAACGGCAGTTAAGAGTAAATCATAATCAGAAGCAAATGCTAATAATTGATGTTGTAAGGGTAAAGGGATGTCTTTCTTTTCTGAAATTTTCATCCACACGTGACGAATCGCTTTGCCGGCTAATTCTTGGTTAAAGGAAAGCTTTTCTACAGGTCTAAATTCTAAGGCGTCGATTTTTCTTGCTAGAGCTCGTAAATATATATCAGGAGCTTCATCTTGCAATAATTCAGCTTTTTCAAAATCTGTGATTAAATTTTCAGGACCCTCTACTTCGGGCATGGTATTTTGATGATCGAAACCCTCTTGTTTTTTCTGAAAAGAAACAGCCATTACAAAAATTGCTTTTCCTTTTTGCAGTGCTGTGACTCGTCTTGTGCTAAAACTACCTCCATCTCTCGTAACAGATACTTGGTAAATAATAGGTCTACTGGTATCTCCAGCTAGAATAAAATAACTATGAAGTGAATGAGCAATTCGATCCTCGGGGACGGTTTGATATGCTGCATTTAGTGCTTGAGCAAGTACCTGTCCACCAAAAACCCTCTTCCAGGGTGTTTTATAGTTTTGTCCACGAAATAAGCAATCATCAATTTCTTCTAATTGAATTAAATCTATTAATTCATCAAGATTCAACATAAGTTTCCATTTTTTATATAACTCTAGAGGATGGGAAATGTTTTGAGGAGCAATTGAGATAACATGCTAAGTATCTTATAAAATAATAATGGCGCAGACACTTGTCTACGCCATTTAATTACTCGCGGAAGAGGAGGGATTCGAACCCCCGGTACGCTTACACGTACGCTGGTTTTCAAGACCAGTGCATTAAACCAGCTCTGCCACTCTTCCTGAGGTGTTCTGATAGTTGTTCAACAAAGAATAATTCTTTGTGCTTTACTTAGACATCCTGTGATGCTTAAAAAGCGAGGCAAAAGTAATTAAAATAATTCTAGATTATAATCATTCTTGAAGAAAAAGATTTTAAATCCGTCAAGACATATTTGCTATCTTTCAAACATGAATAGATTAGAAAAAACGGTTTCGAAACTTTCTAAATACCCAAAGGGTGTTTTAAGCTTTGCAATTGGACGTGTTGTGCCATATGTCGGGCATTCAAGCGTCTATTTTGAAGAGATGACTAAAGAAAAAGTGAGAGTGCGTTTAAAAAATAAAAGGAAGACAAGGAATCATATAAAACAAATTCATGCAGCTGCCATGTTTCTTTTAGCAGAAACTGCAACTGGAATGGTACTAGGAATGAACATCCCAGATGATAAAATACCATTAATTAAATCCATGGATGTCAAATTTGTAAAGAGATCTACTGGTGCAATGAAAGCAGAGGCTTATTTGCCAAGCGATCAATTGGCCTCTATACAAAGTGATGATAAAGGAGAGGTAAGCATTCCAGTAAAAGTATGGGATGAGAAAAATGTAGAACCTATTATATGTGAAGTGTTATGGGCATGGATTCCGAAAAATAAAAAGAAAGCCGTTTGAACTTAGATCAAATCTTTAAAGATCTTCGAGTAATCGAATTAGCTAGTGTCCTTGCAGGTCCCACAGTCGGGACATTTTTTGCTGAATTAGGTGCAGAAGTAATTAAAATAGAAAATAAGAAAACCGGAGGTGATGTCACCAGACAATGGAAGTTAGCGAATGAAGCAAAGGATTTAGCTGGATCCTCTTACTATTATTCTGTGAATTGGGGAAAAGAATCTGTGTTTCTAGATCTCAGCATAGCTTCTGACCAAGAGATTGTATATCAATACATCAAAGAGGCCGATATCGTAATTACAAATTATAAGGCTGGTGCTGCAGAAAAATTAGGAATGGACTACCCTAGCCTTTCAAAAGTAAATCCTTCAATCATTTATGGAGCTATCTCAGCCTATGGTCGAGACGATCCACGTCCTGGATATGATGCACTCATTCAAGCAGAGACAGGTTGGATTTCAATGAATGGAGAGAAAAATTCTGATGGTGTAAAAATGCCAGTGGCTTTAATGGATATTCTATCAGCGCATCAACTGAAGGAAGGAATATTAATAGCATTGCTAAACAGAACAAAAACGGGTAAAGGATCGCGAGTAGATGTTTCATTGTTTGATTCTGGTATCGCTGCATTAGCCAACCAAGCTGGAAACTACTTGAATGAGGGAAAAATCCCCATTCCTAAAGGAAACGAACATCCCAATATAGCGCCTTATGGAGATAGCTTCATAATGGCTGATGGGGAGCGCGTCTTATTAGCGATTGGAAACGATAGGCAATTTAATGAATTGCTTTCCTTACTAGAATTGGATCATGTGTTAGAGGATGCCAGATACCATTCTAATATTGAAAGAGTGCAAAATAGATCATCCCTAATAAGCTTGTTAGCAGAGGCTTTAGCTGTAAGGAAGACTGCATCCTTTTTAGCAAGATGTCATGAACTAAAAATACCCGCTGCTCAAATAAAGAATCTAGAGGAAATTTTTAGTCAAGCGGAAATGGACGAATATATTTTGGAAAGTATGAATGAGACAGGTGATATTAAAAAAGGAGTGAAAACCATTGGCTTCAAAATTCAATAGTATATCAATTAGGCTAATGAAACATGCCACGCTATTTTGAGTGGCATGTTTTTCTTATACATTAGGAACAATTGCTAATAGCTTGTCCTACAGAACCAGCTATTGCACCAAAGAGACCGCCCCAACCTGCGCCTGTGATATCTGCATCTGTAACAGAATCATCAATACAATCTAAGAACGAAACATTGTTACCTCCTGTAGAATTCAGCATTTCCCACATTTGATGATGATCATGCCAATATTGATTGCTGTGAATAGCAACATTCACGCTTGAACATAATAGTTGCTCATCAATGATTCCATGATAGTTATCATACACTTGATGATATAAGGCATCGTCTGGTAAATTGTCTATATCCGTAATTGCAAAAAGATCGTTTAACATCTTGTTTGCTTTTCCCTTATACGCAGACCTAAAATCAATGGAAGTATCATTTGCTAAATCTCCAGTGAAACCTAGATCAGATAAAATTGAGACAGCTTCTTGATTGCTGATGCCAATCTGACTTGCCGTAAACGCAACTATCACTTCTGGATAAACAACTTGACTATAAACTCTATCCCAATCAAATTGATCTCCTAAAATCACTTTTTGTTCTTGTGCTAATTCGAGCGCTCTAGCCATTGCATTATTATGGATTACACCCATATTACTGCAATCTTGATTTAGATCTCTATCTGAACTTACTGAGCTCGACTTGTTATTTAAGTTAATACTTAGTTCTTGTTTTGTGCAAGATTGAAAGAAGGTAAATAGTGCCACTACAAAGATTAAATTTTTCATTTTTTCGCTTAAAAGATTATTTAAATTTTGGCAAAAATCATTTCTCGCCTATTCGTTCATTAATCTCTTGTCCGAAAAAAAGGACACAATTTTTTTTTAAATATTTATCTGCGACTCAATTTAATTGTCGCTTAGAAGCAAGTATTGCTCAGTAAACATTTCGTTATTATCCTCCAATTCTTTTCTGATACTGGTGACCATTTCCGTTTTAACTGAGGTAGGTGTTTTAGAAAAAGCATTAGAAATATAACTGCACATATTTGCAATCATTTCATCTGTGATATCCTCATTATGTTTTATTCCTGGCATGACTGTCGGAAAGTCAACTTTTCTTCCAGCAATAGTTATTGGACCTTGTAATCCGTTGAGTATTACTTTTATTACATGTTCTGCGCCAGCATCTACGATCGCTGCTTCCAATAAAGATGGCGCCAACTGTTCCTTCCCTTCGCCGCCCATGCCGTGACAAGAGGCGCAATAAATATTAAAATGATCTCTACCTACAGTCTTGTCATCTTTAGAAAAAGCATTTGCTTCTTTATGAGTAAAATGCTTGTTATCCTCTTTTTTATTTTCCATTACCTGACGGACTAAGGATTTGAACTTTTCATTAGATCTTTTGTCTGCGATAGCTAACAAAAAACTCACATCATCAGAACCAGATATTAAATGCTCAAAAAGGATTTCATCTTCTGGGTATGCCTCCAATAAATTAGAAGCGATCCGCTCATCCATTTTGAGTTTTGAACTAACTGAAGCCAACTCCCATCTTAATAATGGGATGCTGTAATCAACTTTTGCGAGCTGGTTTATAAGTCGAGATGAGTACGGAAAACGAGAAGAAAGTTTAATTGCATGAGCTTTCCTATTAGTTCCTTTAAGTTGTAATACTTCAGAAAGCAAATCCCCACTTAGTGCCTTCATTCCTTCCAAAGTCCAAAGTGCATGAATGGCTGGAATTTCATTTTCAGACTTTGCTAAATCTTCTAGCTGAGAGATTAAGGATGTGTCATTCAGATCAATTAAAAATGACTGGGATTTATCTCTAATCCAACCATTATTATCATTCAACGCTTGAATCAGACCATTCCCATCTAATGGATCTAAGGTAAAATTCGATTGTGGTGTATCAGAAGATTTAAGTCTTAAAATTCTTCCTTGATTATAAATGGTATCTAAGTTATGTTTTTCGATTAATCCTTTTAGATAGGTAGTCATATAAACTTTGTGTTGTATAATGCCTCTATGCATATCAACAATATATAGATTACCATCTGGGCCATTGTACAAATTTACTGGACGAAAACCTTCATCAGTACTAGCTATAAATTCTTTGCCATCATAGGCATTCTTCGCCTCAATCATGCCACCATCTTCATTTATGAATACCCGCTTCACAGCATTGGCTTCTGGAACTGCAATAAATCCATTCCCTTTAAATTCAGGACCTAAGTTTTCAGATCTCAAAATTACTGGGCCACATACTGACGTAATTTTTTGTAACACACCATTTTCATCAAGCATCCCATCCATATAACCTCTATTAACCATTGTAGGCTGAAGCGGAAATACTGAGCGATCTTTCATTGCCCAAAAAGAGGTGGTTTTTGATTGATGTAGATATGGGTTTTCACTACTAGAATTGGGAAGTGTCAAATCAGCATACAATGCATTAGAATTATCATTGCAATACAATCTTCCGTAGTCATCTTTACTTAAGCCCCATTGTCCTCGAAATGCAGTAGGTTCAATTAGCCATTCATTATCTATTCTGCGATAGCGTTTATGAGCTTTGGCAGAATATATCCAATTATCAATGTTTAATGTAAGAGCGTTCGCCTGATGTTCTATATTGCCACCTACTGCATAGTTTGCATCGACAATTTCCTTTTTGGTGATTTGATCATTTTCAACTTTTGCAAAATATAAAAAAGGCGGTTCAGCATATAATATTCCACCATATACTAAGCAGAAAGCTCTCGCTTGTTTCAATTCATCTAGAAAAACTTTATGTTTCTCCATGTATCCATCACCGTCTTCATCTTCTAGTATAAGTATCCTCCCTACAGCTTTGTCCTCTCCCTCTCCATGAATGTTGGGCATATATCCGGGCATTTCTAAAACCCAGGCTCTTCCTTTTTCATCAAACTGCATGGCGACAGGTGCGTTTAATACCGGTTCAGCAGCTACCAACTCAAGTTCTAAATCTTCGGCTATTTTATATTGTGAAAAATCAATCTGCACTCCTGCCTCTTTCTTAGAACAAGAAAAACAATTGAATATTAATAAAATGCAAATAAGCCTTTTCAAATTATAGTTCTTTTATTTTAATATTTCTAATGGATATCTCCCCTTGCTGGTTAAATATTTTAATTGGCGCTTTTGATAAACTGTGTTCTAATTCTTCTTCTATCATTTTCTCCCCATTAAGCCAGTGTTCCACTTTATTATTCAGGACGATAATTCTTAATTGATTATAGTTTCCATCGCCTTTATATTGAACCCCTCTATTTTCTATGGACAAATTTACTGGATCAATTTGAGATCCTAAACCTCCTAAAACCAATTGATCATCCTTACGAATATTCGTAAGATTGAAGGCTAATGTTTCTGTAGCTTCTTTATATAAAACAGCTCCAATGGTGTTTTCAGATAAGGCAAAATCCATTTCTAAAATATAATTTTCAAAAGCTGAATCTGTAAGAACTTCACCCAACGCTGCTCCCTCATTAACCACAGACTTTAAAGCCCCATTTTCTACAGACCAATCAGTGCTTGCACTCCACCCTTCCATATTTTTACCATTCCATAGTAAAGTCCATTGATTTTCCATTTCATAATCTGAAAGCTCATTGGCCAAAAAACTAATGGGTTCTGCGTGATGACTTTCAATGTAACTGGAGCGATCAAATAAATCAGTACTTATTTTGATATTTTTCCATTTGATTTCTTTACCCGCATCTTCATCCTTGTAAATGGCATGTACTTGCAAACCAATGAATCCTTCTTTAGTTTGATCATCAATTATGTGCGCTGCTGGAACATCATTTACCCAAGTATAAATGTGATTCCCCATAGCTTCCACTCGAAAGTGATTCCATGCTCCTTTTTTGAATGCAGATCTGGCTTCTTGATTCCTTGACAAGGGATATAACCACGCCCTGCGACCTTCATCATATATGCCGCCTGAATAAGCTCGATTTGATGGGTCCAATTCTACTTGGTAACCAAAAACACGGCCCTCATCATTTATCTCAGATCTAATTTGAACACCGGAATTTATCGCTGGATCTACCCAGACGTCGTAGCTAAGGATAAAATCTCCAAATTTTTCTTTGGAACATAAAAATGTATTTGGAGTACCGCTTTTAGTAAGTCCAGTGACAACTCCATCTTCTATGGAATAATGAGCGGTCCCTGATTTAACTTCCCAATTTTCTAATGAGTCATTAGCGATTAAATCCTCCCAAATGGCTTCTCTCTGACAAGAGCTTAAAATCATGGTGATGATAAATAAACATGGTGCAATTCTAATTATCATATTTCTTATCCTGTAAAGTAAGCGAGTATACTAATGATGACCACTGCAAGCAATACAGAAATCGCTAAATCAATTTTACTATAGCTCTCCTTATTAGCTTCACGTTGCTTCTCTGAAACTGTCCCAAGGGTCAATCCAGAAAGTTGCACCTCATCAGGAGCAGGTGTCAACAAGCTCACAACTACACAAACTACGCAGCATGCAAGGAACATAAATATGGCAATGTGTGAAAAATTGATACTGGCATAGTAGGCCATTATGCCTCCTCCATCTTTGAAGGATAATTCAGCAATAATTCTCAAAGTACCCAGTATTAATCCAAAGAATAAAGTGGCAATAGCACCTTGTGCATTAATTCTTTTCCAAAGGATGCCAAGCAAAAAAACCGTAGTAATTGGTGGAGCAATATAAGCTTGAACACTTTGCAGATATTGATATAAAACACCACCACCAATACGTTGCATAATAGGGATCCATATCATACCAATTATCACGATAAATCCAGTTGCCCATTTTCCAATATTTACCAATCGCTTCTCTGGGCTATCTGGATAAAGCTTCTTAAAAATATCAACAGTAAATAAGGTTGAAGCGGAATTAAAAACAGAAGCTAATGAACTCATTAATGCCGCCATTAACCCACCTGCAACTAGCCCTTTCAGACCTGCAGGTAAAAGATATTCTACTAAAGCTGGAAAAGCATTGTCAGGCTTATCCAAAGGCATAAGACCTTTAACGCTCAAGCCATAGGCTATGATTCCTGGAATTAAGAAAATGAAAATGGGGAGTATTTTAAGATAGGCACCAAAAATGGCACCTCTTCTTCCTATTTGTATATTATGAGCTGCCAAGGTTCGTTGAACAATGTATTGGTCTGTGCACCAATACCATATACCAACAATGGTTCCACCAAAGAGTAATCCAGTCCATGGGAAATCTGGATCTGTTGCTGGCCTCCACATATCAAAATGATCAGGTCCAACCGTAGCTTTTAATTCCGACCATCCACCTATTGCATCAAAACCTAAATAGGTAATAATTAGCGAGCCTACAATCAAAACAACGGTTTGCAATGCCTCTGTATAGACAACGGCCCTCATCCCACCTAGTATGGTATAGGCTCCAGTCACAAAAACTGTAATAAATGCGCCTTGCCAAAAGCTTAAACCTATCAATTCAGATACGACAACACCTCCAGCATAAATGGTAACTGACACTTTAGTTAATACGTATCCAAAAATGGAAAATATAGAAAGGAACCACCTAGATCTTGCATCAAATCTTTTCTCTAAAAATTCAGGCATCGTAAAAACACCTGCTCGCATATAAAAAGGTAAAAAGAGCCAACCTAATAATAGCACAATCCATGCATGCAATTCGTAATGAGCCAAAGGCATCCCAGAATCTGCTCCAGTACCAGCTAAGCCAACTACATGTTCAGAACCAATATTAGATGCAAAAATGGAAGCACCAATTACAAACCAACCAACATTCTTTCCTGCTAAAAAATAATCTTCAGTAGTATTGTTTTTTTGCAAAATCACCCAGATAGCAACGGCAAACAAAGCACCGAAATAAAGTATTAATACAACCCAATCAAGGGTTACCAGACTGTTTTCCATTTAGTTTATTTTGTTTCAATAGTATAAAAGAAAGAATTCTTTGCGTTAATCGTAAAAATAGCACACATAATATTTCAAAAATGCCTAAAAAGACATAGAATCTTTAGATGCTAAGCTCCAACAAAAAAATTAGATATTTATTTAATATGATTGATGTTCAACTAATAAAATTCCTACTTTTGCACTTTAATAATTCAATGAACTGCACATTATTAAACTTTCTGAGAATTCATCAGAAATGAAATCAAACAATGATAAAAAGTACTAACAATCACAATTTACAGCCTGCTGTATTGGTTGAAAAAACCATTGCAAATGGTCAAGGAAAGATGAGCAATACGGGCGCTTTAGTTATTAATACTGGCACCTTTACTGGACGCTCTCCACAAGATCGATTTATCGTAAAAGATGACATAACTAAGGATACGGTTGATTGGGGAGCCATCAATATTCCAATTGATCAAGAAAGCTATCAAAAGCTTTATGAAAAAATGATTAATTACGCTAATGGATGTGAAGAAATCTATTCGCGTGATGCTTATGCTTGTGCGAGTGTTAAATATCGACTTAATGTGAGAGTTCATACAGAGTATCCATGGCAAAACATGTTTGCTTATAATATGTTTCTTCGACCATCTAGTAAAGAATTAGCAACATTTTCTCCAGACTGGGAAGTATTTGCATTTCCGACTGTGACTGCAGATCCAAGCATTCACAATACACGTCAAGAGAACTTTGCCATTATCAATTTTACAGAGAAAAAAATTATCATTGGAGGGACTGCTTACACTGGTGAAATTAAGAAAGGAATATTTTCAGTTTTAAACTATGTCTTGCCTACTAATAACAATATTCTTTCGATGCACTGTTCAGCAAATGTAGGTGCTAGTGGTGATACGGCTTTATTTTTTGGATTATCTGGGACAGGTAAAACAACCCTTTCTAATGATCCAGAAAGAAGACTTATTGGTGATGATGAACATGGCTGGGCCACCTCAAGTGTATTCAATTTTGAAGGTGGTTGTTATGCAAAAACCATTGATCTTTCAGCAAACAAAGAACCTCAAATTTTTGCTGCAATAAAATTTGGTGCTATTCTGGAAAATATAGGTTTTCAAGAAGATGGATGTACGCCTGATTATAGCGATGTAAGCATCACGCAAAATACTAGAGTGAGTTATCCGATTTATCATATAGATAACATTATGTATAAATCTAGAGGAGACTTGCCAGAGAATATTTTCTTTTTGACCTGCGATGCTTTTGGAGTGCTGCCTCCTATTTCAAAATTAACTAAAGAGCAAGCTATGTATCACTTCATTAGTGGTTACACTGCAAAGATTGCCGGAACAGAAGTTGGTATCACTGAACCAAAAGCCACATTTTCTGCTTGCTTTGGCGCACCTTTCTTACCCTTACATGCAACTAAGTATGCAAAAATATTAGGTGAGAAAATTGATGCAGGATCAAAAATTGGAGATGGAAAAATTAATGTTTGGTTAATTAATACAGGCTGGACAGGTGGATCTTTTGGTGAGGGTTCACGAATTGAATTGTCTTATACAAGAGCCATGATTAAAGCAGCACTTAATGGGAAATTAAATAAAGTCGAATATCAGAACTTAGACTTATTTAATCTGGCAATACCTACTGAATGCCCAGATGTTCCAAATGCCATACTAAATCCAAGGCCTACTTGGAGGAATGGAGAAGATTATGATAAAGTGGCCTTAAACTTAGCCAATTTATTTATTGACAATTTCAAAGATTTTGAAGCAGAAGCTGATCCGAAGATAACTGCAGCCGGACCTCAACTTTCATAAGTGGGGTTTCTTAAGTTTTTAAAAAGTGTAGTGAATTACACTTGTCCCAGGTGTAGAAAGGGGGATTTATTTATTAAACCCTTACAGCTATCAAAGCCCTTGGACATGCCGGAAAGATGCACACATTGCAATCAAAAAACAAGTCCTGAACCAGGGTTCTATTTTGGTGCAATGTTTATTTCATACATCATTTCTGGCTTTCTATTTCTTGCTATAGGAATACCATTGGTCTTTTACTTCAAATGGGGAGTAAACCAAACCATTTTTCTCGTGGTGATTGTTTTCATAATCACCTATCTCCCCCTCATGAGATTTTCACGTTCCATGTGGATTCACATGATAGTAGGATTTGATCCAGAGCATGGAGATAAAAAATAAGCGGTATTGAAAAGTGTAGCATACAATTAAACGAGACACCATGACGACAAGTAATAAGTTTAATTGTATTTTCCTGCGCTTATTAAATAAATTGTGTTAACAAAGCTCCTTCTTAATGAGAATTATTGCAATCTTTTTATGTGTTAATTTTTGGATATCACATATTCATGCTCAGCAAAATTATCATCTGCAGTTACAAGATGGTACAATTTATATTGATGAAAATCAATTTGAGCTAAGACCCTCTTCAGCTGAAATTATTAATAATCGATTTTATAGGTTAATACAATTTCAAAGTATTCCAAATAAACAAGAAATACGTTCTTTGCAAGCAAAAGGTGTTGACTTACTTTCCTATATACCAAACTTTGCATACGTAGCTTCTATTAATAAAAATGTTAGTGCGGATTTGGTTAATGAAGCAAATATTAGGTTTATAACTAACATCCCAAAAAATGCAAAACTGAGGAATGGAGTCGACTTTTTATCCATACCAGATTGGAGCCAATCAGATGAAAGTTTTCACTTTATTATCAAATACTTTAAGGACTTAAATCCACAAAGTATTGAGGCTTCATTAATTGACATAGGAGCTACAATAAATGCATCGAATGATATTAATAATTTTATAAACATAAGCATTGCCAAAGAACTTTTATCGACTTTAATTTTACATCCAGGAGTCGCATTCATAGATTACCTCCCTGCCCCATCTATTCCAGATGATATCTATGGACAATCTTTACATAGAGCAAATTCATTTAGAAATATTTTCCTTAATAGAAATTATTCTGGTTCTGGAGTTTCTGTACTTTGTAGAGACGATGGTATCGTCGGACCTCACATTGATTTTCAAGGTCGCATAGACAATGAAGCTGCTACTTTTGAATTTAGAAATGGCACACACGGAGATGGTGTATCAGGTATCATGTCAGGAGCTGGAAATTTAAATCCTAGAGTCCAAGGAATGGCTCCTGGATCACAATTATTCGTAGATCATTATCAAGCAGATTTTCTAGATGAAACCATGGACTTTCACTTATCTAAAGATGTATTAGTTACCAATTCATCATATAGTAACGGCTGTAATGCTGGATACACAGCAATCACAGAAACTGTTGATCAACAAATGTTTGAAAACCCTAAATTCATCCATGTGTTTTCTGCAGGAAATAGTAATAACAATAACTGTGGATATGATGCTGGAGACCAATGGGGCAATATTACGGGCGGACATAAACAAGGCAAAAATGTCATTGCGACAGCTAATTTATTTAGAGACAAGCAATTGGTAAATTCTAGCAGTCGAGGTCCTGCACATGATGGCAGGATTAAACCTGATATTTCTGCGCATGGTCAAAATCAAAGATCTACCAATGATGATAACGAATACTTAGTTTTTGGAGGAACCTCAGGTGCTGCTCCTGGAATCGCTGGAGTGATCGCTGTTTTGCATGAGGCTTACAGAACTTTATATTCGGGAATTGCCGATGCTGCTTTGCTAAAAGCCATCGTTCTAAATTCAGCAAATGACCTAGGAAATCCTGGCCCAGATTTTAAGTTCGGCTGGGGACATATAAATGCGCACAGAGCACTTTTAAATTTAGAAGATGAGCAATTTATAAAGGCTGAGATAAGTCAAGGTGCTGACACGACCATCTTGATAGATATTCCAGAGAATATACATCATGGAAAATTGATGTTGTATTGGTCAGACAGACCTGCAACAGTTCTCACCAACAAAGCTTTGGTAAATGATTTAGATATGCAAATTATTGATCCAAATGGACAGATCCATATGCCTTGGATATTAAATTCCACCGCTGACCCAGACTCTTTGGATTCACCTGCCCGCAGAGGGGAAGATCATCTTAATAATATGGAACAGGTCTTAATCGATCAACCAATAAGTGGCAGCTATGAAGTAAAAATTGAAGGCAATACCATTCCTTTTGGGTCTTCTGAATTTTATCTGGTTTGGGAATTTAGAGCTAATGAAATTGAAATAACCTATCCAGTTGGTAATGAGCAATTAAGTCCAGACTCCATTGAAATTATACATTGGGATGCTGCTGGCTTGACAGAGGATGTGATCATCTCTTTCTCTTCAGACTCTGGAGTAAATTGGGAAAATATCACTACTGTAAGTCCTAATGCAAACTTAGCTTATTGGACCGTTCCAGAAAGTCAAACAGGATTTGGACAAATTAGATTAACAAGTGGCTCTTTTGAAAGTACCAGTTCTGTATTTTCAATAGCGCCAATAAATACAGGAATTCGTATTGAGAAAATTTGTCCAGATTATATAAGTCTTACTTGGTCTCCACTTTCAAATGCAGATCAATATATCGTTTATCGCTTAGAGGAAAAATTTATGCAACCGCAAGCTGTCAGCGATACCAACTATATTGAAATCCCTATCTCCAATCCTTTTAAAGAGGAATGGTTTGCCATTCAAACACAGTTTGCGAATGGAAGTATCAATCAAAGAAGTATCGCCATTAATAATAGCTTGGGATTATTTAATTGCCAACAGGAAAACGATTTAGTACTAGAAGAGATATTAAGCCCACAAGCTAAAGATGGTATTATATGTAGCTATGATACTTCTCTTTATGTAAATATTAGCATATCTAATTCGGGAATGCTTGATCAAAATGAATTTAGTATTCATTATCAATTTGATAATCAAGATGTAGTAGATCAAACCATTAATGAAAGCATTGTCAGCGGTCAAATGGATAGTGTCATTTTTAGTATTCCAATAAATCCACAAAGCCAGGGAAACAAAGAATTAAAAGTTTGGCTAAGTCTAGCGAATAATAATTTCCCGCTTGATGACACATTGTATTTAGAAATTCCTGTTTATAGAGATCAAGGAATTAGTCTACCATTTGAAGAAGATTTTCAATCTCCACCCTTCCCTGATGATTTTTGGATCCTTGAAAACCATGTTGCAAATGAGGGTTGGCAAATTGTTCGTATAGTAGATAAATTTGGCCAAATTACCAATGCAGTATCAGTAAGCAATTTTGCTTCAGATGGTGTTGGTCATACGGACTATTTTCAAACCATTCCCATTAATATCGAAAACATCAGTGAAGATCAATATTTATATTTTGACATTTTATATCGGCTCAATGGATTTGTATCTAATGATGAATTGGTGGTAGAAGCCTTGCCATCTTGCGGACAAGGTATCAGTGATACACTCATTCATTTAGTAGGTCCGGAGCTTGCAACATTTACAGGTGATGGTGATGAGACCATATGGAAAACAGTAGCTGCAAATCTTTTTCATTTAAAAGATCAATCTCCTTTAATTTTAAAATTTTCAAACATTAATCAAGGATATGGTCAAATTATAATTGATAACATCAATATCAAGTCCGTCAATGACAAAGCGCCCATTGCTGATTTTGTAATGTCAGATGACAGTCCATGTAGAAATGTAGATACAGTGTTTTTTCAATCGCTATCAGAAGGCGAGTTTATGAATTTTAATTGGGACTTTGGCTTCCGAGCACGTCCACAAGAAAAATCTGGTTTTGAAGGTCCTCACGACATCTATTATATTTTAAGCCCAGGAGAAAGAGCTGTTCAACTTGCTGTAAAAAGTCCGTTTGGTGTAGATACATCCACACAGGTCATAAACGTCATAAGGAATCCTAATGGAGATTTGATTTCGGAATATCTAAATTCTTTCACCTATCGATTCAGCACAGATGATCTTTATGCTGATGTCTTCTTTTGGGATTTTGGTGATGGCAATACGAGCACGGAAGCAGCTCCTATTCATGAATATGAAGCTGATGGTAATTATACGGTAAGTTTGACCATGTCTAATAAATGTGGTGAATCGATTGAAACTACCAATATTAACATCAATATCAATTCTACGAATGAAACTGAAATGGATCATACTTTTTCCATATTCCCAAATCCGACGAACGGCGGGTTTCATATTAATTATCTCCAAGAAGCAAATCAAAAAGTTCGAATTAAGATTGGTGCATTTTCTGGTAAAATCTTATATGAAGAAAATATTCATTTAGATGGAAATGCTTCTTGGAAATTTGATGAGGCTTTACCGCCAGGTATATATTTCATACAACTTATTGATCAAGAAAAAATAAGCAGTAAAAGACTAATTGTTCAATAAGCTAATTAGAAATAATTGCTTGAATTAGCAAATATTCCAAAATTGAGATATTGTTTTTCTAATTAGCGCTGCATATCTGATTGCTAAATATTTTACATACCTAATAAAAATTGTCTTTTCAGATGCAGGAAGTAAGCATTTGGAAAATATTTAAGAAATTTTGGGTAATTTACCTTATACTAAATGACAACCTTATGAAAGCAGTACTAACTACCTTGCTGTGTATTTCTTTGAACTTTACACTCTTATCACAATTAGATTATACGATCCATTCTCAATCTTTGAATGTTGAATTGAGATCTAATTTTATTAATTGGGAACATCAGAATTTGTATGAAGCAGATGAATTGGTAAATGACAACTATTACAGAATCATCCAATTTATTGAAACGCCGAATACTGAAACGATAGCACAACTGAAACAAGCAGGGATCGAGTTACTGCAGTACATTCCAAACTATGCTTATTACGCTTCAATTAACAAAGAGACTAGGTGGGAGGAAATGGATGAGTTTAAAATTAGATTGATTCATAAACTAACTTATCGAGATAAAATCCATAAAGAACTTTTTCATTCTAATTATCCAGATTGGATGACGAGTGGGAAAATGCTTGAATTATCAATAGCCTACTTTGATAATATTCCACATGAAAAGGTACTTGAGAATCTCAAGAATTTTGGAGCTACAATCATTTCAGAAAATGGTTACAATAATGTAATCGAGTTAAGTATTCTGGAAACACAAAAAAAACAATTAGCTCTGTTGCCTTACATCACTTTCGTTGATTTAACAAATCAACCACCCGTGAAAGATGACATTTTAGGTGGCACATTGCATAGAGCTAATATGCTGCGTTCAAATCTAGTGGATGGAAGAAACTATATTGGTCAAAATGTAAATGTACTAACAAGAGATGATGGAGTCGTTGGTCCTCATATTGATTTTCAAGGAAGGATTGATAATTCAAATGCGTTTGGCACAAGTGAATTTGCCACCCATGGGGATGGTGTCTCTGGTATATTTACTGGAGCAGGTAATCTTGATCCCGACAATATTGGAATGGCAAGTGGTGCCTTTTTATATGTCACAGATTACCAATCAAACTTCTTAGACGAAACCATGTCGCTTCATTTTAATGATGATGTCATAGTGACCAACTCTTCTTACAGTGATGGTTGCAATGCTGGTTATACAAACACGACAAGAACAGTAGATCAACAATGTTATGATAATCCAACTTTGCTTCATGTTTTTTCAGCAGGTAATAGCAATAATAATGACTGTGGATATGGAGCAGGTGATCAATGGGGAAATATAACAGGCGGCCATAAGCAAGGAAAGAATGTGATTGCTACAGCAAACGTTACAAACGATGGTGTTATCGTAGGCAGTAGTAGTAGAGGTCCTGCT
>CALGNN010000097.1 GCA_937961455.1 uncultured Saprospiraceae bacterium
CTAAACGTTTTGTTTTTTTTAATTCTTTTGATAGTGTTCTTTGCCTTGATGCAAGCAGCAGTGTTCTTTTGCCTTGATGCAAAAGAACCAAAAAATCAAGACTGTATTCATTTCTTTACGCTTTTTATTGAAAAAAATCTGGATATAAATAAGATAGCCTAACACCTTCGTAAATTTAATATTGTCCTTCAAAAAGTTACGATGTGAAACTTAAGATTTTTATTGCTGGCTATTGGATTTATATCTTTTCAGATTTTTTTCCATAAAAAGCTAAAATGAATAAGGTCGAGTCCTTTTTTTATTTATTATTCATTATTTATACTACTCTTTTTATAATCACTTTTGATTATTGCAATGTTCTTTAGCTATTGGATTTATATCTGTTCAGATTTTTTTCTATAAAAAGCTAAAATGAATAAGGTCGAGTCCTTCTTTAATATTTTTTTATTCTGCTCTTTTTTTAATCACTTTTGATTAGAGGTTTATGAAGCGTTTGGTTTGGTTACCGATTTTAATAAAGTAAATTCCTTGATGTAATGCGGCTATATTTAATTCTAATTTATTTTGATTTGCTATGCCTTGATAGACTATTTTTCCTAAGTCATTAAATATTTGGAATGGGGTGTTTTCGTTTTTCTCAAGATCAATAAATAATATTCCTGAACTTGGATTTGGATAAATATTAAAGGATATCAATGGCTCTTCTATCGTTTGGACATCTGTGAGTAGATTTTCTAGGCTATACTGAGAAAAGAATCTCCATACTTCAGCTGATGCGTTTATATCTTTATTGACAACTCCAAAACCTTCTGGATTTGGCCATGTGTGTCCACCTCCATCTATTCTAAATAATTCGATGGTTGATGCTCCTGCTCCGTTGCCATAATAAAAGTGTGTGACTGTGGAGCCATCTGAAGTATTTACATCATCTAATTCTGTAACAACTGGATCTTCGTCGCATTGATTGTAAGTTTTCCAGTAGTCGATCACATCTTCGACTGCGGTGCTGAATACATTGCCATTATAAGGGACGACAAAATCGGCCGTACCATGAATTTCGAGGATGGGTGTTGGATGTGTGGGATTGCAATCCGCTAAAGTAGGTGGAGACATGGTTCCTGTCACAGAGGCAATAGCTGCAAATCGATTGCCTAAATTACATGCTAAATGATAACTCATGAATCCTCCGTTTGACATGCCTGTGCTATACATTCGATTTTGATCAATATTGTAATCCATGATGAGGCTATCTATAAGTGCATCTACAAATCCAACATCATCGACTGTGCTTGTTCCCCAACCCACATTGAAATGTGTAGTTCCCGTATTGTCTGTAAGGCCCATGGGGTGCACTATTAAGAAGCCCGCCGTATCAGCGATGCTTCTAAAGTCACCATAGTTCATTTGATCATTGGCATTGCTGGTATAGCCATGAAAATTAAATACCAAGGGGTAAGCATCTTCCCCAGTATAATTATCCGGCACATATAAAATATAATCTCGTTGACCTCCATCATGCATGATATTGGAGTTGATGGTTTGCTGAGAAAAGATGAAAGAAGGGAGGATTAATACAATTAAAAAACAAAGTCTCATGGATAGGATATTTCTATAAAGTTACAAACTTCGCACGATGCTAATCAATTCTAGCTAAAATAAAAACAGCGATGAATCCATTCATTCATCGCTGTTTTTTGCATAATTACTTTACGAATTACTTGTGTACTTTTCTGTGTCTGTGACGATCTATTTGTTTGTTTGAAAGACTAAGATTACGCTTAGGCTTCAAAGCAGTTTCTTTCCTCTGAATGCTCACATTCGTCGTTGGAGCAATGTAATTATTTTTCACGCTGGTACTTTCTTGAGCCGCATATTGATCAATCAACTCAAGGAAGGGAATACAACCTCCAATGATGGCTTCGAACTCCGCATCCAACTCTACGGTAAATCCACTTTTAAGAACGATAGAATCACCCGCATTATACGTAACATCTTCAAGAGCAATAATGTCATCTGTTGAGATTATATAACTTTCAGCTACATATATATTACTTCCTGTCTCAGAAGTTGTCAGAGTCAAGTCTGGAGGACAGGCACCTGAATTACACACTTCAATAATCAAATCGTCAACTAGAAAAGCGGTTAAGCCATCTCCAAGACCAGAGCCAGTTTCTGTCATTTCAAATTTTAGATCATGCGCAAGCCCATCAGCAAAAGCTGATAAATCAACACTCTCTTCTACCCAATTCCCTCCACAACGGGCATCACTGCCATCGAAAGTTTGCACAGGGGTTCCATCAATATTTACCGTATAAATATCAGTGGCATCAGCACAAGCTCCAAACCAAATCCAGTAATACAAAGTTGCTGAAGCTGCACTTGCAGGTATGGTAATGGATTGAGTAACAGAACTCACATTAGCTGTTCCAAAACCTCCAAGGAACGCACCTGTAGCACTGTCTAGAGGGAAAGCCGTTGAAACACTTCCGGCAGGATCAGCGGTCCATAAAGTGGGTAATTCTTCAAAATCACCATCTAATCCATTTTCATCCATTAAGAAAATACAATCTGTGCTTGGCCCAGCCATTTGCCTGCAATTGCCATATAAAAAAGTGCTATTGAAAAATCCTACTTCACAACCTGCAGTAATTCCATCAGTAAATACGACATTATAAATTTGATCATTATCTGGAAGTGGGATGATATTATTACCTAAGGCAATGGCAATTCCACTGGTGAGAACGGTGCCATTTTCATCTCTTACTTCTGCTGTGAATCCTGTAGACCCAGAAGTAGGTGTTCCAAGATCAGTTATTTCAATGGTTACAGAAGGCCCCGCACAATCATAAGAAACAAAGGTTCCTGCTACGGGTGCACAAACTGCTGGACATTCTACATCAGGATCTCCGCTCCAAACAGCACCTGCTGAATTTAATGCAGTTGCTACATCTAAAACAAGATCAAAGGTACAGCCTCCTGCCGTAGTGGCATCTGTAAATGTAAGTGTCACTGTGCCAGCCGCTGCTGCTACATCAGCCGCATTCAGACCTAATAGGCCTATAAAACCTGAGGCCAAAGGTGTCGTCATATCTGAAATAGGATC
>CALGNN010000098.1 GCA_937961455.1 uncultured Saprospiraceae bacterium
CTATAAGGTATAGCGAAAAATATCTTAAAAAATTGAAGGAATCAAAAATCTACCTTTTCGTGGAAAACCCCGCAATTGAAGTTTTCCCCTATGAAGATCTCTGGGAAATGGTGCTTGAGCTTTTAGATTAGTTAGAAAATGAAAAAACCTGCTTAATAAATCAAGCAGGCCATTTTTCCTTATTAATATTTGGGTATTCTATGTGAATTAATCAAATGTTTAATTCAGCATATAAAGGAATGAATGAGTATTAAACAATTTGATCACCTAGTAATTACAGAAATTATCTGCACCGAGTTCGCAATACGCGATCATCAAATCAAATAAAGTTGAAAATCCTAACATAATATTGAAATTTTTAATCCTATTAAATGTGTTAAACTGTATCCTTAAGACTCGCGAAGATAGGAAAGTCACAGAAATACTACAAGAAAATACAAAAAAGCGCAAAAAAAAAGATCATCTATTGGCTCAGGGAAATAAAGGATAGGATTGCGAAGGTTGAGCCTATAGATGATCAAATTGTTTAACACCCAAAAATAATACTACTTCTTTCAGACCTAAGTTATGGCCTTATTTTCTTTGTTTTGACTATTCAAGTCATTGGGTATTAGCGTGTTAAATAAAAAATGATCACCTGTCAACTCGGGGAAATGATAGGATTGCGAAGGTTGTGAGCCAACAGGTAATCAAATTGTTTAACACCCAAAAATAATACTACTTCTTTCAAAGCCTCTACTGAGGCGTGTTTTTTTAGTTGTTTACACTTCGTATACAACTTGTATCAAAATTTAGGTTTAAAAAGATCATCTACCGACTCAAGGGAAATAAGGATAGGATTGCGAAGGTATGAGTCTGTAGATGATCAAATTGTTTAACACCCAAAAATAATACTACATCTTTCAAAGCCTGTTTAGGCTATATTTCTTTCTGTTTTCATTAAAACAGAGTTTTAATTCTAAATACATTACAAATATAAGTGCAATTGCTGTCTAGATATATAACAAAAATACACTAAATGATAAACTAAAAAAAACGATTTATTAATTTAATGCTATCTCAAAAATCTATAAATCAACAATTTAAATGATTTCTTTCAATTTAAAATTGTATAATTACTCTCAAAATACTTGCAATTAATTCTCTAAATTCTCTTTTGCACAATTTTCCATCTAATTGCATGTCAAAGATAAATCAAAAACCCTCTAAACTATTAACAAAAATTCAACATTTAATACATTAAAAAATGTATGAATATTTTTTCTCGTAAGTGCAAACAATTTAAAATGAATTAATTATGTATTCTAATTCTATCTATTTTATAACGCTATAAATATAAAATGAGAAAATTTGTTTGAAAACTATCAATTTATACTTCTTGTCCTTTGACAGTTCAAAGATATACCCAAATATCACAAAAACCTTAACAAAAACATGCTTAAAAGTACATAACAAATTGTATTTTTGATAAATATTTTTATTTTAAAAACCTAAATTACAGTAATTTATAATTCTTAAAATAGATGGATGAAATAGTTGATCTGGTTAACTTAGTCTCAAAAAAAAGGACGAATAAGCTTGAAATTTTAGGTGACCCGAAAAGTAAAAATTCTAAAATACAAGAGTTTTACAATGGAATCAATGAAGGAAAAATTAAATCAGATTCAGATGCACTAAAGCTTTTGTATGGCTTGGATACTCCAAATCAAAAGTATTCAAAGCTTAAAAATAGATTAGAAGATAAGCTTGTCAATACACTATTTTTCTTAGACTTGGAGGATCAAAACACATCAGAACTTAGAAAATATTATTCTATTGGTTGCAAATTATGGGCTGCTACCAGATTGTTATTAGCAAGAACTAAAGGAAATACTGCTATTAAACTATCTAAAAAAGGTATCAGAATTGCTGAAAGATATGAGTTTACAGATTTAGGCCTTTTATTTTCTAGACATCTAAGAATTTATTATGGGTCTAATAATTTCAACAAAAAACAATTTGAGAAGTATAATCAAATGTTTTTCAAATATTTTGGTCAATTTGAATCAGAATCCATTGCCGAAGGGTTGTATGGCGAAATAATCTCATTAAATAATAAACAAAATAAATCGAATGAAAATGACATTAAAATAATAAAAGACTATGCAGATATTTTGTTTAAAGAGAAATTAAAAAATGATACTTATAGAACTAGTATGTTCTACTTCATGACTGCTGCTACACTTTTTGAAAATCAAAACGATTATAACTCTCTCGCAAAGATAACTGAAGAAGCCTTAGAATACTTTAGCAGAAAATCATTTGATACTAGTGCTGTAAGGTCACTTTTTCTTAAGAGATTACAGACTGCTTATTTAAGAATAGGTAATTCTCAATCAATTGAATCTATATTTAGAGAAAGGTTGAAAACTTATGAAAACTCAGATTTATATCTACAAGTTCTAATTGAACAAATCCACTATTACTTCTTGGTAAAAAAATATCCAGAATCAAAAGAAGCTTTATTAAAAGGCTATTTTCAATTAAAAGCGATACCTGCTCGAGAGGACCTCAAACAACAATGGTCAATCAACGAAGCCTACTTCAACTTCCTGATCCAATTAGGCAAAATCAACCCAACAGAAGAAGAACTCGAACTCATCCCTAAATTTCGTCTCTATAAATTCTTAAATAATATCCCGCTTTATTCTAAAGAAAAAAGTGGGCGTAACATTCCTATCCTCATCATTCACGTCTTATTCTTACTGCAAATGAGGAAATACAATCAGATCATTGATCGGACAGAAGCACTTAATCAATACGCATATAGGTATTTGCGAAAAGATGATACGTTCCGTTCCAATGCCTTTATTAAGATGTTGCTCTGTGCACCCAAAGCAGATTTCAATAGAATAAGGACAGAACGCTATGCCCAAAAATATAAGGACAAATTAATATCCATGCCCTGGGAAAAATCTACTAGCCTACTTGAAGTAGAGATCATCCCTTATGAGGATCTCTGGGAATTTGTACTTGAGTTGCTCGATTAAAACATATTATAATATACTTACTAGATAATGTCTTAGCTTTTTGCTATATTAAGAACACAAACAAGCTAGCTTCCTGATATGAAATCCTGGTACAACAAACTATTCTCCAGGTACTTGGAATACCGCAGCAATCAGGCAGACCAATGGAAAAATAATCCTGGGGAATACCAATTAAACACCTTCAATTATCTGCTTAAATCAGCAGCACAAACTTCCTTTGGCAAAAAGTACGATTTTTCCAGTATTAAATCTCCCAAAGAATACGCAAGAAGGGTACCTATTTCAGATTACGAAAATTTTAAAGAAGATATTCAATCCATGATGCATGGAGCGTCTAATGTATTGTGGCCTGGAAAAACAAAATACTTTGCCAAATCATCTGGTACAACCAGTGATCGATCCAAGTACATCCCTGTTACCAATCATTTTCTTAAAAACAATCATAAAAAAGGTGCCTGGGATGCCCTCGCAAGTCTTTACCTACAAGTAGAAGATGCCCGAGCTTTTAGCGCCAAAAATTTACTAATGGGTGGGTCTATGAAACCCTACGATCCCGAAGCTGGCACATGGGTGGGAGACGTATCTGCCATTATGATTGATCATATTCCTCCTCCTGTGAGAATTTGCATGACTCCAGATTTTGAAACAGCACTACTTGATGATTGGAATACCAAAATAGAGCGAATGTCCGCCATCTGTTCTCAAGAAGACATAGCTGTATTCGGAGGTGTACCCACTTGGACCATCGTCTTATTTGATGCCATGATGGAATACACCGGAAAATCAAGTATCCCCGAAATATGGCCAGGCGTACAGGCCTATGTCCATGGTGGTGTGGGCTTTGAACCTTACAGAGAACTATTCAAACAATACATTCCTATAGATAATTTTATTTATCAAGAGATCTATAATGCTTCTGAAGGATTTTTTGCTGCCCAAGACACTAAAGATGATGGCATGGCTCTTCTATTAGACAATGCCATTTATTTTGAATTTATACCAGAAGAAGAATGGGAAAGTGAGGCACCCATAGCCATCCCTCTAGAAGCAGTCGAAAGAGACAAAAAATATACCTTAGTCATGTCTGGTTCAAATGGTCTTTGGAGATATACCCCTGGTGATGTCATCAGCTTCAATAGTATTAGACCCTACAAAATGAAAGTAGTAGGTAGAACTAACCAACATATCAATGCATTCGGTGAAGAACTCATGATCGCAAATGCAGAAAAAGCCTTGAGCAAGGTCTGCCAAGATCTCGATTGTTCTGTCAAAGATTTTACTGCTGCTCCCGTTTTCCTTTCGCAAGGAACCAAAGGACGACACCAATGGTTAATTGAATTTGAAAAGCAACCACATTGCAATGATCTATTTGCAAAGGAATTGGATAACAGCTTGAGAAAACTGAATTCAGATTATGACGCAAAACGCGCCTATGATCTTGCCTTAGAAAGTCTCGAATTGATTGAAATCCCAACAAATACTTTTAATCATTGGATGCAAGCTAGAGGAAAGCTCGGTGGACAACATAAAGTACCAAGACTCTCCAATAGCAGAAAATATGTTGACCAAATTCTAACCCAACTTCAAAGCACGACTAAATTACATGGATAAAGACCCATCGGCTAAATCACTTATCGCTAAAAACTTCGAATTAGAAAACAGTCATGAGGCGATGAGTGAAGAAGAATTTACCAAACATCTTGCAAATCGTATCGCTTATATGTTGGATCATGAAACAGATATGGTTTTTAGCCTGCTCTATAGATTGGATATCTATGAAGAAAAAATCAATGCTGTTTTAGCCAATAGAAAAATAGTTTCTCCTGATGTCGGACTCGCTAAATTGATTATTGAACGGCAAAAAGAAAGACTCGCCACAAAAAAGAAATTCAAAAAGGAAGGAGAATCAAATTGGGATTTCGATATTTGAGCTAGATGATTCAAACCAAAGGCATTGTATTTCGAACCACCAAGTATGGAGAGAGTTCTTTGATTGTAGAAATTTACACAGAAGAACTAGGAATTCAATCTTATATTATCAATGGGGTTAGATCTAAAAATGCAAAGACCAAAGCGGCAGTTCTCCAACTCATGTCATTGGTCGATATGGAAGTTTATAACTCCAAAAGGAATCTCAATAGAATTAAAGAAGTCCGTATTTCTCAACCATTCCAAGATTTGGTCTTTAATCCCAGAAAATCAACTGCTGGATTATTTGTATTAGAACTTGCTAGAAAGTCGGTCAAAGAGATAGAGACAAATAAAGACTTATTCCATTTCCTTTGGAACAGCTTACTATTTCTTGATAAAATGGAAGTAGGTGTTTCCAATTTTCCACTTTGCTTTATGATCCAATTTTCATCTTTCTTAGGATTCTACCCAAATATGGATCAAGAACTGGGCAGGAGTTTTTTCAATATGTATAATGGGGGTTTTGAAATGACGAGAAGTGTCCATCCTATGTACAGCATGACAGAAGAGCAAAGTCAGTTGTTAATTCAATTCCTACAGAAGGGCTGGGAATCTTGTCGAGAAATTCAAATGGACACGGAAACTCATAAGGCCTTTTTATTAAAATTAATTGATTACTATAAATTACATATAGAAAAAATGCCACCCTTGAACGCCACAAAATTATTTCTAATGATGCAAGATTGACGTCAAGTTATACGTTTTGATTGCTTAGTGGATACTTAGCGGACCATTGTGATGAAGTCATTTTTAAGGAAAATATTTATTGGAAAAACGCATTGGCACACTTCTTTGCGGATTGCCTTAGCACTGTGTTGCTTGGGCTTTTTACTCGTTTGTTTCTTAGTACTTTCTGTAAGAATAGGACTCTGGGGACCTTTACCTAGCAATGAAGAATTACAATCTTTTAGCAATCCCATAGCCACAAAAATATTTACCAATGATGGCACTCAAATGGGGAAATACTACATACAAAATCGAGACCTTATAGAGTACGAAGACTTAAGTGACGATATCATCAATGCTTTAATCGCAGCTGAGGATAGCAGATTTTATCAACACAATGGGATCGACTATCGAGCTTGGATGAGGGTATTTTTTAAAACCATTTTACTCAGTGATAGAAGTCAAGGAGGAGGAAGTACACTTACGCAACAACTTGCAAAAAATCTTTACCCAAGAGATAGATCTGGTAAATTTCAACTGGTCATTTTCAAACTCAAAGAAATCTTCACTGCAAGGAGATTGGAAAAGCTTTTCACCAAGGAAGAAATCATTATGCAATATCTCAATACGGTATCCTTCGGTGGAAATATTTTTGGGATTGATGTAGCTTCTAAACAGTATTTCAATACCTCTGCAAGCAATTTAAGAACTGAAGAAGCTGCGCTTCTTATTGGATTGCTAAAAGCTACCAACAGCTACAACCCAAGAACCAACCAAGAAAATGCTATCAAAAGAAGAAACGATGTTCTTTCAAAAATGAATGAAGGAGGATTCATTCAAGACAGCATTCATGCCACGCTCATAAAAACTCCCATCAAATTAGATTATCAAGAGGAAAGCCATCACGAAGGTCTTGCACCCTATTTCAGAGAAAGACTCCGGATTGAATTGAGAGAAAAAGCTAAAACCTTAATCAATGATGAAGGCAAGTCATACAACATCTACACCGACGGCTTAAAAGTTTACACAAGCATAGATGCCAATATGCAGCAAATGGCTGAAGCTGCCCTAAAGAACAGACTCAAAGATTTGCAAACTCAATTTGATGATCATTGGAAAGGTCAAAATGCCTGGGGCAACAAAGAGGCTTTGGATCGTGCTATCAAAGCTTCAAAGCGATACAAACGCTTGAAGGCTAATGGTGCCTCAAATACTGAAATCAACGCTAGTTTTGACACTAAGATACCCATGGAAATCTACGATTACGATGGGGGAAAACTCGTAGAATGGAGTCCACGAGATTCCGTAAAATATTATCTATCTATTCTTCACGCAGGATTCATGGTTGCGGACTACAAGACAGGTGAAGTGAAAGCTTGGGTAGGCGGCCTCAATCATAAATTTTTTCAATTTGATAATGTACTTTCAAAGAGACAAACAGGCTCTGTCTTTAAACCTGTAGTCTATGCCACTGCCTTGGAACAAGGTTGGCAGCCCTGCGATTTTTTTGATAATGCATACGCTACTTATCCACAATATGATGACTGGACTCCTAAAAACTCCGATCAAATATATGGAGGCGCTTATTCTATGGAAGGCGCCTTAACCAATTCAGTAAATGTCGCAACCGTAGATGCCATTCTGAAAGTTGGTCCAGAGAATGTAGCTAAAATGGCAAAGAAAATGGGTGTCGAAAATCCTTTACCCGCTGTGCCAGCAATTGCCTTAGGCACCAGTAATATTTCCTTGATGGAAATGATTAAAATCTTTGCTACAGTTGCTAACGAAGGTGCGCTTGCGGATTTCCATTTTATTAAGAAAATTGAAGATCGAAATGGCAAGGTGCTATTTGAGCGAAAGGAGCCTGTTCAAAAAAACATTTTACTAAAAGAAAATGCCATTGCACTAAGGACCATGTTGCAGTCTGTGGTTAATTATGGAACAGGTGGTTCATTGAGATATCGATATGCATTTAATCAAGATATTGCTGGCAAGACTGGTACAACACAATCCAATGCTGATGGCTGGTTTATAGGTTTCACTCCAGATCTAATAGCAGGAGCTTGGGTAGGTGGAGAACTGCCCACAACGCGTTTTCGTACTATTAGACTGGGTCAGGGTGCACACATGGCCCTTCCCATTTGGGCTAAATTTTTCCAATCATTGTATAAACATGAAGATTACAAAAGCCTGTCGAAAACCCATTTTGAGTGGGCACCTGATGAGGTCTTGATGAAAATGGAATGCCCACATTTCTTAGATGACATGTCAAATGAATGGGACATATACTATAATTATGACCAACGAAAACCTGAAATTGCCAGGGTTGAAGAAGAAGAGCCAGAGAAAATAATAGATTTAACAAAGATTCTACCTCCTAAAAAGCCGCGAAAAAAAGAAAAAAAGCCTAAGAAAAAGAAAGGCAAACTCAGAGATTTCCTTGACAAGGTATTTAAAAATTAGCCTCATTTTTTCATGCTAAAAGCTAGAGGATTTATACCTTCGAATATGCAAAATTTGTCACATGCTTGAAATCGGAAAGTCGCCTATCCTATACAATAGGAAGAAGCTTACCAATGATGTTTTGTTAGACCTTTATTATCACTTGCTGAAGCCTCGTCTCATCGAGGAAAAAATGTTGCTTTTACTCAGACAAGGCAAAGTGTCTAAATGGTTTTCAGCCATCGGCCAAGAAGCCATCTCCGTAGGATGCACCAGAGCATTACAAGAAGATGAGCACATCTTCACCATGCATCGCAACCTTGGTGTTTTTACCAGTCGAAATGTGGATCTAGAAAAATTGTTTGCACAGTGGCAAGGCAAAAAAACGGGTTTCACCAAAGGTAGAGATCGTTCTTTTCATTTTGGAGCTCCTGATTATAATATCGTTGGAATGATCTCACATCTCGGAGCACAACTTTCTCTTGCAGATGGTGTAGCATTGGCAAATAAAATAAGAAAAGAGAAGAAAGCCACCCTTGTCTTTACCGGTGAAGGTGGGACTAGTGAAGGCGAATTTCACGAAGCCTTAAATATTGCAGCTGTATGGAAGTTACCAGTAATCTTTGTTGTAGAAAACAATGGCTACGGACTCAGCACACCTGTCAATGAACAGTACGCAGCTACTAAAATATCTGACAAGGCTAAGGGTTATGGTATGAAAGGAATGACCATTGATGGCAATAATATATTGGAAGTATATAAAACCATTCAAAAAGTAGCCAGCTCCATAAGAAACAAACCCGAACCCTATCTCATTGAATGTGAGACTTTTAGAATGCGTGGACATGAAGAAGCTTCTGGAACCAAATATGTTCCGAAAGAATTATTTACACTCTGGGAAGCAAAAGATCCACTTAGCAATTTTGAAAATTTTCTGCTTGAAGAGAAAATTCTAAATCTTGAAAGTATCGATAATTTAAAATCAGAGATCAAGGAAGAGATTGATGTTAAACTCAAAAACGTCTACGCTCAAGATCAAATCGAGCCTGTCTTAGAAGAGGAAAAATCAGATGTATATGCTGCATTCGAAAACACCGAAATCAAAGCTAATGGCACAAAGTCTGAAATGAGATTCATTGATGCAGTGCACAATGGCTTGGACTTAGCCATGGACAAATTTGATGACTTGGTCTTGATGGGACAAGATATTGCAGAATATGGTGGTGTGTTTAAAGCAACTGATGGCTTTGTTGAAAAATACGGAAAAGATCGTGTGCGCAATACGCCCATATGTGAAAGTGCTGTAATAGGCGCAGGCTTGGGTCTATCTATAAAGAATATGAAATCCATGGTCGAGATGCAGTTTGCAGATTTCGTTACCTGTGGATTCAATCAAATTGTAAATAACCTAGCTAAGATTCATTATCGCTGGGCTCAGAATGCTGATGTGGTCGTCAGAATGCCTACTGGAGGATCTGTAGCTGCTGGACCTTTTCATTCACAATCCAATGAAGCATGGTTTACCCATGTTCCAGGATTAAGGGTTGTTTATCCCTCTAATCCACATGATGCGAAAGGACTGCTTTTACAATCTTTTGAGGATCCCAATCCTGTAATGTTTTTTGAACACAAGGCACTCTATAGGAATCTTAGTGATGAGATTCCAGAAGATTATTATACAGTTCCATTTGGTCAAGCCAATCTTGTCAGAGAAGGAGGCGATGCAGTAATCATCACTTATGGTCTTGGTGTCCATTGGGCCAAACAGTTATGCGAAGAACAAGATTTAGATGTAGCCATCCTGGATTTAAGAACACTAAATCCACTTGACTATAATAGTATAGAGGAACAGGTAAAAAAATCTAATAAGGTATTAGTTTTGCACGAAGACAATTTGTTTGGTGGTTTAGCCGGTGAGATTGCAGCCTATATTTCTGAACATTTATTTGAGCATTTAGATGCTCCTGTAATTAGATGCGCAAGCTTAGACACTCCTATCCCATTTGCAAAAACTTTAGAAAATCAATACCTAGCAAATAAAAGATTAGAAGAAAAATTAACTCATCTATTAAGATATTAATATGAACCTTGACAAATATGTTGCCGTGAGCGGATGGCCAGGACTTTATGAAATGGCAGCCAATAGAAGCAATGGATTAATTGTAACAGATTTGGAAACCAAAAAATCTCGTTTCGCTTCTGTGCGAAAACATCAATTTACGCCTTTGGGTTCGGTAGCTATATATACCTACGCTGATTCTATTCCGATTGCTGATATTTTCAAGGCGATGATTGCTAAAAAAGACACCCTTAGCATTCCATCAGGTAAAGAATCAAAAGATGAACTTAATAGCTACTTTGAAGAGATCGTTCCAGATTTTGACAAAGATCGTGTATATCCAAGCGATATTAAAAAAGTCATAAAATGGTATCACTTTCTTAATGAAAGAGATTTATTGAAGGAAGAAGCGCAAGAAGATTCCAAAGGTAGCGAAGAAGAAGAATAAGAATGTATAAAGGCAAAAAAGTCGTCGTTGTAATGCCCGCATATAATGCGGAAAAAACACTTGAGAAGACCTTCGCTGAGATTCCAATGGATCTGGTGGATGAGGTCATTCTATGTGATGATGCGAGTAAAGATGATACTGTAGGACTTGCAAAGTCTCTGGGCATAAATCATGTTATTGCTCATGAAAAAAATAGAGGATATGGAGGCAACCAAAAATCGCTATACAACAAAGCACTTGAAATAGGTGGTGATATCGTTATCATGCTACACCCAGACTATCAATATACCCCTTTGCTTATTCCAAGTATGGTCAATTTGATTGGTGAAGAATTATATCCAGTAGTTTTGGGATCAAGAATTTTAGGATTAGGTGCATTAAAAGGTGGCATGCCGCTTTACAAATATATTGCGAATCGCTTTCTCACTTTTTTTCAAAACATCTTAGTCCGACAAAAGTTGGCTGAATATCATACAGGTTATAGGGCCTTCGACGCAAAGGTGTTAAGAGGCATCAATTTTAACAACAATGATGATGACTTCATTTTTGATAATGAAATGCTTTCACAAATCATTTTTGCCAATTTTATGATAGGAGAAATCAGTTGCCCTACAAAATACTTTGAGGAGGCATCTTCTATCAATTTCAGCCGCTCTATGAAGTATGGACTAGGTTGCTTGCGTGTCAGTGTGGTCCACCGATTAAATAAATGGGGAATCCTAAAATCTCAGCTTTACAAAAACCCTTCTAGCTAAACGCTAGTCTGGTTCGAATCCTAGAATAATGGAGAACTTACCAAAGTCTTGCCACTTACTACTAGGATTTTCTAACACATTGGGTTTATCAAAACCAAAGCCATAATCAAATCCAAGCAAGCCAAACATCGGCAAGAATATTCTAACACCCATTCCTGCAGATCTTCTTAGATCGAATGGATTGTAATTTCTGAATCCTTCCCAAGCATTCCCACCTTCTAAAAATCCTAAGACGAAAATCGTCGATGATGGATTCAGTGAGAGTGGGTATCTCAACTCAACGGTAAATTTGTTGAATACAGAGGCACCTCCACCATTACTTGCAGGCAACTCTTCAAACTCATAGCCTCTCAAGGCTAAAATGTCTCTTCCCGTAATACCAAACTGCTGATTTGACAAACCATCTCCACCTAATTGGAATCTTTCAAAAGGCGGAGTGCCTATTTCCTCATTCCAATAACCAATCATACCCATCTTTGTTCCTACTTTCAGGACCAACTTATCTACCAAGGTAGTATACCATTCTGTATCAAAACGCCATTTGTGATACTCAACAAACTTAAATTTTTCTTGAGGTGGCATATCAGAATAGTCTCTATCATTAAATAAAGAATAGGGAGGTGTAACTTGTAATGTCAAAGAAACCTTTGATCCGCTTCGTGGGAAAATCGGCTCATTGATAGAATTACGAGCAAGTACTTGTTGAAAGTTGAAATTATAAAAAGTACCATTATTTACATCTGGAAAATCTCCAGTGGTATAATTGTCTAAAAATATTCTTTCAAGGTTAACTGTACTATTCGAAATAAAGAAATCATCTGGCCATCTCAATCTTGTTCCTAAACCGGCAAATAACCTTCCTATAGATAATTTTCCAGTTCCATAAAGGCTATAATCAAAAGCAGAATACACACCTCCTACTGTCAAAGAATTAGGCTTCTTCCCTCCTAACCAAGGCTCTGTAAATGAAAAGTTTAGAGATTGATATAAATCTCCATTGGTCTGTGCTCTAATCGATAATTTCTGACCATCACCCTGAGGAACAGGTCTCCATGCTTTCTTATTAAAAGCATTGCTTATCGCAAAATTATTAAACGTAACCCCGAGGGTACCAATCACCTTATTTCTTCCAATTCCTCCCCAACCAGCTGATAATTCCAACTGATCAGAAGGGCGCTCCTCCAAGGTATATTCGATATCAACTGTCCCATTTTGAGGATCGACAGGTGTTTGAATATCCATATTCTCTGGATTGAAATAACCCAGATTCATAATCTCTCGCTGAGATCTAATGATATCTTCTCTACTAAATTTTTGTCCAGGCTTCGTTCGCAACTCTCTTCTAACTACATGCTCATGGGTTTTATCATTTCCTCGAATGACTACCTTATTAATGGTAGCTTGAGGACCTTCATACATTCGCATTTCAAAATCAATAGAGTCATTCGTAATTGAAGTTTCTACAGGTGTGATCGAAAAGAATAAATAACCATCATTCATATACAAGCTACTTACGTCTCTTCCATCTTCACTAAAATCTAATCTCGTACTCAGTAATTGTGGATTGTACACATCACCTTTTTGGATTCCAAAACGTCTATTTAAGGTCTCATCATCATGAAGTGAATTACCCTTCCATACAATGTCTCCAAAGTAATATTGATTACCCTCTTCAACATCCATATGGATTCTCACATCACCTTTTGAATCTCTCCAAATACTGTCTTTGAGAATTTTTGCATCTCTATATCCAAGTGTATTGTAATAAGCTATCATGGACTCTTTATCCATTTTGTAACTTTTTTCTACTAAGGCTGACTTGGCGAAAATTCTCTTTTTACTTTTCGTATCTGCTAATTGCTTTTTAAGTTTTCTATCAATGACATTTTTATTTCCTGAAAAAGTAATATCTGAAATCTTTACTTTGTCTCCCATCTCCACTGCATATTGAAGATTCACGGTATTTTTTTGAATGGTGTCTACAAACTCATTCACCTTTACCTTAGCATCTAAAAATCCCTTTTTGACATAGTAATTTTCTATCGCATTGGTCGTATTGTTTTTTACATCATCGGTGACTATACCACCCTTAGTAGCGAATTGTTTGACTTGTTCATTTAGATCCTCATGATGAGATTTTTTAGCCCCTTTGTATGAATACTTATTCAATCGTGGCAGCTCTTTTACTAAAATCTTTAAGAATATATTGTTATCAATTACTTGTTCTTGAATGATTTGAACATCTGTGAACAATCGAAGCTTCCACAGTGCTTTTACGGCATTGGCTAGATCTGCGCCCGGAACCTTTATGACTTGCCCTTCTTGTAAGCCAGTGATGGACTTAATCGCAATAGGATCAGCATATTCAGCTCCTACGACTGTTACACCAGCGATCTCATAGTCTTTTGGTGTATCGTATTCAAAGTATGGAATAACGTCGTCTTGTGCTGCAACGGCAAGACTCATAAAAACCAAGATCAATGTACTCCAAAATGATTTACTCATTATTTCTTTATTAATTTAGACTATAGTAGAACGATCCTTTTATCAATTACGTTCGCTACGTGTCAAGTTATGTTTTACTGGTATTAAGCCAGTTGTTCACTCGTTTTTCCAAACCGCCTTTCTCTATTTTGAAAGTCAATTAGGGCTTTATAAAATTCCTGTTTATCAAACTCGGGCCAAAACTTCTCTGAAAAGTACAATTCGGTATAAGCGATTTGCCAAAGTAAGAAATTGCTAATCCTATGTTCTCCACTAGTTCTGATTAACAACTCAGGTTCAGGAATGTCTTTAGTCTCCAGCATTCTGGAGATCAAATGTTCATCTATTTCATTTTTATTGACAGCACCATTTTCCAAATCGTTGGCTATTTTTCTCATTGCTTCAGTAATTTCCCATCTGGAGCTATAATTTAGCGCCAATACAAGTGTCATTCTCGTATTGTTTTTGGTATGTTCAATTCCGTCTAAAAGTGCTTTGTAGGTCTCTTTAGGCAATTTACTGATATCACCTATCGCTTTGAGCTTTATTTGATTATCGTGAAGTGTTTTAATCTCTTTCCCCAATGTTTCTACCAACAAACTCATCAAAGCATTCACTTCAAATTTAGGCCTTTTCCAGTTTTCTGTGGAGAAAGCATAAAGCGTCAAATAATCAACACCAAGTTCAGCAGCTGCTTCAGTAACTTCACGAACTGCCTTTACTCCATTCTTATGACCAAAGACTCTGGGACGGTTATGCTTTTTAGCCCACCTGCCATTACCATCCATGATGATGGCAACATGTTTTGGTAAGTTTGTTTTGTCTATTTGATTAAGCAATTCCATCTTATGGGTAAAGTTCTGAAAATTGGGACACAAAGTTAATAAAAGAACCCTAAAATAAGCCTCTATAGTATACACGAGCATTTCAATGTATTTAGATTAGCTTCATGCAGACATATCTATAACAATTGTAATAATTGCATTTTAGCACGTACCTTAGCATCTTAATCGCATTCATACAATTTTATGAATCATGTATGATATTGTTTTAAGTTTTGTTACTGCCTTCATGGTTACTTTTTTAGCCATTCCTGCGATTATTAAAGTTGCCAAAAAAAGGAAGTTATACGATGAGCCAGATGAGCGCAAATCTCATACTTCCAATATCCCTACTTTAGGTGGAATTGGAATTTTTGGTGGTGTAATTTTCTCTATTGTCCTCTGGACGCCTTTTACCGTTTTTGGTGATCTTCAATACATCCTTTGTGCCTTTATCATCATTTTCTTAATTGGCGCCAAAGATGACATTGACCCGATTTCTCCATATACCAAATTGTTAGGGCAGATAATCACTGCTGTCATATTGGTAGTAAAAGCCAATGTAAAATTGACCAGTCTTTATGGCATATTTGGGGTTTATGAAATTTCCGAATTCAGTGCAGTCCTATTATCGGTATTTACCATCTTAGTGATTATTAATTCATTCAATTTAATTGATGGTATAAATGGATTATCTGGAAGCATCGGCACGCTCATTTCTTTAGTTTTAGGTTCGTGGTTTTTTGCCGTTGATAGAATTGACTTGGCCATCGTTGCATTTTCCTTGGCTGGCTCCATTATCGCATTTTTAAAATACAATTTTACTCCTGCAAAAATATTTATGGGTGATACCGGATCCTTGCTTATTGGGTCCGTATGTGCCATACTTGCCATTAAATTTATCGAAGTAAATAATGGCTTGGGTAGTTCTCCTTTTTTAGTAAAATCTGTTCCCTCTGTTGCGATAGGAATATTGATTCTTCCATTATTTGATACACTAAGGGTATTCATCACAAGACTATTAAGAGGCAAATCTCCACTTTATCCAGATCGAACGCACATACACCATTTACTTTTAGATGCTGGACTCAGTCATATGAAGGCAACAGGTCTTCTGGTTGGTGTCAATGTGTGTTTCATCATATTGGTTTATTACTTTCAAAACATCGGCACCCTTAATCTCTTATTGCTCATCATGGTCTTGGCTGTTATGCTTTCCACCATTTTATATTTCATATCAAAGCAAAGGAAAATTCAAGCAAGTTAAATGAATATACTTTGGGTTTTCTTGGGTGGAGGATTAGGCAGCTTATGTCGCTATAGCATCAGTCTTGCTATGAGCAACTACGATACTAAATTTCCTTGGGCCACATTTATAGCTAATGCCATTAGCTGTATCATACTTGGGTTTTTAATTTCTCTTAGTTTAAAAGAAGGATTAAACTCAAATTTGAAATTACTTTTGATCACTGGCTTTTGTGGGGGCTTTAGTACATTTTCAACTTTCTCGTATGAGACCTTTCATCTGCTTGAGCAAGGCTTAATAAATCAAGCCATGTTGAATATTGCAGGCTCTATCTTCGTATGCTTGCTTTGTATTTTCATAGGTTTGAAACTGGGCCAAAGTATCTAAAGAAAAATACCGAGTCTTAGTCAAGCTTTATCACCCAAAGATCTTTTGCTGAAAGCCCTTCTTTTTGGAGGTAATACTTTTTATTCTTAGCAAGTATATTAATCAGAGTGGATCCTCCCAATACACCCAAAGAAGGAAATAATAAACTTTTATAGCTATCAAGATCAAAGACGCCCTCTTTAAACTTGTACCCCACAATTGGAGCAACAATTAAAGTCGTAAGAGAGCTAATCATAATTCCTAATCCAGACATACCCCAAATAAATTCTCTTCCTGTTGATCGATGCTCAATCAAACTCACATCATTAATAGCAATCACTATCAAGCTTCTTTCATCTAATTGTTTTACTTCTTTGGTCCATTTATTTCCATTGAGATTCCTCATGCTAAACACGCTTCTCTCTGCCATAAAATAAATTGAATCCGAGTCCATGCTTTGAATATATCCAGTTGATGCTACAGAACCCTCCAGCAAATTCTTACTTGAAACTTTGCTATGTATTTTAATGTCTACACAATCGCAAAGTGATATGGTTTTTTCTTTAGTTCCCTTCGTAAGTGTCAATTCATCCATTTGAGCAAACAAGCTGCCCATCCATAAAAGATTACAAATGAGGAAGCAGAATTTACATTTCATGGAGTATGCTCTTAATTATGAAACTTTGATTTGTATGCGCACTGAAATTCCATCAACTAAATCAATATCCTCGCCTTCGACGATTTCAGTAAAAGCTAAGCTGTTTGCCAAAACTTCTTCTTTGATATACGCTCCATTTTTTTGAATGGCTCTTTCAAGATCTGCTTGATGCGTAATCTGCACATCGATACGATCAGTAACATTAAAATCACTGGTCTTTCTAATATTCTGAATTCTATTAACCAATTCTCGAGCTAAACCTTCATCACTTAGATCCTCATCCAAAGTTACATCTAGTGCCACAGTGATATCCTTATCATTCGCAACTTGCCAGCCTGGGATATCTTCAGAACTAATTACCAGATCATCTGCTTCTAAAGTAAAGCTTCCTTCTGCTAAGCTCAGATCAAAGGATCCATTTTTTTCAAAACTAGAAACATCCTCTTCTGTCATTTGTGTAATGGCCGCTGCAGCCTCCTTCATGTTCTTTCCTAATCTTCTACCTAAGGTTTTAAAATTAGGCTTAACCGCTTTTTTGATGAATCCATCTTCATCTCTGATATATTCTATTCCTTTGACATTCACCTCTGCCATCACCAGCTCTTTGACCTGTTCTACTTGTGTTTCAAAACCTTCATCTAAAATGGGTAAGAGCACCTTTCTCAATGGCTGTCTAACTCTGATATTCTCTTTCTTACGAAGTGACAAAACCAAAGATGAAATCCGCTGAGCATAATCCATTCTTTGCTCTAAATCTTTATCTATCGCAGTTTCATCAGCTTGAGGGAAATAGGATAAATGAACAGATTTGTGGGATTCCTTATCTGTAGCTTCATTCAAATTTTTATAAAGCCAATCTGAAAAGAATGGAGCAATGGGCGCCATCATTTTAGAAACTGTTTTCAAGCAAGTATAAAGCGTTTGATAAGCAGCTTTCTTATCTTCCGTATACTCCCCTTTCCAAAATCTTCTTCTGCAAAGTCTTACATACCAATTACTCAAGGAATCATTTACAAAACTTGAGATCGCTCTTGCAGCTATCGTCGGCTCGTAATCACTATAAGCCTTATCAACTTTTTTCACCAAAGAATTTAACAAGGATATAATCCATCGATCTATCTCTTGTCTTTCATTCAAAGGAATATCATCCATCTCATATTTAAATCCATCGATATTGGCATATAGCCCAAAAAATGAATAGGTATTATATAAGGTTCCAAAAAATTTCCTTTTCACTTCTTCTACCCCCGCAATATCAAACTTGAGATTATCCCAAGGATTGGAGTTGGACATCATATACCACCTCGTAGCATCCGCGCCTTGAGCTTCCAAAGTTGAAAACGGATCAACTGCATTGCCTTTCGACTTTGACATTTTTTCTCCTTTGGCGTCAAGCACCAATCCATTAGAAACTACATTCTTAAATGAAACTTGATCATATACCAATCCAGCAATCGCATGCAGTGTATAAAACCAACCTCTCGTCTGATCAACCCCCTCTGCTATAAAATCTGCAGGAAAATTAGCTTTAAAGATATCTTCATTTTCAAATGGGTAGTGCCATTGTGCATAAGGCATTGAACCTGAATCAAACCAGACATCAATTAGATCAGGCTCTCTTTTCATTTCCTTGCCAGAATCACTCACCAAGATGACGCGATCAATGTAAGGCTTATGCAAATCAGGAGGTGTGTCCTGACTCAATCCTAAAGCGTCATTCGCTTTTGCTATTTCATTAGCCAGTTCTTCTACTGATCCAATCATCTTTTCTTCCCCATCTTCATCTCTCCAGATAGGCAAAGGAATTCCCCAAAATCTTGAACGCGATAAATTCCAATCCAAGAGATTTTCTAACCAATTCCCAAAACGCTTTTCTCCTGTATGCGATGGTTTCCAATTAATGCTCTTATTCAATTCTACTAAGCGATCTTTATAGGCAGTCACTTTGACAAACCAACTATCCAAGGGATAATATAAAATGGGTTTATCAGTCCTCCAGCAATGAGGGTAATTATGAGAATATTTTTGAACATTGAAGGCTTTATTTTCTTCCTTCAATTTGATAGAAATATCTACATCAACATTCCTATAGGATTCGCCTTCATCTTTGTAATCTTTTACATAGCGTCCTGCAAAATCAGTTACAGCATCAACAAATTTACCTGTAGGATCCACCAGTGTCAAGGAACCCATCCCATACTTTTGACCTACGCGCATATCATCTGCACCAAATGAAGGAGCTATATGTACGATCCCAGTACCATCTTCTGTTGATACAAAATCTCCAAGCAAGACTTTAAACGCATCTCCATTATCAGGCTGGACATAATCTAATAATTGCTCATACTCCATCATCTCAAAATCAGCACCTTTAAAACTGCCCGTGATTTTGTAAGGAATTAATTTATCCTCTGGATTGTATGTTGTAAAATCTAATTCCGCTTGTTCCGGCTTAAACCATTTTCCTAGAAGTTCTTTGGCCAGAATCAAATTGACCAACTGCTTTGTGTAAGGATTGAATGTTTTTACTCTGACATATTCAATCTTAGCTCCTACGGCTAAAGCTACATTTGAAGGTAAAGTCCATGGAGTCGTCGTCCATGCAATAAAGTACACATCCCCCTCTTCTACACCATTGTAAACCAATGAAGACTTTTCATTTTTGACTACTTTAAATTGAGCAACCGCTGAAGTATCTTTTACATCTTTATATGCACCCGGTTGATTCAACTCATGGGTACTCAAGCCAGTTCCTGCAGCTGGGGAGAAAGGTTGAATCGTATAACCTTTATAAAGCAAGTCTTTATCGTATAACTTTTTAAGCAGATGCCAAACAGATTCTATATAATTATTATCATATGTGATGTAGGGCTTTTCCATGTCAACCCAATAACCCATCTTACGGGTCAGATCTTCCCACATATCTTTGTACTGCATGACAGTCTCCCGACACTTCTGGTTGTATTCTTCTACGGTTATTTTCGTGCCAATATCTTCCTTGGTAATCCCCAAGTTTTTCTCTACACTCAGCTCAATCGGAAGCCCATGTGTGTCCCATCCACCTTTACGCTCAACACGCTCTCCTTTCATGGTATGAAACCTACAGAATAAATCTTTAACCGTTCTTGCCATGACATGGTGAATACCCGGCTTGCCATTAGCTGAAGGAGGGCCTTCATAAAAGACAAAACTTTTGTCAGTCGGCCGTTGATTGATACTTTCTTGGAATACATTTTCAGCTTCCCAGAATGCAGAAATTGCTCGATCAATTTCAGGTAAATTAAGTGATTTATTCTCTTTAAACATTCGTTCCCTTTATAAATTAGAAAAGCTCCAGAGAAACATCGCCAGAGCTTTTATATATCTTCTAGCAAAAGGCTATTGCCCTTTAATAATACAAATTGTTATATTCGAAATTATGCGTTTCATTATTAGCGCAAAAGTAGTTTTATTTGCACGCATTAACAAACTGAAATATGAAAGGTTTATGGGGCATTGACATGGGTGGGACAAAACTTGAAGGCATCATACTTGAGAGCGC
The DNA here is from genome assembly GCA_937961455.1 of uncultured Saprospiraceae bacterium. Lineage (GTDB taxonomy): Bacteria > Bacteroidota > Bacteroidia > Chitinophagales > Saprospiraceae > CALGNN01. The sequence goes on from CALGNN010000098.1 coordinate 20,487, forward strand.
AAATTCTCTCAAAGAAATTTGCCGGATGAGGATTGACACTGAAGCTCACCTTGGTTACAACCATATGATCAGCAGGTTAAAACTGTTAGTCTCCAAAATGGAAGAAGAAAGCGGACTGAGCACGGATCATATCGGCATGGGCACACCTGGCGTTCTTGATCCGATTACTCAGGTAATGAAAAATTGCAATACTACCAGTTTGAATGGAAATAATTTAAAAAAGGATATTGAAGAAGCAACAGGCAAAACCTTTACTCTGGCAAATGATGCCAATTGTTTTGCAATCGCTGAAACACATTTAGGCGCTGTAAAAGAACAAATGCCCGAAGCTGAGGTTGTCTTTGGTGTTATTATGGGTACGGGTGTAGGAGGTGGATTGGTGTGTAATGGCAAAGCAAACTATGGCAGACATGGCATAGGTGGTGAGTGGGGTCATATCACTTTAGATAGGAATGGGAGGGATTGCTATTGTGGTAGAAAAGGTTGTGCTGAAACCATTTTTTCCGGACCCTCTCTCGAAAGATATTATCATGAGCAATCAGGAACACAAAAGAAACTGAAAGAGATCATAGAATTAGCTAATCAACAATCTGATCCTGTTGCTGTTGATACGCTGAATAGACTCATTGAATATTTTGGCTTGGGCTTGTCTTACATCATTAATGTGATTGATCCTGATGTTATCGTATTAGGAGGTGGCTTAGGAAATATTCCAAATTTATATAAAGAAGGTGTGGAAGAAATTAAAAAGCATATTTTTAATAAAAGATTGGACACTGTATTTTTAGCACCCAAGCTTGGTGACTCAGCAGGCGTCTATGGAGCCGCATTATTATAAACATATGTTAACAACAAAAAATCTAAGCTATTCATACGGAACTCAAAAAATTGAGTTTCCTGACATTTCGATTGAACGTGGTTCACAAGCTTTGGTATTAGGAAATAGTGGAAAAGGAAAAACAACTTTTTTGCATTTATTGGGAGGTCTAATGAAAATCCAAAGTGGAAGCATTCACATAAATGGGAAAGACATGGCTAAGCTTTCCAAAAAAGAAATGGACCAATTTAGAGGAGATCATATCGGCATTGTTTTTCAAAGCCCACATTTTATTCGCTCGATTTCGATGCTGGAAAATCTGAGGGTGGCAGCATCACTTTCTAAAACAAAGGTCGAAGATGCCTTCATCAATTCATTGATGGAAAAATTACAAGTAACAACTTTGGCCTCAAAACTTCCAGAACAATTAAGTCAGGGAGAAAAACAAAGATTCTCCATTGCTAGAGCATTGATCAATAAGCCTTTATTGATTTTGGCAGATGAGCCTACTTCTGCGCTTGATGATGAAAATTGCGATAAGGTATTCGAATTGCTAAGCGAAGCTGCCAAAGCACAAAATGCCAGCCTTCTTATTGTGACACATGATGGAAGATTAAAATCTTTAATGAACCACCAAATTGTATTAAACTAATGGGCAGTTTCAAATTAGCTTTAAAAAATATAATGCACAAACCCTTGAATGCGCTCCTTGGCATTCTCCTCTTTACACTTGGTGTAGGTTTGGTGGACTTTTTAATTGTAATGGATCACCAACTAAAAGAAAAATTCCAAAAAAATCTGGCAGAGATTGATTTGGTCATTGGAGCGAAAGGAAGTCCCTTACAAATGATCTTAAGTAGTATGTATCACATTGATAATCCTACTGGAAATATTTCATTAGAAAGTGTTAAAGCATTTAGGAACCCAAAGCACCCGCTGATTTCGAATACGATCCCGCTATCTATTGGGGATAGTTATAATGGCTTTAGAATCATTGGTACTGAAGAGAAGATATTGGAAACCTACAAGACGGAGCTTGTAGACGGAGCTATGTGGAAAGAAGATTTTGATGTGGTGATTGGAAGTTCTGTTCAAAAAAGATTAGGCTTGAAGTTAGGCGACACCTTTCATAGTTCGCATGGATTCGTCATGGAAGATCACACGATGCATGATGATGTGAGCCCATTTAAAGTAGTTGGCATTTTAGGCAGTTCAGGTTCAGTACTTGATCAATTGATTCTAACTAATACTTCTTCCATCTGGGCTGTGCACGGAATTGAAGGGCATGATCATGGAGATGGACACGATCATGAAGATGAGCACGACCACGATCACGATCATGCAGATGATGGTCATGCACACGATGATCTAGAAGCTGAGCTTCCCGAAGAATTGGAGATTACTTCATTGTTGGTACAATTTAAAAACAAGAAATCCTATCAAGCACTTAATATGCTAAGAGGAATAAATGAAAATACTGATTTGATGGCCGCTTCTCCAGCATTGGAATTAAATAGACTGTATGACATGATGGGAGTCGGTACAGATGCTCTTAGAAATTTAGCATTGATTATTGCTTTAGTAAGTGCCTTATCGATTTTCGTTTCTTTATTCAACTCATTAAAAGAGCGCAAATATGAATTAGCCATCATGCGTGTCATGGGAGGATCTCAAGGAAAACTTTTCTCACTTATGAGCTGGGAAGGATTGATCATTGGGATTCTAGGTACCTTGTCAGGAATATTGGCAGCACATATTTTCATGGAAGTATTTGCTGGAGTATTAGAACATAAATATAAATATCCTTTCACCGGCCTTAACTTTTACAAGGAGGAAATCGTTCTAGTAGTGGTGGCATTATTAATAGCCTTCTTAGCAAGCGTAATTCCAGCGATTAAGGCTTCTAGAATTGACATTCACAATACTTTAGCAAAAGGATAATATATTTGTGGAACTTTGAGTTTTAAAAATGCTGTTAAAGCAATAGATATGAAAAAATTAGTACTCTTATTCAGCTTCTTTACTTTGATCAGTTTTACTGGCAATACATTATTAGCTCAAGGGCCTCCTGTAGAGGAAGCTGATGTAGCAGAAAGCACACCTGCTATTGCAGACAAAGAAGCATCTACTGCTTCAAATATTTGGAAAACCCTGTCGAAGATTACCTTTAAAAAAGAGTATGATGAATTGATGGGCTTTAAAATAGATAAGCCTGTATTCAGCGAGGATATTAAATCTTTAGAAGGCCAAGAGGTCAGTGTGAGAGGATATGTCATTCCTATTGAAGGATACAAAAGCCACAAGGAATTTATCTTTTCGGCTTTCCCTTATAACATGTGTTTCTTCTGTGGAGGTGCAGGTCCAGAAACAGTGATGGACGTATTGGCAAGTGAGCCGATCAAATTCAGCACAGAAGCTATTACCATCAAAGGCAAACTTCAGTTAAACTCAGAAGATATCAATCAGCTGATGTATCAGCTTATCGATGTGACCTTGGTAGAAGAGTAAGCTCCTTATATAATTTCAGAAATATATTACACACCCATATGAGACTTTATGCTAACATACATAAAGCAAAAAATGAGCACGATCACCAGCCAAATTCTGGCATCTTTAAAAATTGAAGATGGTTCTTCAGAATACATTCACAGATTGATAAAATAGTTTTTCAAATAGGGATAATCAACGAAGCCTAAAAGACAAAAAGGATGCCATATGGATTTTTTATAATATGATTATTTCGTGAGAATTCTAGCAGAATAAACTACTGTAAAAGCAGATAGCTTTCAAGTGTTTGGTAACTAATCGTCTATGTATTACAAAGAATTGTTATGGTATAACTTAGAAGAAAACTATTTAACCACCTTCAAACTAAGATCTAAAGTGCCTGCACTATGTGTAAGTGCACCTACAGAAATGTATTGGACTCCTGTTTCGGCCACTCTTCTCAAGACTCTTAAATTCATTCCACCTGAAGCCTCTGATTCAAATTTATCTCCAATGATCTGAACGGCTTCTGCAAGGAGGATGATTTCAAAATTATCTAGCATGATGCGATCGATCTGCCCGACTTCCATCACTTCGTAAAGCTCAACCAGATTTCTTACTTCAATCGTAATAGGAAGACTCATATCCTTTTCTTTGAGAAAGGCCTGAGTTTTTTCTATGGCTTGCCTGATCCCTCCGGCTGCATCAATATGATTATCCTTGATCATGATTCTATCATAAAGACCTTCTCTATAGTTAGAACACCCTCCTACTTCCACAGCCCATTTTTCGAGGAATCGCATGAGTGGTGAAGTCTTTCTTGTATCAAGTATGGTGACCGGCAAATCTTCTACTTCGATGGCAAAACGGCTACTGATGGTAGCAATGCCGCTCAAGCGTTGCATGATATTTAATGCTAATCGCTCGCCTTTTAGAATGGCCCGACTGTTAGATTCAACTTCAAATACAATATCTCCCATTTTTACATCTTTCCCATCTTCGATAAATACCGTAAAAATGGTTTGTGGATCTAAATGTTTGAAGATATACTCGGCAACTTTTACTCCGGCAACAACCCCATCATCCTTAACTAAAAGACGTGCTTTACTTGTTGAATTTTGGTCAATACAAGCCTCTGAGGTAAAATCCCCAGCACCTACATCTTCATCTAAAGCTTGCGCAACAAAAGCCGAAAGTTTTTCGAGATCTAGCATAAGAAGATATTTTTTTGACGAAATTAAAATAAAATGCCAAAACGAAGGCTGAAACTTGACATTAGCGCATTTGAATTTTCTCTAATAAGATCATAAACATCATCATTTGGATCTTGAGGAGTGCCATTGTCGTTTACAAAACTGGCCTTAAATGATCCATTATCTGTAAGATCTGACATATAGAAATTATAGTAAAGACCTAATACCAATGATATATTTTCACTCAAACTATATTCGGCGCCAAGACCGGCACCAAGACTGTAGGTAAGTTTATTTACATCCTTTCCAATATTTTCATCTTGATCTTCTTCTGAAAGACTTGTAATAAATCCTCTTGATTTTGAAACAGCCCCAAAGTTTAAAATTGGAGCTTCCATGAAATATCTCCAATAACCTCGTTCTTCCGTTCTATATTTTAAAGAAAAAGGAACTTCGACCAATTGTAACTTGTAGATCAGTTCGGTGTTATCAGCTAATGGCTTATCACCAGTGTTTAAAAGCGGATTGGTTAATTCTGATTTAGACCAAAAATTACCCCCAATTTTATGTGTCAATTTTCCTCCATGATTGAAGGCGATAGAAATGCCAGAGGTAACTGCAATTTTATCAGAGATATAATATTCTGCCAAAATTCCAGTTTTCAATCCAACATTCGTTCCTGACTTAGTTATCTGGGTATCACTGGTTCTTATACTCGAAAAGCTAGGGGCTAATTGAAATCCAAAACGGAAATTACTAGTTTGTGCATCTAACTGTGACAAACCAATAAAAAAAACAAACAGTAATACAATTTTTCTCATTTATTAGAGATTTAATACTCCGAAGTGTAAACGCTTCTAAAAGATATTTGTGACTTTAATCAAATTAAAATAATGTCTTATTTCCAATTGATATCAAAGACTGCACTTATTTTGTGCGTATTAGTAATGGTTTTTTCATGCAGCAATGAATCCAAAAAATTCATCCCAGATGTCAGCCATATCAAGGTAGATTCTGAGGTTCACCGCTTTGACAAAGCTTTTTTTGGATTAAATCCTCTTGATTTGGATGGCGAAATTAATAAACTGAGCGAAAAATATCCTGCATTATCAGAGATTTATTTCAATCAAATTATGGTCTTGGATAATAATCCTACCTTGAATACGGAGATGATGGGGCAAATGTTACAAGACACATTTATACAAAACCTCAATGTAAGAATTCAAAACATTTTTCCTTCTTTTGAAACTTTAAAGGAGGATTTTAATGAAACTTTTCAATATCTAAAATACTATTTTCCTGAAAGAGACATCCCTGATTTATACACGTTATTTACAGAGTTTGGATTCCACACATTCATATTTAGCGATGAAAATGGCAAAGATGCCATCGGTATTAGTTTAGAGCTTTTCTTAGGTGAAAATTTCCCATATGAAAATTATGTTGGAAACGATCCTGCTTTCTCTAGCTATATGAAACGTGCATTTAATAAAGATCATCTGATCAAAAAATCTATGGATGTATTAATCTCTGATATCATGCCTCCAGCGTCCCAAAATAATTTGTTAGATGCAATGATTTACAATGGAAAACAATTATATCTGCTTGATAAACTAATGCCTCATGCTGCCGATACTGTCAAATTTGAATATTCCCTACCACAATGGACATGGGTTAATGAAAATGAGCATGGCATCTATTCGCATTTGGTTCATGAAGAGCTCTTGTATGAGTCTGATCAATTTAAATATAGCAAGCTCGTAAAGCCCAGTCCACATTCTCCAGGCATGCCTCCTGAAGCACCAGGTAAAACCGCAAATTTTATTGGCTTCAAAATTGTAGAATCATTTATGAAAAGAAATCCTGAACTCAATCTTCAAGATCTTATAGCGATAAATGATAGTCAGGAAATTTTTTCAAAGGCACGATATAAACCTAGATATCAATAGGATGTTATTATTTTAGTAAAAAAATTAATTATGAGCAGAGCTATTCCATTAGTCGATCTTCAAAAATTTGAGCGTGGGTCAGAATCTGACCGACTAGACTTTGTTAATCAATTGGGCCAAGCCTTTCATGAATTTGGTTTTGTGGGTGTGGTAAATCATGGAATACCTAAGACCTTAGTTGATGACTTCTACACTTCAGCCAAAAGTTTCTTTGCGATGGAAGTAGCTACTAAAAGAAAATACGAAGATCCAGCCTTAGCAGGTCAAAGGGGTTATACCTCCTTTGGTAAAGAGCATGCCAAACAATCTGAAGTAGCAGACCTAAAAGAATTTTATCAAATAGGGCAGGAAGTTGCTGATGATCATCCTAAAAAAGCGGAATATCCCAATAACATTCGAGTAGAAGAAAAGCCTGAGTTTATGAAACTAGGCATGGAGTTATACAAAAGTTTTGAAAAATCAGGAGCATCTCTTTTGAGAGCCATTGCCATATATTTAGAATTGGGTGAGAATTACTTTGATGACAAAATTGAAGATGGTAATAGCATCCTTAGAGCCATTCACTACCCTCCTATCAGAGAAGAGCCTAATTCAGCCATTAGAGCAGAACAACACGAAGACATCAATTTAATTACCTTATTGGTAGGTGCTTCCGCTGGTGGTCTTCAACTTTTAAACAAACAGAATGAATGGTTATCCATCATTCCAGGAGAAAATGAGATCGTTGTAAATGTTGGAGATATGCTTCAGAGACTTACTAATAATTACTTGAAGTCGACGACGCACAGAGTGGTAAATCCACCAAGAGAAGAATGGCACAAACCGAGATTGTCGATTCCTTTTTTCTTACATCCAAAATCAGAAATGGATTTAACTTGTCTTGAAAAATGTGTGACAGATGAATCTCCAATTGGATATAGCCCAATTACAGCAGGCGAATATCTTGATGAAAGATTGCGAGAAATTGGTTTGAAGAAATAAGATTTTAACGAATTCGTTAATATATTCAGATGTGCTTTTTGTCAAGCTTCATGCATTTGGTTTGACTATTGAATGCGCATATAGTATATTGCAAAGTAAATAATAAGAAAATATGTCCTTAATGATAAATTTAATTGGAATCCCTGGAGGTATGGAATTAATAATTATCGTTTTTGTAATCCTTTTGCTTTTTGGAGGAAGAAAGATTCCAGAATTGATGAAAGGATTGGGAAAAGGTATCAAAGAATTCAATAATGCCAAAGCTACCATTGAGTCTGAGATTAAAGAAGGGATGAAAGAGGCAGAAAAGAAGCCCGTAGAATCCAGAGAAAAATAAACGTTATAATATTCTTAAACTCTAAGCCAAGTGAACGAAACTTGGCTTTTTTTCTTTTAGCCATATAGTAATTGGAATGGATTTATTCTAATTGAAAACTATTATAAAAAGTAAAGGAAATTTACCTTTACACAAATTTCAAGTAATGAAAACGCTTTATAAAATATCATTTGTTTTTGCACTTCTATTAAGCACATCTTTTAGTGCTGATCTTTCAGCTCAAAAATTTGGGCATGTAAACATCAACTTGTTATTAGAAGAAATGCCTGAAGTCAAAGCTGCAGATGTACAAATGACAACATTTCAAAATGAGCAAGGAGCTAAACATCAAGCCATGATTGATGCTTTGCAGAAAAAATATAATGATTACTTACAATTAGCAAATTCGGGGACCTTATCCAAACTGGAAATGTCTCAAAAAGAAGCTGAAATCCAGCAGGACCAGCAAGCCATTGCTTTAAATGAGCAAAACGCTCAACAACTCATCGTTACTAAAAAACAGGAATTATTGAAACCTATTTTATTAAAAGTAGATGAAGCTATTAAAGCCATTGGAAAAGAAGGATCCTATACTTTTATTTTCGATACTAGCGTACCAAATACCATTCTTTATAGTGTAGAGTCAGAAGATATCTTAGCTAGTCTAAAATCCAGACTTGGGTTTTAAGGATTGTTCCTAGTACGATATTTTTCTCTTATAAAAGCATTCAAGCTTGACCTGCTTGCAGAGCCTATGCGTCTTCCACCTTCTATAACCTCCACGACACAGAGCGCTTCATTGTTGATTTTGTAATAAAAGTCTTTAAGACTTAATGTGGAATCTATAGCCTCGTATTTTTCTCTTAAAAAGCCCTGAACCTCACTTTGTTGAAGTTTTCTTTTAATACCATCATTCAAATATTCGGCAGTCAGGACTCCCATCAGCTCTTCCTTCTCATCATACACCAGAAAATCTCTTTCACCTGTTTCTTTTGCAAGCGAAGAAGCATCTGATAGGTTCATTCCAGCCTGGAGTTTTGCTAACTCTAGCTTCACAATATCTTTTATTTGATACTTTTCTAAGAGATCTTCAATCCATATCATTTTATACTCATTAGTACCCATTACCAAAATGAAGGCACCTACAAAAGCAAAAAAGAAATATTGATAATAAAGTCCGAAAAAGATCATTAAGAATGCCATAAATCTGCTCAACATCATTGAATAATACGTCGCTTTTAGCTTTGAAAATCTCAATGACATTAATGATCGTAGCATTCTTCCTCCATCCATGGGAAAGGCTGGAATTAAGTTAAACAAAAACAATGCAGCATTGATGTACATGATTAATGGCACAAAATCTTTAAGTTGGAAATAATCGATTCTATCATTAATTTGATAAAAACTAGGGTCAAAAGGGTGGGATATTTCACCTATGTAAAACAAGGGTATAAATAAAAGAACGAAAATAATCAGATTTACTAATGGCCCTGCAAAGGCAATTTGAAATTCTTTTAATGCTTCATTTGGTATGCGCTTTAATCTTGCAATTCCTCCAGCTAATGAAATGATAATATCTTTAGTATGTATACCATACTTTTTAGCAGATAGGGCATGACCATATTCATGCATGATCACACAGACGAATGTCGCTGATATAAAGGCTAAAACCAATAAGGTCATAGAAGAATCTGCACCTGTCAACAATCCCATTCCAATAATAAAAATGGGAAGTAAAAATAAACTCCAATGAATTTTAATGGGAATACCCGCTATTGTTAAGATTGTGAATGACCGTCCCAAATTATCTTATTCAGCAAATAAGATAGGAACGTACAGTTGTCCTTTTAAGACATTTCTCGCAATTACAATTCGTTGTATTTCTGAAGTTCCCTCATAAATCTGAGTGATCTTGGCATCTCTCATTAAACGCTCGACATGATACTCTTTGACATATCCATAGCCTCCATGAATTTGGACGGCTTCGACCGTATGCTTCATCGCTACCTCAGATGCAAATAGTTTTGCCATACTTGAAGCAGCACTAAAGTCTTTACCTTGATCTTTGAGCCAAGCTGCACGATAGACCATAAGTCTTGCAGCTTCAATCTCTGTCGACATATCAGCTAATTTAAAAGAGATTGCCTGATGTTTGGCGATTGCAGAACCAAATGCTTCTCTCTCGAGTGCATATTTAGTGGCCAATTGGAATGCACCTTCTGCAATGCCAAGTGCTTGTGCTGCGATACCAATTCTTCCTCCTTCGAGGGTCTTCATGGCAAAACTAAATCCAAAACCGTCTTCGCCAATTCTATTTTCTTTCGGCACTTTTACATTGGTATATTGGATCGCATG
>CALGNN010000099.1 GCA_937961455.1 uncultured Saprospiraceae bacterium
GAAGGCATTAGTTCAAAGAAGATGTTTGGAGGATATGGCATTTTCCATGAGAAGAAAATGTTTGGGATCATCAGTGCTAAATCTGAAATATTTTTTAAAGTAAATGATGCTACTCAAAAAGAATACGAGACGAATGGTGGAATAAGACATTCCCGAATGCCATATTTTTCTTTACCTGAAAAAGTTCTTTCAAATAAAAAATCTGCAATCTCATGGGCAAAAAAGTCTATTGAAGTATCTAAACAAAAATGATATCGTATAGTCTCCAAATTAACACTTTCAACAAAAACGATTTACATCCAACTTTGTTAATGAAATAGGATTAAGCAATAGCACTTGGATTGAAAAAATTGTAATTATGAAATACCTTGGAAATACTGGTGAATATTTTGAATTACTTGAACAAGTAGATCAAAGCCTGATTAACAAGGATGTGATCGAGGATCAGCTATCCATGCTGTGGTTGAGAGAAGATGGAAATGAAATAACGATAGATGCACAGAAACACCATTTTAATAAAGATGAAATTCTGTTTTTAACGCCCTATAATAAATTTGAATTTCATTCGGATAAGTCCTATCGTTTCATTCGATTCAATACGCCCTTCTATTGTATCTCCACAAATGATAGCGAGGTAGGATGCAAAGGCATTCTTTTTTTTGGATCCAATAACATACCTCACATCAAACCTACTTCTTCTGATTTATTGATTCTTAATACCGTCTGGGAAATGCTAGTCATCGAAATGAAATCCAACGATGATTTACAATTTGAGATGCTACAAATGATGCTAAAAAGAATCATGATTCTTAGCACAAGAATTTATAAAGCGCAAGAGAATTACCCTTTGATGGCATCAAACCAATTAGCAATTGTTAGGGAATTTAATTACTTAGTGGAACAGCACTTCAAAGAAAAACATACTGTAGCTGAATATGCAGCACTCTTGAATAAATCTCCTAAAACGCTCTCTAATTTATTTGGCAAATTGAATAACAAAACTCCACTTCAAATGATCCAAGCGCGTAAAATGCTTGAAGTTAGAAGACTCCTCAGACACACTGAGATGGCCATTTCTGAGATTGGCTATGAGGTGGGATTTCAAGACATTCAATCCTTCAGCAGGTTTTTCAAAAAGCACCAAGGCGTCTCTCCTTCAGAATTTAGACAAAGAGTAGAAGAAAACGCTTGACGTAACAAATGTTAGCCTGCTTCATTCTACCATCCATGTTAAATTTATCATATCAAAAAAACATGGATAAAAAGATTGGAAAATACATTAGTTCTAAGAAAAAATTTACTCTGTACTCATTAAAGATTATGCTCGTCTCTTTATTACCGGGATCCATTTACTATGCTAATCCCTATTTGAATTTAATTATGAAATTCAATAAACTAGCAGAAAAAAATGGTGTAGCATGAGCTATTTTTAATTGTGGGAATTTTAGATAATCTCTTGGGAATTATTGCAAATGCCCAAAGGAAAAATGGTTAACCACAAAGGAATTCCTGCCTATTTACCAGCCTATTTTATACTCCATATTTGTACTGTAATTATTTAGTAAAAAAAATAAAATATAGTACAATGGAAAGATTTAAAATACCAACAAGATCTGAAGTATCAGAAAACAACCAAGCCATTTTTGATGATTTACAAAAGGGATTAGGCTTCGTTCCAAACCTCTATGCATTCTATGCGAAAAATGATACAGCTCTTGGTGACTATCTCAAGTTTTCAAGTAGAAAGTCAACACTAAGTAAGAAAGAAACTGAAATTGTAAATCTTGTCGTCAGCCAGTACAATGGATGCAGATACTGTCAATCAGCTCACACGGTGCTAGGAGGATTGAACGGCTTGTCAGAAGAACAAATTTTAGAAATTAGAGAAGGAACCGCTTCATTTGATAGTAAACTAGACGCTTTGGCGAAATTCACTCTTGCTACCGTTTCAAACAATGGGAATGCCTCTGAGGAAGTGAAAGAACTGTTTTTTGAAGCTGGATACGATGTAGCCAATCTTATTGATGTTGTCTTAAAAATAGGTGATAAAGTAATAAGCAATTACATCCATAACTTAACGGGGTTTGAAATTGATTTTCCTATTGCTTCAGAACTAAGCCCAAGCTTAGCCTAAAATCACAGAAAATAGTTATCAAGCAGCATTTTAGTATTTCATAGTAATGTTTATCGGTAAAGAGGCAATCAGTGGGTTGCCTCTTTTTATATTTATTAGAATTTATTCCCTATGCATTTTTAATTCTATAAAATAGATAAATTAAGTATGAATCAAATTACGTAAATTAGAAATTGAAAATTTAACCCGTTTTCAATTTTTACATAATCCTAAATTATTAACCAATTATGAAAACTGTCCTAACTGTTTTCTGCCTCATGGCAATGCATATGCAAATTCTTGCACAAGGAACTCCTTGCAAAAATGAAGCAAATATTGATCTCGTACAAGATCAATATGGACTCACCGGTACAGGCGTAATAACCGTCATGATGGACAGGGGTATTGATTATCGGCATCCAGATTTCATTGATGCCGATGGTAATACTAGAATACTATACATCTATGACTTGTATGATGATAGTGGAGCAAATGACCCAGATAATCCATATGGGATAGGTACCATTTTCGACCAGCAAGAAATTAATCAGGCCTTGCAAAATGGTGGGACGCCTATCGTGAACGATATATTTGGTCATGGTACTGCAACTACTGGAATTATGTCAGGTAACGGTTCAGGTATAAATGATCCTAGCATTTTTAGTGGAGTAGCTCCAAACGCGGAAATCATCAGCATTGTAGTTACTAAAGATTTTGTTCCTCCTTTTAATGGCAATCTTGGTCAAGTTGGTCAATATGACCAAGCACTCTTGCCAACAGCATTCGAATTTGCAAAAGACAAAATTGCAGCTGAAAATAAACCGGCGGTAACTTTACTTAATATCGGTTCTATTGGAGAACCTACAGATGGAAGTATTGGTTTTTGTGATTTGGTAGATGATTACGTAAATCAAGGAAATGTATTTGTATGTGGTGTAGGTGATAATGGAGGAAAAGACAATCATGCGATTAAAAATTTGGTTGAGGGTCAAACGACTGAATTCATCATCGAGAAAGGAGAACAAGCAAACTTAAGATTTACTGGATGGTATGACGAAGATGACAGAGTAGAATTAAGTATAGAGCGACCTAATGGTCAAATAGAAGGACCTTTTAATCCACCTGCAAATCAAAATGGATTCGAAGATGAATTTCTAAATGAAATAAATATTTATCATCGCGGAGCTGATACTGAGTTTTTTAATGCAAGCTCAAACATTAGACAATTGATGATCGATTTTTTTGGAGCTACTGGAACCTATAAGGTAATTCTAAACACGATGAGTGTCAGCAATGATGGCAAAATACATGGTATGCTAAATCCAGCACGCTACAATAATGCTAACGCATTTTTAAATAACGATAATCCATCCGGCAATATCTGCTCCTATTCCAGTTGCATTAATACACTGTCTCCTGGCGACTATATTGCGACTAATGCATGGACCGACATAAACAATATTGATCGTCTTTATACAGGACAAGGAGCGCCTGGTGAACTTTGGCTTGGCTCAAGCATTGGACCTACCATGGATGGAAGAATGGGGATAGATTTTGTAGCCCCAGGCGAGGTCGCCCATGCGGCTTACAGTTCTGACTCGTATTATGGTTCGTTTTCATTCAATGTATTACAAAATAGCAATGGTCAATATGGTGTCCAAACTGCAGTGAGTGCTGCAGCGCCCCTATCCGCTGGGGTCATTGCATTGATGCTAGAAGTAAACCCAGATTTAAGTCCAGATCAAATTAAAAGTATTCTGCAATCAACTGCAAGGCAAGATAACTTCACAGGCGCAACACCCAATAACAGTTTTGGATATGGAAAACTTGATGCACTAGCTGCGATAGAGAAAGTGATAGAAACGACTGATATAAAAAAGACTTTAGAGCCACAGGTATTACTTCGTATCAATCCCAATCCATTTACCGATGAGATTGCAATAATGAATGAAAGCCTTAAGAATGTAAAAAAGAATTTCATTATCTACTCACTTTTTGGAAAAGCGATATACAGTGCATATGGTCAATATGATAATTACTTAAGTCTAGAAAATCTTTTCCCTGGCACTTATATTTTAAAAGTAGAAACGGACGAAGCAAATTATTTGAGTAAGATCATTAAAATGTAGCTTTCTTTTTTTCTTGAAATGAACGAACGATCTGCAAAGCAGTGGCGACTGACAGGTCGACAAGCGAGTGAAGCGTGTCGACGCACTTCAATAAAGGTTGTTATCTAGCCGTTGACTAAAATGCTTAATGTCAGAAAAAAAAACAAATAAGATCACTAAGAAGTACTTATCATTCCTTCAAGTTCAACATAAATTGAATTGTAGTCTTTTATATGAACATGGTTTAGCGATTGGATTTGAGTCTTTTCAGATTTTTTCTAAACAATTGCTAAAATGATGAAGGCCGAATTCGAAAATCTTATGTGCCTTTTGTGTCTACTTATATGCCTTTTGTGTTTCAAAAATTATACAAGCAAATTGGATTTGAGTCTCTTCAGATTTTTCATGAGCAATCGTTCAGTCATCTTATGCTCCTTTTAACAAAGTGCTAAAACACTACAAAGTTTATTAACAGCAGCTTAACCAATCCTTAGGATAACTTAACAAGAAAAAGGATCAACTTAGAAATAGTAACAAAATTACCTAACCAAAAAATTTAAATCATGAAGAACCTGATTACATTGATGTTGTTTGTGATGACACCTTTTCTGCTACAAGCAGAAGAAAGTTACACAAACCTAAGTGGCTACTTTGTTGATAAAAGAGCAAAAGAACTTTTTCAAGTGGAAGTCTATCGAAACAAAATTCTAGTAAAAGCACAGCAGTCTAGGCGATACGGCTGGAATACCTACTATAGGGTGCGAGGCAACAAATTTCGGGACGGTCATGGAAACTTGATATATATTAAAAGTTCTAGGAAGCTGTATTGGAAAAGCAGACGTGGCAACAACAAGAAGGTCCTAAAAAGACTCAGAAATAGTCACTTCAAAAAACGAAAAGGTCACAACTGTGATCTTGAAGGTTGTTTCTATTCCGACAACAGCAGACATCATGATGAAGATTGGTACCGCTACGGCAACTATCAAGAGAGCGGATATGGCTATGATGATTGGGGAAGAAATGACAATTACTATGATGACTGGGATCGCTATGACAATTCTGATTATTATCGAGATAGAGACAGAGATCGCAATCGAAATAATGATAGATATGATGATCGCAATGATAGAAGACGCAATGGCAATAATGGCAACAATAGAAATAGATATGGCTGTGAAGGAGATTGGCGAATGGTTGGGACTGGAGAAAGGGTTTCCATTCGATTGGTCAATGATGGTTTAGAAGCTCTTGCACCGGGAAGAGGTGACGAGTGGATTCCTTATAC
This sequence comes from uncultured Saprospiraceae bacterium, assembly GCA_937961455.1. GTDB lineage: Bacteria > Bacteroidota > Bacteroidia > Chitinophagales > Saprospiraceae > CALGNN01. The sequence goes on from CALGNN010000099.1 coordinate 5,507, forward strand.
AAGATCTATGTTGGCAGATAATTATTACTGGGATCGAGATGGTAATGCCTACGTTTTACAAAAGGATGGCAGCTTAGAATGGAGGCACCGATTCGGGCTCAAAAAATATACATTTCACCGGATTTAATTGTAAAGTGAGAGCTGGTGAGCAATGGCTTGCCAGCTCGATTTTATCATACACCAAAGGAGGATAGATATCCAGAAGCTCCTTTAGATGGTTTTGGCGCATTCAAACTGATGATCTCTCCATCAGGACCAATTAGTATGAACTGAGGTATTAAATTGATTTTATAGTTTGCTAGAAATCTTCCATTCTCAGAACCTCCTACCCTTATCTGCGAGCCAGGATACTTATTATACATGAATGAATTTTCCCAATCATTCTTTTGCTCATCAATAGAAAGTCCAATAAATTCAATATTGCCTTCACCGTGTTCTGCCAACAATTTTTCGTAATGAGGAAGCTCCACCTTACATGGTGCGCACCAACTTGCCCATAAAAACAAATAGACATATTTTCCTCTATAATCTTTAAGCTCTACCTCATCACCGCTAAGTGACTTCGCAATAAAATTTGGAGCTAGTGCGCCATCAGTAACAGGGATTCGTTGCAAATATCTTGAATCAACACTCTTTACATAGTCCTCATCATGGACTGCTCTTCGAAACTTTTTAACCAAAGGATTAATTCCTATATCTTTTACATGATTTAAAGATTCATAGACTACATCTGTCAGCATCAAAGATTTTACTTCAGCATCTGAAAACATGCTGTTTACCATTTTATACTTCGCCTTATACTTCTCTAATTGATCTACATATTCATCCTCGGCCAACTTCGCTTCAAAAGATCTATGAGCTTTTTCTCTTGTAACATTAAAGAGATACTTTCTATAATTACGACTCCTTAGGAGACTTGCATCATTTAAGTCAACTGATTCAATCAGAGAAAGGTCCATTTTTTCTGCTTCTTGATCTCCTGTCATCTTAAAATGATTCTTATCATATTCTGCAATCGCTCTTGCATGGGCAAGTATGATTTCTTGTCGTTCGCTTTGTTCATAATACTCTGGCAAAGCATCTTCTCCTGAAAGCTCTGATAAAAATCCCTCTAAATATTTTTCTTGAAGATCTTTTTTCTCATCAGCAAAAGCTAGAAAATCTTCAAGCCCTTTGCTAAAATCATCTGATTTATAATCATACCAATTCTCATGCGATTGATATCTCTGAACTAAAAAATTATTGAGTTTAGCGTGATCACCGATATACCTAAATACAGTTTGACTAGTTTCATCAATGACTAAGCCCATGGTTGAGCCAGGGACCAAATATATTTCAGATACAGTATTACCATATTTAATATTATAAACGCCTTCTTCTTTTAAGGTAAATTCCTTAGAAAACTTGCCATCAGCATCGATGGTAATTTTACGAATGAAATCAGGGCGATAAGAATAATCCTTGTAGATTTTAAGGCTGCTATTTTTTAATTCATTATCAACTCTTCCCTTTATAATGATGGTCGTGTCAGAGGTCAATAATTGCAGAAGTTCTGCATCTGATTTTTCATTCACCAAAAGTTTTTCTGCCTGAGGACCAGAAGATTTTATTTTAGTCTCTCTAAGTTTCTTTAACTCATCCAATTGACTTTGCAACTGTACGATCTTTTGATCAATGTCCTCTAGACTTTGTGCCTCATAAGAATTAACATCTTGACATGAAACAAATAGTACACTTAGACAAAAAATAATATACCTCATAACAATTTTGCGGTTGCTAATGAACAGTTGGTAATTGGGTGGAAAAATTTAAGTTGATATAGCCAGGATTGAAAGACACGCAAAGTTAATTGATAATATTTAATTATCATAAAATACTAAGTAAGAGAGTTTTAAGGAAAAGTTAAGATTTATATATAGTCGTGGCTATAATTTATGCAAATTCAAAATAACATTGCCTGTTTTTTGGCCAGAACTCACGTAATTATATGCGTCTGCGATATCTTTCGGATCATAAGCCCGATCAATTACAGCTTCAAATTTACCTTCGGTAATTAATCTATTTAAGTACAGTACACTTCTTCTACAGTTGGTAGGAATGGGAAATTTCACCTTTTTACTTGAGAAATATGTAAGAAAAGGCAAATAGAGGTTTTCTGCATTGGGTCCTAACTCTGAGGAAGTATATATCCCACCAGGAAGAAGTAAAGGTTTGCATGCACGAAAATGACTCTTACCTACTGTATCTAAAACATAATGATAACGTTCTTGATCCTTAGTGAAATCTTCAGATTCGTAATTGTAAATCTTATCTGCTCCTAAGTCCTTCATCAAATCAATGTTTTTTGTATTTGCCACAGCTGTTACATAAACATTCAAATATTTGAGCAGTTGGATGGTTGCAGATCCAATAGCTCCACTCCCACCATTAACTATGACTTTACTACCAGATTCTAGTTGTAAGTTTTTCAAACCATTAAATGCGTAGTGTGCACCTTCAGCTGAGGCTGCAGCTTTTTCATAGGAATAATTTTCTGGAATTTTTGCAACACCTCTGTGCTCTTTGATGCACATATATTTCGCATAGGATTGGAGTCCTTGATCGTCGAATCCCCACACACGATCGCCCACAGAAAAATCTTTCACCTCAGCACCTACGGCAACTACCTCACCAGCGAAGTCTGTTCCTGGAATAGCTGTTGGAGTAAACATGCCAATAAAGGTTCTTACAAGATAAGGCTTGCCTGTCAAGGCGCTGCAATCCGTTCGATTAACGGTTGCTGAATGAAGCTCTACCATGAGCTCATTTTTCTTTGGACTGGGATCAGGGACTTCTTTGATTTGTAAAACTTCTGGACCTCCATATTGGCTTCTTGTTATTGCTTTCATTGATTTGGAATGTAAAATTTATTACAAAAATGCAAAATGCTATACCCCAAAGCATTGACTTAAGTTAAGAAACACATTGGTTTAAAAAAGATTCTGTTCAGATGGGGTATTATAATGCTCCAGCCTTAATTTGTTTGTCACAATAGTCAACTGCCCTTGCTGTCAATGCCATATAAGTAATGCTAGGATTTTGGGTTCCAGAACTTGTCATACAAGCACCATCGGTCACAAAAACATTTTCAACTTCATGCATTTGATTCCACTTATTCAAAACTGAAGTTTTAGGACTATGCCCCATCCTAGCGGTTCCCATTTCATGAATACATGCTCCAATGGCTGTGGCATCATTATATGATGTGATACCTTTGCAACCTGCAGCTTCGAGCATTTCTTCAGCGCATTGTACACCATCTTTTCGAAGCGCAATTTCGTTTTCCCTTAATGTAGCATCAAAGGTGATAATGGGCATTCCATATTGATCTTTCTTGTCAAAATTTAGGAACATCTTATTGTCATGATGCGGCAAGATTTCTCCAAAGCAAGTCATTGAAATAAAATACGGGCCAGGTTTAAATATGTGATCTTTTAATGCTGCTCCAATCATATCAGATGGCATATTCTTTATCCTTGAAGCGTTTCCTTGATAACCAAAGCCTCTTAAATAATCGTTGCGTTTTGTTTCTTTATCAATGTTTCTAAATCGAGGAATATAAAAACCTACAGGTTTTCTTCCTTTATAGTAGGTATCTTCAAAGCCTGGCAACATCCCAGACGCTCCCATTCCATAATGATGATCCATCATGTTATGACCCAATTCTCCACTACTGTTACCCAAGCCATCTGGAAATTCATCTGATCGACTGTTTAATAAGATAGCTGTTGTTCCAACTGTACTTGCATTACAGAATATCACTTTCGCAAAAAATTCTAATTCATCACCAGTCTCCCTATCAATCACTCTCACGCTGCTTGCTTTTCTAGTCTTCTTATCAAATACGATTTCACTCACAATACTATCAGCTCTGATTGTTAGATTACCAGTCGCCGCTGCTACAGGAAGTGTAGCAGATAGACTACTGAAGTAAGCACCATAAGGGCAGCCTCTCACACATCTGGCTCTTGTTTGACATTGCCCTCTTGTTCCTTTGTGTATCTCTGGATCATAGCTTGACAAATTAGCCACCCGACCAGGTGTGACAACTCTGGCAGGATACTTTTTCATTACGGATTCTCTCAGATGTTGTTCTGCACAGTTAAGCTCAAACGCCGGCAAAAAATTTCCATCAGGCACTTGCTTTAGGCCTTCTTTTTGACCAGCTACTCCTACAAAGGTTTCTACATAGTCATACCAGGGCTGTATATCTTTATATCGTATCGGCCAATCTATCGCCACGCCTTCTTTAGCATTGGCTTCAAAGTCAATATCACTCCAACGATAACAATGTCGACCCCACATGATGGACCTCCCCCCGACATGGTGACCTCTAATCCAATCAAAGCGATTTACTTCATCATAAGGGTATTCATCATCCTTATTGATATAAGCCTTATTATCTTCATTCACCCACCAATGCAATCGATTTTGCTTAAAGTAATGTTGCGCAATTTCTTCAGCAGTCACTTTATTTTGATTGGGCAATTCCCATGGATCTAAATTAGCAGTCGGATATTCCATATGCTTAATCATTCGTCCTCTTTCTAAAACCAAAACTTTATAGCCCTTCTTACAGAGTTCCATAGCTGCAAAGCCTCCACTGATTCCTGAGCCTACTACGATGGCATCATAACTTCGCTCGTCAGTTCCTTTTAAATTTAAATTCATATCGCCCATAGTTTTCCTCCTGCTTCCTCAAGTGAGATACACGCCTCATAAGTTCCAGGCACAGGTAGGTAATTAAGATAATTTTTACTGATCTCTTCTGTACTTAAATAACTTCCAATGGTCTGTTGTCTCAGATCCATGAAAGCGTCAAAAGCCTTTTGATCGAAAGGTTCCTTTTTGGAAATCAAAAAATTACAAGCCTCCACTACATCATCTTTGTCCTTTAAGAAATTAAAAACATGATTGATATTTTCTCGATAAGCTTTTACATCATCTGCATGATATACATTGGCCAACATGTGATCCAACATTTGATGTACGCCTACCTCAGATGCAGAAGGACTATCTGTTTTAGGAATAATGGTATCAACAAGTTCACGAATCAGTGTCCATTCATCATTATTGAAAAAAGCAGCTTTGTAATCTGCTTGATTTGCAACATCCGTTTGACATCCGCTAAGCAGCACTGTTGCAAAAGGAGCCGCAACGGCTGCTCCAGTAACCCAGGCAGTATATTTTAAGATTTCACGTCTTTTCATGGTTTCAAAAATTGATTCCTTAAGATAGGAATTTGCCACCTCAATTTATATTATAATTGAAAATGAAAAGAAGAGCGAAAAGCCTTAGAAGCTTTTACAATATTTTGAAAGTTGTTCTTCTATTTTCTTGATGTTCTTCATCCGAACAATCATTACAATTACAATTTCGAGCAGGTCTAGTTTCCCCATAACCTAAAGCCTTTAATCTTGCAGAAGATATTCCAATTGAAATTAAGTAGTCTACTGCAGCCTTAGCTCTTTTTTGTGACAACTCTTGATTGTAATCATCCTCCCCTTGACAATCCGTATGAGAAGAAAGTTGGATGTCTATGCTTGGGTTTTCTTTTAACATTTTTGCCAGCTCATTGAGTGTGGGCTTCGCATCATTTCTTATAAATGATTTATCTAGATCGTAGTAAATGTTCTCCAAAGTGATTTCTGTATTTCTTACGATCTTGTCAAGTTCAAGGGTTTTGTTTATGGTGATGATGGTATTTTCTGGATCACGTTCGAGTTCGCTCGTAGAAAAATTAAGCACGTTTTTAAAGTAGTCGAGAGAGCTCGCTTCAATAAAATAATTTGCATCAAAATCCAATTCTGTGATGATGAGGCCCTTTTCGTTAGTTTTGAAAACCTGCTGCACACCTCCTTGTTCAAGGATGATCTCCTCATTGGATAAAATGATTTTATCTTGAACTGCACTTTTCACATCTGTAGGAATGGCTCTTACATTCTCAAAGACTCTCAAAGCGAGTATGACTTGGTATTCCTTTTTTGGATCCTTCTTGGAAGCAATTTCTTCTTCAAGGCTTTGCTTTTTCCTTACTTTTTCAAACTGATAAATATCATCACTTCCTTGACCGCCAGATCGCGTTGAGCTAAATAGACCTGTTTGGATAACATCACCTGTCGGAATTTCGTAATCATTAACCCTAAAGGCAAAATCGTCAGACCCTGAATTTATGGGTGACTTTAAATTAATGGGTGCCGTCCAATCTCCATTAGATTTTAAATTTGATTTGAATATATCCAAACCCCCCATACCGACTAAATAATCAGAAGAGAAATATAAGGTATCTTCATGCATGTATGGGAATAACTCATCACCTAGACTGTTAATCCTATCAGATAAGATTAATGGTTCACCCCATCCCTCCTCTTCCAAAAATGAAGCATAAATATCAAACCCTCCAAATCCTGATGGATCATCAGAAGAGAAAAATAAAATACTATCATTCTTACTTAAGCTAGGATGACCGTAGTTAATCTCTTGTTTAGTGAAAGGCATAGGTATCGGATTAGACCAAGATCCGTTCTTTTGTTCTGCATAAAATATTTGACAGTAGTAATCGTAACTTTCTTCACTATAGCAACGCGTAAAGTAAATATTTTTCAAATCAGAACTAAAACAGATAGAACCTTCATTATGCTCAGAATTGATGCGATTATCAAATCTTTGAACGGTATTATTGTAAGTATTATAAATGAAAAAATCTGAAAACCTCCTTCCAGTCCAATTATAAATTTGATTACCTGTGCTGCCTAATCTATCAGAACTAAAAATGATATTATTGGGACCAAAATAAACTGGAGCATATTCCGCATCTGCGGTATTAAAATTTCCTAGAGAGACAGAATAGGGACTTTCACTCTTGGCACTCAGCCATTCTGATGCCTGTAGACACGCCGTTTTTTGTCTTCTCAGCTCAGGCAGATTTCCATATTCAAGAGACAAGGCGTCAAACTTTTCATAAGCTTCATTATAGCGTTGCTCCTCTTTTAATGCAAGGGCATATTTATTACTGGCCTTTTCTCCAAAATTATGATCCTCCGCTCTTTTGTACCACCTCAATGCCTGAGCATTCTCGTTCATAAACTTATAGGATTCCGCCAACAAAAAAGCCTTATTGGCCTTATCTGCAATGTTGGAACTCTCTTTATATTCTTCATTCAACATTTGCGCAGCTACAGCATACTGCTGAAAGGCAAAGGCCTCTTCTCCTGTTTGAATTTTCTGAGAGTAGGTACAGGAAACCAAAGTCAATAATATGATATATGTAAATATTCTCACTCCAATAAAAAACGATTGGTGTATTATAATGTTGTAATCGCTTTTAATTTAAATCTTTTCATGTAAAAAAGCAGATGGAAGCATGGAAAATCTAATAAATTGAAAAGCCCTTTCCAAAAAAAATTGGAAAGGGCTTGCACAATTCTAATTCTAATAAATAGATTCTTTAGGCCTTAGCTCTTGTAAAGCTTTTGCCCGTTTCTTTTTTCTTATTTGTTGATTCAATCTCCCCAGTGGTATCATGGAAGATTGGAGTTGCAACAAATATCGATGAATAAGTACCCACTATTACACCTACCAATAAGGCGAAAGCGAATCCTCTAATACTTCCACTACCAAATAAGAAAAGTACTAATACCATTAATAAGGTAGTCAAGGATGTAATTACGGTTCTACTCACCGTACTGTTAACAGCTAAATTAATGACATCCTTTTTGGTCTTTTTAGAATAGATTCCAAAGAACTCCCTGATCCTATCAAATACTACCACCGTATCATTTATCGAATAACCGATTACGGTCAAGATCGCTGCAATAAATGCTTGGTCAATTTCCATGGAGAATCCAATCCATCCATGTCCAATAGAGAACAAGGCGAGAATAAGCAAGGTATCATGAAATAATGCTGCAACGGCACCTAAACTATATTGCCATCTAGAGAATCTTAAAAAGATATAGAGGAATATGGCTAAGAGTGCAAATATGGTTGCTTTGAATGAACTTCTTTTGATATCATCTGCAATGGTAGGTCCAACTTTGGCAGAACTGATCACTTGAGTACCATCTCCTTCAGGACTCTTAAATTCCTCAAAATTGAGATTGCCTCCTGCTAATACATTCACGCCTTTAAAGAGTTGTTCCATTACTCTATCCTGTGGTTCTCCTTCCGTTTCATCGATCAAATAACTTGTTGTTACTGCGTAAGTATTTTCTGTATCAACTGCCTTAACGATTGGGACTTCACCTTCAAATACATCAGCAAGACCTTCTCTCAAATCATCAGCTGACAGATTTAAAGAATTATCCAATTGAATGTTATAGGAATAACCTCCTCTAAAATCAACCCCTAATTCAAAGCCTCTCATAAAAAATGAAACAGCTCCTAATGCGATTAAAGTTAAAGAAATACCATAAGCTAATTTTCTTTTACCTATCCAATCAATATTTAGATTTGCGAATAGATTCTTTGAGAATCCTGTCCAGAATGTTAACTCATTTCCTCTTCCAATCCACCATTCTATGATGAGTCTTCCAACAAGTACAGCCGTAAACATGGATGAAATTACACCAATGATTAAGACAACAGCAAATCCTTTTATTGGACCCAATCCGAAATATGCAAGAATAATGGCAACGATAATGGTCGTAACGTTGGCATCAATAATTGCTGAATAGGAATTTTTAAAACCATCATTGATGGCCATTAAATTTGTTTTACCTTCTCTTAGTTCTTCCCTGATTCTTTCAAAGATGATTACGTTTGCATCAACTGCCATACCAATGGTAAGCAAGACACCAGCAAAACCAGGCAAGGTCAATACTGTACCAAATGAAGCTAAGGCTCCAAATATGAAAAACAGATTCAGTAATAAGGCTAATGCGGCAACAATACCCGCAGAACCATAATAGAATATCATAAATACCAAAACCAACAAGAAACCAACAATCAATGCAAGAGCACTTGATCGAATATTCTTAGCTCCTAAAGAAGGGCCAACTAGTGATTCTTGTAAAATGTCAATATCGGCTGGCAGTTTTCCAATTTCAAGAATGTTTGCTAAATCTTGCGCCTCTTGCAAATCAAAATTCCCAGTGATGGATGAACTTCCTGTCAAAATTGGAACATTCACTGAAGGGGCTGAAACTACAGTACTATCCAAAACAATAGCAATTTGTCTTTGATTATCAGCTGCTGCCTCCTTAGTCATCTTGGCCCAAACTTTAGCTCCTTTTTGATTCTTTGTAAGACCTACATTAATTTCTCCAGTATTTGGATCAGAACTCACATCAGCTTTGATAATAGCATCTCCTTCCAGTAAAGCACCTGGCTTTCTCTCTGTTCTAATAACATGTAGTTCGTACTTATTCGTTTTGAGACCCTCAGCATTTTGTGTTGGATCGGCTGACCATCTAAAGTCCGCGTTTTTAGATTTGAATAAAGCTTTAACTTCCTTCTTGGCTAAATATGAATTTATTTTATTCATATTTTTCTTATCCGCTGTACCAATAACATTGGCACCACCTGACCACATTCCACCAGTTGATCCATTTAAATCAAGCAATGATAATAATGGCCCTCTTACGGGGTCAGATAATCTTTGGATTAGTGAATCTTTAGTTACTACTGCTCCACTTGCATCAAGTATCTGATTCCCTAGAGAATCAACTTGCTCAATTTGAATGGTATCAAAAACAATCTGAGGTCCACTGCTTGAAGTATCACCCAATTCATTTTTTAATAATTCATCTGCTTGAGCAAAAGCCGTAAAGTAAGACTGATCTACTCGATTGGTATGCCAAAATTCTAATTTAGCACTTGACTTTAGAAGTTTACGAGCACGCTCAGGGTTATCTACCCCTGGCAACTCTACTGAGATTAAATCTCTAGCTGCATCAAGTGTAACATTTGGTTGAGTGACACCAAACTTATCAATTCGATCTTTTAATCTTTCAAAAGTAAGATTTACTGTTTGATTAGCTTTTTCTCTTAATACTAAGATGACATCCCCATTGTCCATATCCCGGACTTCATCTCTCAAATTTTTATTGAATATGGTTGCCAATGATTTACCATCACTAATTTTTGCAAATTCATCTGCAAATAAGCTGATATAATCTGTTTGAGCACTGGCAAGATTTTTTGATGCAGCGGCTCTGGCGGCAGTAAAGGTCGGATCATTATTTTGTCCTGATAAATCATAAAGAAATTTATCTAAATCAACTTGAAGGATGGTACTCATTCCTCCTTTCAAATCAAGACCAAGATTAATCTGCTGATTTTTAAGATCCGTATACGTGTAGTCTTTAATTAAAGGAAGACTCATCACTGTCTCATTGGACATTGAATCTAAATAATCTGCACGGCCTCTTTTTCTTTGCTCATACTCATCCAAATCTGGATTTGCTGCAACTCTTTGTTCTGCATATGCATCAGCATCTCTTTCAACTTTCATTGTTGGCACAACTAAGAAAAACTGCCAAATACAGACAAGTGCCATCAATATCAAAAACATCCTAATAATACCTTTACCTTCCATGGTAATTCACATTTAAATTCAAGTGGGTCAATAAAAAAGTATGCAAATATACGCTTATTGTAGAAAAAATCGACTTTGACTACATATATATGTGTGTCAGAAAAATATTGTCGATTATTGGAATTATTAAAGAAAAAATCGCATTCTTTAAATGTTGCATAGAAATATTCCGTTTCTTTGCAATCCGCTTATTACAATTAAAAATTTTAAATAAAAATTATGGGTTTATTCTCTTTTTTAAAGAAAGCCGGATTAAGTGTATTCGGAAAATCTGCTGCTGAAAAAGCTGCTGAAAACGCTGAAGCAGCTCACACTGCTAAATTGCACGTTTTATCAAACGTCGTTAAAGACCTTGAACTACCTGTTGAAGACTTTTCTGTTGAATTAGACGATGATAAGGTTGTAGTCTATGGTCAAACTGAGTCTCAAAGTGATAGAGAAAAAGTAATTCTTGCATTGGGAAATGTTGAGGGTATAGCTACTGTTGACGATAGAATCTCTGTAGTAACTGTTGCTCCTGAGGCTGTATTCTATGAAGTACAAAGTGGAGATAGTTTATCAAAAATTGCAAAGGTACATTATGATGATTATATGAAATATCCTATCATCTTTGAAGCTAATAAACCTATGCTTACGCATCCAGACAAAATATATCCAGGGCAGGTATTAAGAATACCACCTTTGGAAACGGCATAATATTAATTAGAAGCTGCTCAACTGAGCAGCTTTTTTTATACCAAAAATTGAAAACATGTTGAACAGCAATCTTATTTTAAATCTCCCTCCAAAAAAAGTTTTCCTGATCGATGGAATCGGCGCATTGATTACAGCCTGTTTGCTCGCACTTGTCTTAAGCAGATTCGTTTCATTTTTTGGGATGCCTCAACATGTATTGTACGCTTTAGCTACGATAGCTATAGTTTTAGCTATTTGTTCATTCACTTGCCATTTTATCAATCCATCAGCCTGGAGACCCTACCTTAGATTTATTGCCATTGCAAACATTCTTTATTGCATAATCACAGTCGGATTGATCATCTTTTATAGAGAGAAATTGACACTTATGGGCTATGCCTATTTCGCTGGAGAAATTACTATTATTATGAGTCTAGCAAGGCTAGAGTTAAAGAAGACTAGAATGCTTATTTCCCATTAAGGGACCAATCATATTCTTTATACTTCAACTTAACTTTATCGTCTAAGGTGACACCTAGGTATTTACTAAGATAAGCCTTTACATCTCCGAAATCCTTTGCATACCATTCAAATAGCTTTGATAGTTCTGCCGAACTTGAGCTGATTTTATTAAAGGCCTCATTGGACAGGAATGCTTTAGTCAAAGCATTGAGTTCAGATTCTACATTCGTTGAAGTAAAAGCTTTGTTTGATAAAGGTGGACATGATTTTGCCGCGCAGTTAATAGCAAAATGCACTCTTGAATCTGAAAAATCTCTGATTAACAATTGATGTTCGATTTCATTCAAACTATATTCCTCCCCTCCTAAGGAAATCCATTTTCGATCCCAAGTCTTTCCTCCATGTAAATCTAGAATGCTCTTTAATGGATAATTTTCAACAATGAGCTTAATCGTAAATGCATTGTAGGCATTTATAAAGAAGGCCTTTTTCTGGGCAGCTCCATAAGATGACAAATCTTCATTTGAAAGTTCTGACAGATAAGCATCTAATTTTGCTTCATCATTTTTAAATCCTTGATAATCTACAAAGCCTTTTTGATCAACATAATTTGATAGTAACTTTTGCCATTTTTCATGAGTATAAGGGAGCAATTCTACTTCTTCTACTTGCACCGTTTCAATAACATCATCCATTTCTTCCTGATTAGAATCTAAATCTGTTATCTCTATATCTTCAGTTGATGTCTGCACTTCTTTTTCAAATACAGCTTCTGTTGTAGGAATTTCTGTTTTACTTATGGTTGGCTTTTCGACTAGGTCTGATTCTTTATTGGATGGTGCTGATTCACTCTTTTTTGGTAGTTCTGTAGCTATGACTATTGGCTCAGAGCTTTTTATAATTGAGGGTTCATCCTTGACAATTTCCGTAGGTGATTGAGAAGGTTTTTCCAGAATTTCATCAGCTTGTTTAATTTCTTTCTTTGGAATTTCTAGTTCGCTTACTGGTAAAGCCTTCGTTATTGTATCAACATTCTTAGTTTCAATTTCAGCTTTGGATGGGCTCGTTGCTTGTGCTTTTTCATCAGCTTCTGTATTACAAGCCAAAAGCATGCTCAAACACAAGAATAATAAGTTCATCATTACTTTCATATTATACTAAGTATTTAAACACAGCTGAAATCAACTTGTTGTGCAACTGGCTAGGAAAATTGCAACAGCGAATGCTATTCTTCTTCTTCGTTATATTCTATTGGGTTAAGCATATGCAACTCCATAGCTTGTTTTTCCTCTCCACTGACAGAAAAGAATCCCAATACTCCTCCTGATGCTTTAGCAACTTGCTCAGCAAGTCTTGTGTAGCTATTGTATAATTCAAATCCTAACTTCGGAGGAAGCTTTGGAAGGATTTCATTAAGTTCGGATAGTTTTTCAGAAAGCTCTTTATTTCTTGATTCCGTATTGGATGGAAGAAAATTGATGCAACTTTCTATCTTCTCAGCAAAATTCGTATCCACTTCTTTATAAAACTCTTGCAAGGTCTTTGGGCCGGAGTAAGTTCTTATTCCAGTAATTTTATTGGCCCAATCCAACTCTTTCTTTTCAATTAAACCATCAGCGCCAGCTACTAATACCGTAACCCAACAAACTGCATCTTTTAAAATTTCGTACTCTCTTTCGTTTAAGGCATTAAATTCTCCTAACATCTTTTTTTTTACAAAATTAATTAATATTTGAAATTTGAAACATCTTAGATGGTAAAATCATTTCATTAAAAAGCAAATATTTCTGCATTTTAACGAATATCGTATATTCGTATCTTATATATATCTTTTTTAAATACGTCTAATTGCCAAAATCCACAACAAAAGCAAAAGGGATAAAAAAACAAACCCCTTTGATGACCCAATATTTTGATATCAAATCAAAATACAAAGACGCTATTGTGCTTTTCAGAGTAGGTGATTTTTATGAAACATTTTCTGAGGATGCCATTATCGTTAGTAAGGTTTTAGGCATTGTTCTTACGAAAAGAAATAATGGCGGTTCCAATATTGAATTGGCTGGCTTCCCCTATCACTCTGTAGATCTTTATTTACCTAAAATTGTCAAAGCTGGTTATCGCGTAGCTATTTGCGAACAATTGGAAAAGCCGAGTAAAGAAAAGAAAATTGTAAAGAGAGGTGTTACTGATTTGGTTACTCCTGGAGTAACCATTGACGATCCCTTATTATCAAATAAAAGGAACAATTATCTAGCCGCACTCTTTGCACCCAACAATAGCAATTGGGGCATTGCCTTTCTAGATATTTCAACAGGTGAATTTGTCGTTTCCGAAGGAAGTGTGAATTATATCCTTCAATTAATTCAATCATTTGCCCCTTCTGAAATCATTCACTGTCGTACCTCAAAGGAATCTGTAGAAGCCCATTTACATGGACAATATTATTGTTATGCTTTAGATCCTTGGGTTTTCACACAAGATTATAGTGAAGAGCAATTGCTCAAACACTTCGATGTAGTTTCTTTAAAAGGTTTTGGCATTGATGATCTAGATTATGGAAAGGTTGCAGCTGGTTCAGCACTCCACTATATCGGGAGTACAGAAAAAACCAATATTAATCATATCAATACCATCAGCAGGATTCACCGAAGCGAATTTATGTGGATGGATAAATTTACCATCCGTAATCTTGAGATACTACATAGCAATCACGAGAGTGGAAGACCCTTAGTTGATGTGGTAGATCATACACTTACTTCCATGGGATCAAGAATGATTCGAAAATGGTTGGTATTTCCATTGATCAATATTGAAGCGATCAACAAAAGACATGAAATTGTAGCAGCACTCTATGAAGCAGATGAATTTAGAGATGAGCTGAGAGAAAAATTAAAAGAACTTTCAGATATAGAACGGATTAGCTCAAAGATTCCACTTAGAAGAATTAATCCAAGGGAGGTCTATCAATTGTCTCAGACCTTAGAAAAAATCCAAGACATCAAGCAAAATCTACAAAAGGCAAAAATCGAGGCTGTAGTTGATATTTCAAATGAAATAATTGATGCAAAAAAACTCTTCAAAAAAATTAATCAAAGTATACAAAGCGATCCTCCAGTCAATATACAGAAAGGAAATGTCATCCAGGAAGGGCTTAATGCTGAACTCGATGAATTAAGACACACCATTAAGAATAGCAAAGAACTCTTGATTGAAATCCAAGTAAAGGAAGCTGAACAAACAGGCATTAATAGCCTTAAAATTGGATTCAACAATGTGTTTGGTTATTACTTAGAAGTAACTAATAAATATAAAAATCTGGGACTGGTTCCGGATCATTGGGTTAGAAAACAAACCTTAACAGGATCAGAAAGGTACATCACTGATGAGCTGAAAGAATTAGAAACTAAAATCCTAGGGGCTGAAGAAAAAATCCTAAACTTAGAGATCCAACTCTTTGAAGCTCTTATTGAGGATATGGAGAAGCAATTACCTCTTATCCAGAAAAATGCAAAAGCCATAGCTAAACTTGATGTATTGGTATCTTTTGCTTGGATCGCAGAACGCTACAATTATCAAAGGCCAAAAATGCACAAGGCATTGAGTCTCGAAATTAAAAATGGAAGACATCCAGTCATTGAGCAGCAACTAGACCCCGGCGAAGATTATGTACCTAATGACCTTTTTCTAGACAATGATAATCAACAAATAATCATCATTACCGGACCAAACATGTCAGGTAAATCTGCAATCTTAAGGCAAACAGCCCTCATTACTTTGTTAGCCCAAGCTGGGAGTTTTGTTCCTGCCTCTGAGGCAAATCTGTCAGTTGTAGATCGACTATTCACCAGAGTTGGAGCTTCCGATAATATCAGTTCAGGCGAATCTACCTTCATGGTAGAAATGAATGAGACCTCTAGCATTTTAAATAATATCACGGAACAAAGTCTCATTTTATTAGATGAAATAGGAAGAGGCACAAGTACTTATGATGGTATATCTATTGCCTGGTCAATTGCAGAATTTTTACACGAAAATGATATAGCAAGTCCGAAGACTTTATTCGCTACACATTATCATGAATTGAATAAACTCGAAAAACAATATAATAGAATAAAAAACTTTCATGTTGCCACAAAAGAAAAAGCCCAGAAAGTCATATTTCTTAGAAAATTAATGCCTGGTGGTTCTAATTCTTCATTTGGTATTCATGTTGCAAAAATGGCAGGAATGCCAAATTCTATTGTTCAAAGAGCCAATGAAATCCTAAAAGAACTAGAAGAAAAGAAAATCCTAGATTACGAAGGAGAAATTAGTGGCCCTTCTCAAAATTTTCAATTAAACATCTTTGATAATAGTGATGAGCAGGCTATAAAAGTCAAAGAGCTGATTGAGGGATTGGATATCAATGCTATGACTCCAATCGAATGCATGTTAAAACTGATTTCTTTAAAAAAAGAATTAGATCAAAACGCGTAAAGATCTTCTTCAACACGATACAAAGCACAAACTGCGAGATCGTCTAAGCAAAATAAAATACTTAACTTAGCTTACCGCTTCTTATTATATCCCATTCAACAAAAACTATGAGTAGGATATCTTACATTATATTTATAAGTTCTTTTATCTGTCATGGCTTATCATTTGGTCAAACCATTCCCAATGATCGAATTTCTGATTGGTCTAATGCAGGTTTGACGAAGGCCTTTTGTCATCCTGATAGTATTTACAACATTTTAGATTATGGGGGTAATCCTGATGGCATAACATCTAATGATCAGGCGTTTCAAAATGTACTAAACGCTATGTCAGGGAATGCTGGAATTATATATTTTCCAACCGGAGATTTTTACTTCAACCAGACCTTATCTCTTTCAAGTAATATCGTCCTAAAAGGAAACTCATCTGATTCTACCATTTTGAGCTTTGATTTAAACGGTTCTAATCATTTAATTGATGCGAGTGGTACTGTCACGGGAGACTGGTCTCCGATTATTGAAGATGCAGCAAAAGGCAATCAATTCATAAGGGTAAATAATCCCAGTCTCTTTGCAGTTGGTGATTATTTTAAATTAGACTTTGATGATTCAGCTCTAGTCGTATCATCATGGGCGAATGGATCTGTAGGACAGATATTATTAATTGAGTCAATTAATGCAGATACGCTATTTCTACATAATCCTTTAAGAAGATCCTATGAGCTCAGCCTAAATGCTACAGCCAAAAAAATTAACCCCATCAAAAATGTAGGTATTGAATGCCTAAAGCTTTTGAGATTGGATGCCACCAATACACAAACTAGCAATATTTGGTTTCAATGGGCAGTAGAATGTTGGGTGCATGCCATCGAAAGTGAAAATTGTAATTTTGCCCATGTGACCTTCGATAGAAGTGCTTTTTCAACTGTGCAAGGTTCTTATTTCCATCACGCATTTGATTATGGAGGTGGAGGTAAGGCATACGGTGTCATGTTACAAATAGGATCGTGTGATATAAAGGTTGAAGATAATGTGTTTGAACATCTGCGTCACAGTATGATTGTACAAGCAGGGGCCAATGGAAATGTGTTTGCATATAATTATTCCTTTGACCCTAATACTTCGGGTTTCTTTTCAGATTATACAGGGGATCTCGTCTGTCATGGAAATTATCCTTATTTAAATCTATTTGAATCCAATATTAATACCTTCAGTATTATAGATGCGTCTCACGGAGCGAATGGACCTTTCAATACGTATTTCAGAAATAGATCAAGCTTGTATGGCATGCAAATTAGCAATTCCAGCCCTCCAAGCGATAGTCAAAATGTAGTGGGATTTGAAATTACATCTGGTGGATCTTTCTTTGGAAACTATAATATTTCTGGGTCTCAACATTTCTTTTACGGCAATAATATACAAGGAAGTATTTCACCAAGCGGAAGTAATAATCTGCCCGATACTTCTTATTATTTAAAACAAATACCCAATTTTTTGGCAGCCTACCAACTTCCTGAATTAGGTATTCCTAATTTGATTAATTCAGGAAGTATACCTGCTCGTGATCGTGTACTAGCCGGAGGACCCTATACCCAAAATTGCATGGATCATTGTCCAAATAATCATAACATTAATTTTGACCCCATTCCCTCGGGCAGCTATTATGCAAAAGATTTGTTGATTTCAAATGACTTAATAGAAAGCAACAATCAAGTCTATTTTAGCTCTGGAAACAGCATCATACTCCAATCTGGATTCACTGTAGATCTGGGCGCACACTTTGAAACCAAGATTGGTCCGTGTTTACAATAACACTTTGACCAACCCTTTTCACCATTACTTCGTTTTTAAGATATATACATAGTATATACGGTACAATATTCCGAGTTCTATAGCCCAATTGTCTTTAGGGACATTGGGCTTGTTAAATTAAGCTTCCAATTTTTTAATGTGTTGACTAAAGCTTGAAGCCTATTTCACAACATTATCGTAGACTTTGACATCAGCCCATAAATCTTCATAGAGCTTGATAAATTCTAGATGATCTGGGTGTATTTGATATGCATCCTGCTCTGCTAAGCTTTTAAAATGCACATTGATAGCGTAGGCGTAGCTGTCATCAATCACATCTCTTTTTGGCGTTTTTGCTGGTGGCCCCCAATAATAAGATAAGATTCCTGGAACGGTCCCTAATTTTACCAGTCCTTTTTCAAATTGCCTTTTTTGCTCTTCAGTTACTCCTTCTTTTATATAAAAATATACGGTGTGAATTAAACCTACTTTTTCCATTTTTTCTTTTTCTAAAGGCTGTGTCGTGCTCCTTTCTTGTGTACATGAAATGCTAATGAAAATTGCGAACAAGCCAATTATTAAATATCTATGTTTCATAATTATTTTAAAATAATTCATTTTAAATGTCACGTTTTAATGTTTCGTGTCTTTTAATTGGTAGATATGCTATTCATCTGAAAAGCAATTTATCATAAAGAATATGAATTTTTAATAAGGTATTAAAATAATAGTCTTAATATTTTTTGACTTGCTAGTTTAATAACATATTATTGATGAGTTATAAGGATGTTCCCACTCCATTTTTATCCTTATTTGTCATAATAAACCGGCCACTATGAGAAGAATCGCTGTTTTCGGCATAATGCTGTTTGCTACCCTATATTTAACTGCTCAAGATGTAGAACAGGGCTACAATTCATTTAGAGATCGACTGAAAAACGACCCAATCAAAGTAACTGGAATGTTTTCTGGATTTGGTCAATATTACAATACCACCAACAACAATCAACGTGCATTACCATTCAGCGGCCGGCTGATGGCTGGTGTTAATTTTGATATTCTTGGAGTAAAGGCACCTTTTTCTATGTTCATGAGTAGTGGTGGAGAGCTTTTCAATTACAAACTTCCTTCCTATGTTTTTGCTGGCATTAGTCCTTCTTACAAATGGGCTAAACTACATCTTGGAAACAGGACTATGGCCTTTGATAAGTATACTTTTAGTGGCCAATCTTTTGATGGGATTGGTCTAGAATTGACACCATCAAAATGGACGATAAAAACCTTTTATGGGAGACTGAGAAGGGCTCGTATCGAAGATGTGAATACCATCCAAAGATTGGAACCTATTTATAAAAGGTTGGGTGCAGGCATCCAAGCGGGATTTGAGGACAATGGTAATAAACTTTTAGTTTCGCTTTTCAAAGGTTGGGATGAGCCAAATTCAATTCCTCAACCTGATAGTAGTTTTACTGTCTTTCCAAGTGAGAATACGATTCTTAGTTTTGATGGCGAAAAGAAAATAGGTAAGAATATAAATCTGAAAGTTAATTATGCTGTTAGTGGTCTAACTGAAAATGTAAATTCACCCATAGCAATTCAAGCAAACTTTCTTCAATCCTATGCTGGCTTACTTAATACCAATGTTAGTTCAAGGTGGAATGATGCTATAAATACCGAACTCATATATAGAATAGGAAAAAATTCTATTAGCGCGGGATATGAAAAAGTAGACCCAGGTTACAGAACCTTGGGTTCATTATACTTTAATGATGATATTGAAAACTTTACTCTTGGCACAAGATTCAATCTTTTAAAAAGCAAAATTAATCTGAATCTAAAAGGTGGCCTTCAAAGGAATAATTTAGGCAATGATCAGAAAAACCAATACAATAGATTCGTAGGATCTGCCATTGCACTTTGGCGTATTAGCAAAACTTTAAATCTAAACTTAAACTACTCTAGTTTCAATAGCACAAATATCAGGCACTCATTAATTGATCCTTTCAACCCAATCCCGATCTCTGAGCTAGTCTTAAATAATCAAAATGCGAATGCTGGTTTAAGCTACAGTTTTCCGTCAAACGAAAAATCTTCTTCTATTATTCAGACCAATGTGTCTTATGCGAAAGGAAGAAGCATTATTAACGATACCATTCAGGACAATAGTCAAACTGACACCTATATGATTTTTGGTTATTATGGTTTGGATCTATTTGGGCCTGCATTGAATACGGGAATTACTTACAGTTACACACTCAATAAATTAGGCTATTTGAGTGCCAGTTCTAATAGTATTGGTTTAATACTCAATAAAGAGCTTATCAAAGAAAAATTGGGCTTGAGTGTACAAAGTAGCTTCTCCAATAATCGTCAAGAAAGAATAAATGAAAATGATGTTGCAGCCAATTTATGGAATGCAAGTCTCAGCCTTAACTATACTATTTCAGAAAAAAGCTCACTCATGTTCATTGGAAATTATTTACAAAATAAACCTATAGACAATCCCTTAGCTCAGGAATTTTCAGAAATCAGATGCAGTGTTAACTATAGAATAAGATTAGGAAGAAAATGAAAACAATCAAACTACAATTAATCCTATTGTGTGCTTGCTTAACCGCAAGCAACACAATTCAAGCTGAAGGTATATTTCCAAAACCAACGGAAATTCCAAAAATTGATATGAGTCTTCCATCATTGCGACCTATTAGTCCTTTGGAAACACCCACGATCAATAAATCAGAAGTTTTTCACTTTGATGCCATTGATGACCTTCTAGAAGAGAAAGCCATTGGAGCCAACTCTGTTTTAGAAACTACGATGATAGAAGATGACATGGCTGACATAGAAGCATTAAAGCAAGAATATGTTGGAAATGAAAAAGTACAACAAGCTGCTGGAATATTTGATGCCTTGGTTGAAGCAAAACTCATTGAAAAACTTACAGGCTCAGAATTGGTCGAATTACCTATTGGTCTAAAAAAGACCATTGGAAATAATACCTATACCGTTGCGATTTCTCGAGCTACCTTATATCCAGAATACACAAAATTAGAGGTCTATTGTAAAGCAGAATTGTCTGATGGCAGGGTTTTATTTTTCGGATCTGATGATATAAAATTTACTGCTGAAGGCGGAATCATTGGAGATGCCACATTGGGCTTATTTGCAAAGTTTCCCATTTTTAAAAATCCAAAGAAAATTGCCGTTGTCCTAAATGAATTCAAAAGAAAGCAAGATGGTAACCACGACGGATGCTACATCGTTTTTGATTGTGATGGCTTTGTAGAAATGCGTGTGGATGCTAATCTTGCTTTAACAAGAGAGTGGGTTTTACCTTGCAATGAAAACGCTCAGGTTATCCCTGGAAATGCCAGAGTTGAAATGGCCATTGGAGTAACATTGACAGACTGGGATGATATGGTAGTAGATGTAACTGTCCCCTATTTTGTATTAACAAAAGCTCCTGAAGTAGGCTTCATGGTAAATATGGCAGTGGTGGACTTTAGTGATTTAAAGAACGCCCCTGGCTTTGTGCTACCTCCTCCAGTATCGCTTCCCCCTCCACCACCTTCAAACAATTATGCTTCTTATATGGCTGCCCCTGCGAATGCAACCATGATGATGTCGGATGGGGTATCAGATTCAAATAACGGCCCTCCTCCAAGTCCCCCTGAACCAGCTGATCCAAATTTATGGCGTGGCGTGTTTTTTAAAGACATAGAGATTGTCCTACCACAAGTATTTAAAAATGATGGTGGGGATCGAATTAGAGTAGGTGCTGACAATCTATACATTGAAAGCGCAGGTGTGACAGGAAAATTATACGTACTCAATGCCCTACCTTATGAAACTGGTAAAATCGGAAAGTGGCGTTTTTCAGTCGATTCCATAAAATGTGAATTGCTGTACAATCAAGTAACAAAATTTGGCTTTGATGGTAGAATCGGAGTACCCATTGCAGATTCTACTAAGCCATTCATGTATGGAGCAAATGCAGATATCGTACATGACATTTACAATGTTTATGTAGGAATTCAAGACACCACTAACTTTCCTCTTTTCAAAGCATCTGACGTTACATTCTATCCTGGTTCTAAAATTAGTTGTACAGTCGAAAATAAAACTTTCAAGGCATCAGCTACTTTGTCTGGTCTCATGAATATTGCTATTGATCAAAGTGATGACCCTGACGACGACGGTAACACGAGCCTTGAAATAGCATCGATAGATTTTAGGAAAATTTTGGTGATGAACGAAGCTCCTTATCTGGGATTGTCCAATACCGGAGGAAGTATCACATTGACTATGGGAGCCGTCATGAATGATTCTCCATTAGCCATTACACATGCGATGCTTGCTAAACCTTCTCCCGAGACCATTAAGTTTAGTTTAGGGATGGAAATCAATCTCATGGATGAAGATGATGGTGGAGCCAACACATCCAGCACAATTGGTATAAAAGGTAAATTGGAAGAAGATGCCAATGGAATTCAAAAATGGGTTTATGATGGAATTAGTATCGATGGTCTCTTTATAGAAATTGCCATAGGCGACCAATTCTATATTGCTGGAGGTATCGAAACCTACACGGATCATCCAGTATACGGAAACGGCTTCAAAGGCAAACTGAATGGTGGTATTATTAATACTGCTGGAGGTGGAGGAGCTCCAAGTTGGAAATTTGTTATTGATGCCAATGCCATGTTTGGAACCAAATTTCCAAATACGGCTGATGAATATAAATATTGGCTCTTTGATGTTTATGTTGAATCCTCCCTCTTAAAAGTTCCGCTGATACCCGGAGTCCTGTTTGCGAATGGATTTGGTGGAGGTGCGTGCCATCATATGAAAGTAGATGGATTTGATCTGGCTGCTATGGCAGAAAACCCAGATAGTCCTAGCTCAGGAATTGTATATGTCCCCACCCCTGATCGGGCACTGGGTATAAAAGCTTCGATAGGTCTTACGAATCTGACGGGCACATTTAATGGATTGGCTACACTTGAGTTATCATTTACTTCCAATATGGGACTTGCTGAAATCCTCTTTTATGGTAAAGGTGAGTTTGTGTCTAAATCCTTAGTCGGAATCGACATACCCGACCCCAAAGATCATATGGACAAAATACCACTTGAACAAGCAGGTGCCATTTCTCAAAATAACTCCGAAGCGAGTGCTGAGAAAATGGATAAAATCAGTGTAGCAGTATTTATAAGATTAAACTTTGAAGGTGGTTTTGAATTGCAAGGGTCTTTCGGTGCTTATTTAGCTGCGGCTCAAGGTAAAATAGTTGGAGAAGGAGGCGTCGATCTCTTATTCTCCCCTGGTACTGGGAAATGGCATTTCTGGATTGGAGGTTATCCAGACAACTCAGTAGTGAATCCTCACAACAATGAAGTATTCCCACCAGTGAGTGTGACAATTAATTTTAGTGACAATATGACCTTCACCTGCGGTGTCTACTTTATGACAGGAAATGATATACCCAGTCCGCCTGGAATACATCCCCAAGCTGCTGCCTTTTTGGGAGAGCCCACCAGCAGCAATAATCGAGATATGCTCACAGGAGGAAATGATGTTGCCCAAGGTGCGGGATTTGCGTTTGGTGCCTATGCCTTGTTTGATTTTCAACAAAACAACGGCAAGTGTTGGAAATGCCTCTGTTGTGGAAAAAAGGATAAAAACTTCCACATTGTTGGAGGGGTTGGATTTGACATTTCCCTCCTTAAATATCAGTATGATACCAAATGCAGTATTTCTGGAGATCATCCTCATGGAGCCAAAGGTTGGCGTGCCAAAGGAGCCATTTGGGCTTTCGTTGATGTCAAAGGAGGAAGAGCTTCACTCTTAGGCTGCTGCTTAGGTATCCCACAAATGGGAATCGGATTGTTGCTTCAGGCTGATGTACCAAAACCGTCTTTCTTCCAAGCTAAGGTTGTTATTGATGTACCCATTATTGACAAAATCACAGTCAATGTCCCAATTGGTGATAGATGTGGTCAAGTTTATAATCTATAAATACTATGAGAAACTTAATATACTGTTTATTGATATTGATGATGTCCAGCCCTTTGATTGGACAAGAGATGGATGTAAAATTAAAATATGAAGATGGCATGGTCTTCCTTCGTTGGACTCCTGCTAATTCAGTTGCTTGGGAAGATGCTAATCGTACGGGTTATATCGTTGAAAAATACGAAAATGGCGTATTAGTTGGCACTACTGATCAAGCCATCCTTCCTGCTCCCTGGTCAGAAAAAGATAGTGACTTCAAAGTTACTATGGATGTGCCTGCAACTGTAATCTATTCTCTTATTCATATTGACTTAGTAGATCCAGAATTTATTGAAGAGTCTTATCCAAAATCAGAATACAGTGAAGATCGGATGAGAGAAGATCGATTTACCGCACTTAAATTCTACATGAATTATGATTTCCATTTTATAGATATCGCAGGTTTAGGTTTTTTAGACAAAGAAGTAAAGCCTAATACAGATTATCGTTATGTAGTAAAACATGTAGGAAGAGATGCAAGTGATAAAAGATATAGTTCAAGCATTTCATTTAACTCTAATTCTTATGCGCTCGGTGAGCTACCTAAACTTGATGCAGAATGGACAAACAGAAGATCCGTCCTGACTTGGAATTCTAAAAATGTAAAAGAAGATTATTGGGGTTTTCGCATGACAATCACGGAGGACGATGGTCCTGAAATTTTACAGGATAGTACTCCAATCGTAAATATTTACGACGATTCAGATGACGAAGAAATGCATATTATTGAAAAAGAAATCCTGCTCAAAGACAATGACATTGAATATACATTCAAGGTTTATGCTTTCGATTATTTTGGAGGCATTACTGAACAGTATGAGCAAATTAAAGGAAAAGGAAGAGTTGGCATTGGGATGAGTCCCACCATTACAGAATCAGCACAATTAAAGACCAACGAAGTCAGACTGCGATGGAAGCTTTTAGATAAATTTTCAAAGCATGTTGATAAATGGCACATTTATAAATCTGAAACTTATGAAGGCCCTTATGAATTAGACAGTACGATTTTAGATCCCGCAGTAAGGATGGCTGTTAGACCTATACCCTATCCCACCACATATTTTCTTATTGCAGTGGAAGATGACCAAGGAACTGAACTTGAATCCTTCCCGCAGATGGTAATCAACTTGGATACCATTCCTCCAGCGATCCCTATAAACCTTGTTGGTGACATTGATAGTGCAGGAATTGTTTCTTTGAGTTGGAGTCAAAATGATGAAAGAGACTTTTTAGGTTACAAGGTGTTTTTTGCCAATGACACTACCGACACTTGGGGTCTACCTCATAAAGGACATTTGAAGGAAGCTACATATTCAGACACCATAAATATTAGAACCATTCAGGAAGAAATATTTTTCAAAATCACAGCAGTTGATCGAAGAAATAACAGATCACCATTCTCTAAAATTTTGACACTTAAACGTCCTGATGTTTTAGCTCCCGTGGAGCCCAATTTCACTTCTGCCTATTCCCTTCCAGGAAAAGTTGATTTGAGGTGGGACAGAAGTATTAGCGAAGATGTTGTAAAGCAGTCATTGTATCGAAGAGAGATGAGAGAAAAAGGTTGGAAAGAAATAAAGACCTGGACGGAAAGTATTGATGCATACTTTGTAGACTCCTTATTGATCCCAAATAGAAAATATGTTTACCTCTTAAGGGTCACTGATGATGCAGGACTCATGTCTGAACCTAGTGAACCCATCACGGGAATGGCCCTAGTGGACCACAGTGATTTTCCAATTAACAATTTTACAGTGACTTCACTGAGTAATAAGAAGACAGAAATCAGTTATAATTTCCCAACAGATGAAATTTTTGAAGTGTGGATTTATAAAAAAACTGAAGGTGCTGAAACCAGAATTTTAAGAAAATTGGAACCCCCTAAAAACTCCTTTACAGATCAGAATATCAAAGAGGAAGAAAGCTACTCTTATTTCATTCAAATCGTATTTAATGACGGGGTGAAAAGTGAATATTCAACCACTAAAACACCTAGCAGACTGTGAAAACGATAAGCCGCAATATTAAGATACCATTGGGAGGTAATTACACGATAATTATCATGGCACTTGTTAGTTTATTAACAAGCTTTGGTACGCTTGAATTGAAGGCACAAACATGGCCAGTAAGTTTGACCTTAAACTTACCTCCTCCGCATAGTCCTGCTTTTCATGAATTTACTACGCCCTCTTTAGCACCTTACAAAACCAATCGACTTAATCTCATGATGACCCTGGTCGATGTCGCGGAACCCTCTTTGGATATTTATTTAAAATGGAAATTTACTGGTGAAAGCTTTGGCTTCGAAACGCAAGAAGGAGCCTTCCCAGAAATCATCACACTCAGTCCCGGCTTACCCATCGCCATCAACAATGAGGATATGGTG
>CALGNN010000100.1 GCA_937961455.1 uncultured Saprospiraceae bacterium
AGGAATATCTTTTGTGTTGTCTAATGTCTTTGAAGCTTCCTTTTGTAACTTTTCAGGATTGGATGCTTGTGCTGGTTTTTTGCTTGGAGATTCTTTCGATGTGTTTGCTTTTCTTAGCAAAGCTCTTACCTCTCGATCAAGTCCTTGTTTCCCAAAAAGCTGTTGATAGAGCAGTGCTCTGTTGGGCGTATGGGTTGCGATATTCAGGATGATCTCCTTTCGTTCAGTTTCAGGTAAGTCTGCAGTCTTCTCAGCTAATAAATGATAAAGTGCAGGATAGTTTGGATAGCTTTGAATCAATTCCTGAATCTTAGCTAAAGAGAGTCGCTTTAAATTAAGT
Source organism: uncultured Saprospiraceae bacterium (assembly GCA_937961455.1). Lineage (GTDB taxonomy): Bacteria > Bacteroidota > Bacteroidia > Chitinophagales > Saprospiraceae > CALGNN01. The sequence goes on from CALGNN010000100.1 coordinate 341, forward strand.
GGGTTATTCAGATATTTTGTGAGTTCTTTCAGCGACATTTTACCAGTTCGTAAATGCTTTATTAAAAATATCTTCTAAAATTTGCGCATAAATGGCATCTATAAGTTCGTCTTGAATGTCCAGCAGATTTTCTTCATTCCCGTAATCCTGAAAGAATGAAAAATTTTGTTTCCATGATGCATCTTCTTCGACTGTTGAATCATATTCTACAGACACATTGATCGTTAATCTACTAAAAGCAGATCGTTCACCCGCAGTAGGGGCTACAGAACTTACATCGAATGAAATTACAGATCCTTTAAATTGAATATCCCCATCGCTGACGGCATAAGTTAATTTAGATTCATTTCGAACCTTGTCTTTTAAGCTTTCCGAAAAGGTGTTTCCTAAATTAGGAGGAGCATTGAAAGCACGATTTTCAAATTCGGTTATAGAAAATGTCTTTGCTTCATCAGGTATGCTTATACCTGTGAAAGTGTAACAAGAGTAAAAACTTAATAGCACAGCAATACCAAAAAAGTATTTAGTCCAATTCATATTGTTTAATCTTTCTATATAGAGTACGTTCTGAGATGCCTAATTCGTGTGCTGCATCCTTTCTTTTTCCTTTGTATTTTTTTAATGCTTTGGCAATCATCCCTTTTTCCATCTCTTCAAGACTCAAGCTTTCTTCTACAATTTCCATTTTATCATAGTTCGCATTCCCATTTTTTTCGATGATAATAGGAACAGAATTATCTGAGATTTCAATGTCTGGTTTTATTTCCCATTGACTGGCTTCACGAAAACTGCTCTCTGATTCGATGTTGGAAGTCATTTGATTCAATCTTTTGTAATCATTGACGCTCAAATCATTGCTGCTTACCAAATCATAAACAAGTGATTTTAAATCGTTGAGATCATGCTTCATATCAAAAAGCAATTTGTACAAAATCTCCCTTTCTTTAAAATCATTTTCAATGCGATCTCCCTGGTCAGCTAAAGCTGGTAAATTACGTTTGGTAATATCAGGAAATCGATCCATAACCAACTCAGCTGTAATTTCTTTTTGATCAGATAAAACAGATAATTGTTCTACCAAGTTTTTCAACTCACGGATGTTACCTGGCCATGCGTAATTTTCAACCAAGATTTCTGCCTTCTCGTCCAAGCGAATTGGAGTGGTACGATATTTATCAGCAAAATCGGAAGCAAATTTTCTAAATAAAACAGAAATATCTTCTTTTCGCTCTTTTAAAGATGGTACTCTTAACGGAACGGTATTGAGCCTGTAATAAAGGTCTTCTCTAAATTTTCCCTTCTTTACTTGGTCGAGTAAATTTACATTGGTAGCTGCGATTACTCTTACATTGGTTTTCTGCGATTTCGAAGAACCCACTCTAATGAACTCTCCAGTTTCTAAAACCCTTAGTAAAAATGCCTGTGTATCTAAAGGCATTTCACCAATCTCATCCAAGAAAATGGTCCCTCCATCTACCGTCTCGAAGTATCCTTTTCGTTCACTGCTTGCTCCAGTAAAAGCACCTTTTTCATGACCAAATAATTCAGAATTTATCGTTCCTTCAGGAATGGCTCCAGTATTGATGGCAATAAATTTATTATGCTTTCTGGCACTTAGTCCATGGATGATTTTTGAAAAAACTTCTTTTCCTACACCACTTTCTCCAGTAATTAAAACAGTCAAATCTGTATTGGCTACTCTTTCTGCAGTGCTAAGCGCACTATCGAGCAAGGGTGATCGCCCTATGATACCAAATCGTTGTTTTATGGATTGCAGTGACATAATTTAATTCTATGAATTTATCATTTCGCCTAAGAGGGTCGCTTTAGTTGCGCTATTCACCTTGACCTCTACATAATCACCGGGCTTATGCTTGCCTAGCTTTTCGAAAATGATCATTTTATTTTGGGAGTTTCTACCTTTCCATTGCTGGTCAGATTTTTTTGAATTCCCTTCAATTAAAACTTTGAATGTCTTTCCAATATCCTTCTGGTTATGTTCAAATGAAATACGCATTTGGGTTTCTACTATTTCACTGAGTCTTCGCTTTTTAACTTCTTCAGGAATATCGTCCTCATATTTTCTTTCCGCTAATGTCCCTGGACGTTCGCTGTATTTAAACATATAAGACATGCTGTATTTTGCATATTCTATAATGCTCAAGCTATCTTTATGCTCAGCCTCAGTCTCTGTACAAAATCCTGCAATAATATCTGAAGAGATGGCACAGTCTGGATTGAGTTCATAAATTCTATCAATCTTTTGAATGTACCATTCGCGATCATAGGTACGATTCATCAACTTTAATATTCTACTATTTCCTGATTGAGCAGGAAGGTGTATGTAGTCACAGATGTTTTCAAATTTATTCATCGTAAACAAGACCTCATCCGTAATATCTTTTGGATGAGAGGTTGAAAAACGAATTCTTAAATCTGGATGAATTGAAGCAACCATCTCCATAAGTTGCGCAAAGCTCACAGCTTCTTTATTTTCTGGATTTTCCCATTTATAGGAATCCACATTTTGTCCGAGCAATGTGACTTCACGGTACCCTCTATCAAATAAATCTTGTGCTTCGGCAAGAATGCTAAATGCATCTCGGCTTCTTTCTCTTCCTCTGGTAAAAGGCACTACACAAAATGAACACATATTATCGCATCCTCTCATGATAGAAATAAAAGCGCAAACACCATTGGAATTTATCCTTACAGGATTGATATCGGCATAAGTCTCATCTCGTGAGAGTAAAACATTTAGTCCTTTTTCTCCATCTTCTGCTTGAGCAATTAGGTTAGGTATGTCCCTGTAGGCATCTGGCCCAATAACCATATCCACTAATTTCTCCTCTTCAAGTAATTTTTTCTTTAATCGTTCCGCCATACAACCTAAAACCCCAACCAAGGTTCCAGGTCTTTCTTTCTTTACCTTATCAAATTCTCTGAGCCTTTGACGTACGTTATATTCTGCTTTTTCTCTTATTGAGCAGGTATTGACTAAGATTAGGTCGGCTGCAAACATATCCGTGATGGGAGCAAATCCTTCCTTGGATAGAATAGATGCAACAATCTCACTATCATTGAAATTCATCGCGCAGCCATAACTTTCAATATAGTAATGTCCTCTTTCTCCTGGATTTACTGATTTGGAATCGGAAAAGACCTCGCCCTGACGGCTTTCATCCATGTCTTTTGTTAATTGATTGTCTTCTAATAACATACTTCTAAAAATAAGGACTGCAAAGATACTATTTTTGACATTTTATGCCATTTTGTCAGAACTAATTAATACTAAATGCAATCAAAGCCAAAAGGTTTAGTTGAGCCTTAAGCTGAAATAGCTGTTTCGTGCATATTTTATTGTTTTTAAGGTTTCATATAATTATGAAATTAGCTGTAGAATTAACTAATTTGCAAGCATGGAATTAGCCTGTTATTCATGTTAGATTTAACAAATTCTGAAATTGCTTTCGAGGGATTGAGTCCTAGAGAATTAAAAAATAAATATCGATTATTCTCACTCATGAATCGCCCTGGTTTAGTTAAAATAGGTTCTAAGTTGGCGCTGTTTGGGAACAACTATTGGTTACCCTTTTTTAAGTATGGTATTGAGAAAACCCTGTTTCATCATTTTTTAGGTGGAAAGTCTTTAGTAGAGACACAAGATGTAATTGATAAGTTGTGGTCCCACAATACTTTGACAGTTTTAGACTATGGAGCAGAAGCTAAAACGACGGAAGAAGAATTGGATCACACGATGAAGGAAACTTTAAAAGCCATCGAGTTTGCTGGATCGAATGCCAGTGTGCCAGTGGTGAGTACCAAAATATCAGGATTATCCTCTAATGAATTGCTAGAAAAAAAGCAATCTGGAATTGTTTTCTCACAACAAGAAGAACAGCTATTTGAAAAAGTAATGAGTCGTGTTGATTCACTTTGTAAAAGAGCTTCTGAGTTGGGTGTAAAAGTTTTCATTGACGCTGAAGAATCTTGGATGCAAGAAACCATTGACGAATTGGTGATGCAAATGATGAAGAAATACAATCATGAGTTGCCGATTGTATACAATACTTTTCAAATGTACCGCAAAGACCGATTGGAATTTTTGAAAGCCAGCTATAGTGAATCACAATCTTCAAATTTTGTCTTAGGTGCAAAATTGGTTCGTGGAGCATACATGGAAAAAGAAAGGAATTATGCACAAGAACATGGACTTCCTTCTCCCATTTGTAATTCTAAACAAGATACGGATCGATCCTTCGATGAGGGGGTCAAATTTTGTATAGCACATTACGAAAATTTAGCTAGCTGCAATGCCACACATAATATTAACAGCACAAAATTACAAGCACAAATTATTGAAGACCGAAAACTGCCAAAGAATCACCCGCATCTTAATTTTTGCCAATTGTATGGTATGAGTGATTATATCACTTTTAATTTGGCAAAGGCGGGGTATAATGTTGCTAAATATGTTCCCTATGGTCCTTTGAAAGAAGTAGTACCTTATTTAATAAGAAGAGCTCAAGAAAATACTTCAGTAGTTGGTGAGATGAGTCGGGAGTTATCCTTTCTAAAAAAAGAACTTTCGCGTAGAAAGCAATAAGAATCTATTTTTTAATAAACTTTTTATAAAGCGTTTTATTTTCAAATGAAACACTCAATAAATAGATCCCCGGATGAAGTTGTTGAATATCAATCTGTTTTTGATTTCCCATAAATTTCAAACAAGTTTTTCCTTGCATGTCCTTAATCTCAATTTGGTCTACTATTGCATCTATTCCTGCGATTTCAATTTGATGACTGCTAGGATTTGGAATTACCTTGAAGTCTTCCAAAGTATTAAGCTCAGAATTGGTTTGGCTTGTTATGGAACAATTGGTAGCATCATTATTAAGCACATAAATTTGTTCGTCATTTACAGTCGCACAAAGTAATGTTGTATATACAAATGTATTATCAAATAGCGGCACAAGACCTGCGTTGCTACCAATGCCACTAATAAAGGTTAAGAAATTTGGATTGCCAGGACAATCTTTAAATGGTAAGTCTGTAACAACGTGCCTTCTTCCATCTTTGGAAAATACATCAGTAACTTTCATCTCAACCATGGTTTTGATTAAAGGACTGTAGACTCTTATAGTTTGGCAAACTTCGGCATTAAATAGTGCTTGTTTAAAAAAGAAATTATTTTCAGGTGGAGAAATCCGCAGGCATCCAAAGTCTTCAGATTCACTTAAACTGTGATCATTTAACATTTCTGTCAAATCATAAGTATTGGAAATGGAGTCTTTTAAATCAAGCTTGATTTCGAAGATTTCTTCCATGCAATTAAAGAAAGAATAAGCAACTACTTGTTTTAGTTCTGATGAAAGATTCCTATGGAGGTCAAATTTGATGTATTGATCAAACGATGCTTCCCATTCTTCTTTTGATCTAATGGATTCATTTTGTAAAACTAATTGATCATTGACGAATAATAATGTTGAAGGAAATCTCTGGATGTCTATTTCACTCCTTATATTTTTTGCAACTCGATTTTGGAATGGATATCCATTTAGTACATTTAAGCCATCTTCTATTGAATTTGCATAAAAGTCATTTACTACAAAAATATCTAAGTCATATTGATTTTCCCACGATGTTTTATGGGCTTCAAATATTTCTAGTTGTTCATCACATTGATCTGACCATGAGCCAAAAAACATTAATATATAGTTGGCATGATTTACCCCAAGATCTTTAATTTGGATAGAATCATTATCTGATGAAAATATCCATTGTGCTCCAATTTTTGAAGGACTCTGACCAAAAATCTGCGAAGCTAAGCCAAGCATCAAGACTAAGAGTTTATATGTCTGAGCTTTTTTCACTCTATTCCCAATTTTGTAACAAATGCAATATCAATGTTTCCTAAAGGTATATTATTATCCAATTGATAGGAGCAGGCCGCATTCCAAAACAGCGCTGACCCAAAAGTTGTTTCATCATCAATTAATCCGAAAATACGCATACGCTCAATAATTTTTTCCTTCATTGATTCGGTTAAAAATGGGGCACAAAAAGCAGAATTTTGTCTGATTCGCAGATTATCAATTTTTTTCCAAGGGCTGTATTTCTCATAATGACCAGGTGAATGCGACACGGATATTCTAAGGTTGTCAACTAAAGTTATTCGCTCTATTGTTTCGTATTGAGCACCAAATTCTTGAGAACTAACCGATGCAGGAATATTTAATTTGAAATATTGAATGGTATCATATACTTCTTCAATACAACTTGCATCAATCTCATCAATATTCGTAATCAGCGTAGTTTGAAATTTATGATACATGGCATCAAAACTTCTTTCCATTACATATGCAGGTTTATCTAAGAGCAGTACGTTTCGTGTTTGATATTCTCCAGGCACCAAAGCTGTCTTGTAGCACAAACTTCCTTGTTGTGTGTACTCATTGGGACAAGAACTGGTATAGTTAAGGCTATTTACATAAATACTTTCTTTAGCAAATGAATCTACTTCAAATAATAGGCAATCATTTGGAGAGGGATTGATGCAGCTGCTATCAATAATATTCCAGGTCCAATTTTCATAGGCTTCTTTGAAGACTATTTCATTCTTTGCCAGCTCTAATTCTAAGTTTAATGTGTCATAGTAAGTGTAAGCACTTTTGGCTAAATACTGTTCTGTTGCTATTTCAAAAGTAGGAGGGAAAGCAATTAATGCATTATGTGCATCCATCTTAATAATGGAGTCAAGCACCGTTTCAAAATTTGCTTCTGTATCTGGGCAATTTACTTTTTGCTCTATTAAGATGATCTGTTCAATGGTGTCAAATTGTGCATCTTGAATTTGAAGAATATTAAAAGCGGACTTTGTCAAGACCTGCTCGGTAACCACTTCAAATTCGGGTTCCTCAATGAAGATTTCTGTAGTATCTGGTGTTAGTCTAAAACTGTCTTGAACTTGTACAAAAGTGGGATTGTAATAATATTCATCAAGACACAAATCATTTGGACTTTGCTCACAAGGGTGTAATTCAAATGCGAAACCTTGGAATACTAAATAGTATTTTTTTAATAAATCTTCACGAATAAAATAAATAGACTCATCTGCTTCAGCTACATAATGGATCACTTTCATATCTCCAAAATGTGGAAGCGCTTCGAAGGAATGCTGACAGTCAAAAAAGGTGACAATGTTTTCTCTATATTCTTTATAAAACTTTTGACGTTTTTGAATAGCACGTTCATTATTCCCTACGAGTATTTTATCCAGAGAAAAGTATACTTCAGTTCCTTCATCAATAAATGGATGATTTTGAAAGCCTTCTCCGATATTAAAACATTCATAAGCAGACTGAGCTGAGCCTAGTTGAATGCAGCAGAAAAAGCATATAATTTTTGCAAGCCGTTTCATTATGGATTCAAAAGATAAGACAGAAATTGGGAATTAATGACAACTTGAAAGTAATAATTTCGAATAGCGTTCAAATCGAAATAATAAATTACACTCAAACATTATAAAAAATCATAATGTTTGCCGCATAATTTATATTTTTATGCTCACATACGCATTTGTACATGCAAAGCGTTTAAGCTTTCATATTATTAAAAGATAATACATGATTCTATTAAATTTTTTCTTGTTCCAAAATACAGGTGCAAAAGCAGCTGAAGTCGCAGACGAAGTTGAAAGACAAAGTATGTTTGATGTGATTACCTCAGGTGGTCCAATGGGAATTGCGATTATTGGTGTCTTATTAGTGCTTTCTATTATTGGCCTTTATATTTTCTTAGAGCGATATTGGACAATCAAGCGTGCCGGCAATATCGATCAGAATTTTATGAATAACATTCGATCTTCGGTCATGTCGGGTAATATTAATGGTGCGAAAGCTCTTTGCCAAAATGAAGACTCCCCTGTGGCTCGAATGGTTGAAAAAGGATTGATGAGGATAGGTAAGCCACTAAGAGATATTGATGCAGCGATTGAGAATGTAGGAAATTTAGAACTTTTCAAATTAGAAAAAAACCTTTCTAAGCTGGCTTCAATTGCAGGAGCTGCACCCATGATAGGTTTCTTCGGAACGGTGACTGGTATGATTAGCGCCTTCTATAAAATGGCAACTGAGGATAATGTAACACCTGATGTTTTAGCAGGAGGTATCTATCAAGCTTTGACGACAACAGCCTTTGGATTATTTATTGGAATTCTTGCTTTCATAGGTTACAATATATTGGTTGCCAATGTCAACAATGTAGTATATCGAATGGAGCAGAATACCGTAGAATTTATGGACTTGCTACAAGAACCACAAGCATAGTAGAATGGCGATAAAAAGTAGAAATAAGGTAAGTGCAGAATTTAGCATGTCTTCTTTGACAGACATCATATTCCTCTTACTTATATTTTTTATGCTGACAAGTACACTTGTAAAAATTCAGCCATTTGAATTGCCCAAGGCAGATAGTAAAACGGTTGCACCTACTTCTATTGTGGTGAGTATTGATAAGAGTGGAAAGTATACACTCAATAGTAAGAATATTACACAATCGAGTTTGATTGGAGCGGTAAGTTCAAAGGTGAAGGAGATCGGAGCACGAGATGCTACCATTACTATTGTAGCTGAGGTAGGAGTGCCTTGGAAGAAAGTTTCACAATTGATGACCCTGGCAAGTCAGTTGCAAACCAGAGCCATCATAGCCACACAACCTCCGGAATAATGGGATTGAAAAAACGAAATAAAGTAAGTGCAGAATTCAGCATGTCTTCATTGACTGATATCATATTCTTATTATTGATATTTTTCATGCTGACTTCTTCATTGGTTTCTCCGAATTCCTTAAATCTAAAATTACCTGGACGTTCGAAGCCAAGCCTCAATAGTTCGAATCCTCCTGAAATTGTCATTAGTCAATATGGTGCTTATTTTTTCAATGGTTCGAAAGTGAGCTCTTCTAACATTAGATCTAGAGTATCTGATATGGCAAAAAATAAAGGATCAAAACCTTTAGACATGGTGGTGTCCCCTGATCCAAGAGTTGCAAACGAACATGTTGTGACTATTTTAGATATTTTAAATACGTACAAGGTCAATGCGATCTTGGCTAATAGCAAATAGCACCTCTCGCTATCAAAAAGTTAAGCTATAAGCAAACATTGGATTTTATGTTTTCTCAATTGCCCATGTATCAAAGGGTAGGGAAGTCCGCATTTAAAAAGGATTTAAAAAATATTAAAAAGCTTTGCAAAGCTATAGGCAATCCTCAGAATCAATTTGCATCCATTCACATTGCAGGAACAAATGGTAAAGGATCAACTGCTCACCAATTAGCAGCTGTCCTTCAAGCAGCTTCCTTTAAGGTCGGGCTTTATACCTCACCGCATTATGTAGACTTTAGGGAGCGTATTAAGATAAATGGGTCATTCATTACGGAAAAAGAAGTAGTAGCATTTGTCCATAATCATAAAGAATTGATGGAGACGATTAGGCCCTCATTTTTTGAGATTACTGTGGCTATGGCCTTTGATCACTTCCAACGAAATGTGGTAGATTTTGCTATTATTGAAACAGGGCTGGGAGGAAGACTAGACAGCACTAATATTTTAAAGCCCTTGCTGAGTATCGTGACCAATGTGTCATTCGATCACCAGAATATGCTAGGAGATACCATTGAGAAAATTGCAAAAGAAAAAGCTGGTATTATTAAAAAGGATACACCCATTGTCCTAGGAGAATATGATCATTCTTATGCTAAAGTAATTGAAACCAAAGCTATAAAGATGCAGGCGCCACTTTCCATTGCTTCAAATAATTTTCAAGTTGCATTGCATAGTGAAACACCATTTAAACAGCATATTGTTGTTAGAAAGAAAGGAAGAAAATATCTAGAATTACAGATTCCTAAAAAAGGAAATTACCAATGGAAAAATATTGTCACAGTTTTGCAATCCGTTGCTATTCTAAAAAGTCATCATACAATCAAGATTGCAAAAAAAGCTATAATAGCTGGATTAGAAGATTATTCAAAGCTTAGCAATTTTATTGGAAGGTGGGAGGTGATTTCCAAAAAACCGCTCATTGTATTAGATAGTGCTCATAACATTGCAGGGATAAAAGAAGCCATGAATGCTGTGTCCCAAACGAAATATGATAGACTGCATATAGTTATGGGATTTGTCAAGGATAAAGAATTGAGAGACCTACTCGTTCTTTTCCCAAAAGAGGCAAAGTATTATTTTAGCCAAGCAAAAATTCCGAGAGCCTTGGATGCTGATTCTCTAAAGAATAAGGCAGCTGAATTTAATCTAAATGGAAGGTCTTATAAGCATGCTAAAAATGCTTTGAATGCAGCAACAAAAAAAGCTGGACCTAAGGATTTTATTTTAACCATAGGTAGTATTTTTCTAATAGGAGAATTACTATAAAAGCTAGTACATAAAAAAAGCCTGTAGAATGAACTACAGGCTTTAAGTATTCTTTTGTTATTTTAAATTATCTACTAGCATTGTACTGACCCCAAGATTTATTTTTATAGATCTCTTCGCTAGCAAATTTTAATTCCTTCATAATTTTATCAACATCCTTGTAACCTGGAGAAATCATAATTCGCTCCATTTTTTCATTCAGTGTTACAGTTGTAGGATAAGACATCTTTCCATCAGTAAGTGAGTATGCTAACATGTGAACACCTCTTCTTCCAGACTGAACAAATTCAAAATCTTGCCCTGCAAAATTGATGGTTTCTTTTTGTTCTGCATTAAATTTTACTGGATAAAAATTCTCATTAAGGTAAGCTGCAACTTTCTCAGTTTCGAAAGTATTTGCATCCATTTTTTTGCACCATCCACACCAATCAGTATAGATATCTACGAAGAATTTTTTAGGTGTCGTTTTGTTAGCCTCAACAGCTTCTTCCCAACTATACCATTTTACGAGTTTGGCTATATTTTCTTCTTGTGGTACTTCAACATCATTATTGAAAACGAAAGCTGAAGAAAGGACAAAAAGCAATCCCAATGCGAAAAAACCAGATAACTTGTTCATTTTATTTTATTTCTTTACTTATAAACACAAATATCATAAAAAAGACTAAGAGATGCTGTTAATTTTATATTAAAATAAATTAAGGTAATTGCTTCCATTTTTATTTCGAGAAATTAAAAACATCTATATTAATAAAGCCAAGTACTTACAATATTGTTCTACTAAAATACATCACGCTATGAAATTCAAGATTTTTACATTTTTAATTTGTCTTCTAAGTATATCCTTTTTGCATGCACAAGTTTTTGTGAATCAATTGGCTACGGGCACTAACGACGGTAGTAGTTGGGAGAATGCCTACATAGAAATTTACGATGCAGTAAGCACTGCTGATAAAAATGAAGAGATTTGGATAGCACAAGGAACCTATCTTGCAGGCATCAATGATTCTACTTATCTCACACCTACATATGGGGTTTCTCTATATGGTGGTTTTGTCGGCAACGAAACAAGTATTGATGATAGAGATTGGGTAAATAATCCAACGATAATATCTGGAGACTTAAATCAAGATGATATTGCGGGAGATTTTGAAACCAATAGGTCTGATAATAGTAGACATCTTTTGTGGATTTTGACGGGCTTAGATAATTCAACTGTAATCGATGGATTAATTTTTGAAAATGGACATACATTAGGAGCAGATGCTAGTGGTGATGATAGAAGGGGAGGTGCAATTTTATCGTATGGAGCTCCAATAGTGCGCAATTGTGTTTTTAGAAATAACTACGGTTTTTTTGGTGGAGCTTGCTACCCTAGGTTTGATGGAGCGACAGGTACGGTTTATGAAAACTGTTCCTTTAATACAAACAGTGCAAGTTCAGGAGGTGCGATGTATGTCAACTCTTTGGATACCGCAAGTTTTATCAATTTAAGTTTTAGTGAAAATAGATCAGCTTCAAATGGTGGTGCAGTCTTTCATCAAGCAACTAAGGGCTTTTGGCAAAACTGTGATTTTATGGAAAATCAATGTGGATCCGACAATCGTGGAGGAGCGATCTATAGTGACAATTCCGAATTGTTAATCAATGATGGAACATTTAATGCTAATCAAGCATTTAGGACTGGAGGTGCCATTCATATTTTTAATGATGGAGACACCCTTTACTCTTTTATAAATAATACCGAGTTTTCGAATAATGCTTCACGCTGGGGTGGAGCAGTTACGAGTTATGATTCTTTAAATATCCTCAAGTTTAGTTCATGTGATTTTATCAATAATATGGGATCAGCGAGTGGAGGTGCTATGAGTGTAGGATTTCAATCAACAGTCGAATTATTTGATTGCTTCTTCGATAAAAACGAAGCTGAAAGTGCTGGAGGCGCGATCTTTTGTCAGAATGAGAATTCGGTTTTACTTTGCGATAGTACTGATTTTGTAACGAATGTTGCTGCTGCTTCTGGTGGAGCTATTTCTGCTGGATCAGGTCAGCAAATCACCATCAGTAATAGTTACTTGGAATCTAATGGTGGGAGTATCGGAGGCGCCATTCACATGGGTGAGGATAGCATGGATCTTGCGAATCTTAGCTTAGATGCTTGTATTATTTTAGGAAATGTAGCGGACTCCCAAGGAGGAGGAATTAATATTTCTAATGCAGATGTTTATATGGTGAACTGTTTGGTAGCATTCAACTTTGCTGATGGAGTTGGGACAGGTGGAGCTATTTCTCAAAATGTCAGTGACACTGATTCGGACTCAATGTTGATTGTACATTCTACAATTGCTAATAATGTGGGTGCTTTATCTGATGGGATTGCACAATGGACGGATGGCAACGATACGACTCAGGCTAAAATTTATTTGATGAACAGCATCATTTCTAATGAAGGTACTAACTACGCTATCGAAGAAGGTAATCCTGAATTTATTTCCTATGGAGGAAATTTATCCTCGGATGAAAGTATGGCAGGCTTTTTAAATGGAGCTAATGATTTAAATGATGTTAATCCTGATTTTGTAGATGACGAAGATTTTGATTGGCATCTTACTGAAGATAGTCCAGCCATAGATCAAGCAATTGATTCTCCAGTTGAAGTAGATCTTGATGGGAATTTTAGAACAGGAGTTCCAGATATAGGTGCATATGAATATCAAGGCTT
>CALGNN010000101.1 GCA_937961455.1 uncultured Saprospiraceae bacterium
GGCTTTCTCGTTGTCGTCTTCTTTGCCGCAGGCTTTCTCGTCGTTGTCTTCTTAGCTGCTGGCTTTCTCGTCGTCGTCTTCTTAGCAGCTGGCTTTCTCGTCGTCGTCTTCTTAGCAGCTGGCTTTCTCGTTGTCGTCTTCTTTGCCGCTGGCTTTCTTGTCGTAGTCTTCTTAGCTGCTGGCTTTCTTGTTGTTACCTTCTTAGCTGCTGGCTTTCTTGTTGTTACCTTCTTAGCAGCTGGCTTTCTTGTTGTTGTCTTCTTTGCCGCAGTTTTAGGTTTTATTCTAGCACCTGCCTTTGGCTTTATTTTAGCACCTGGCTTTGATCTTGCAGTGCTTGTTTTAGCAGGCTTTCTTGTTGTTGTCTTCTTAGCTGTAGCTTTCGTCGCTGTTTTTTTAGCTGCTGCTTTTTTCTTTGTTGCAGTTTTTTTAGCTGTTGACTTCTTTTTTGTTGCAGCTTTTTTAGCTGTTGATTTTTTCTTCACTGCAGCCTTTTTAGCTGTCGCTTTTTTAGCAGATGCTTTTTTAGCACTAGCTTTTTTCTTAACAGCCGCCTTCTTTGCAGTTACTTTTTTTTCTGCCGCCTTTTTTGCCTTAGATTTTACGGTAGACTTTTTTTTAGCCTTAGATTTAGATGTTGCACGCTTTTTTACTGGCATGAGAAATTAATTTGTTGATTAACTAAAATATGTTACAAAATTAAAAGATCAAGATACGAATTTTTCTAGTATCATATAAAAGAAATATCTAATATCATTATTCGTGAAAATTCCTTAGAAAATTCTCATCAGAGAAATTTCAATTTTTTTATCCTGGACTACATTAACCTTTACTTTATCAAAAGCAGGTAGTGAGAAAAATGGTCTAATGTTATTTGAAAAACCAAATGCTTCACGTGGAATTCCAATCCAATTGGTATTGCAAATTTCATCATCATTCTCATCATGGAAAAGTGCTACTGCATATTCACCTTTTGGCAAACGAACTGATCCAGAGACCGCATTCGCATCAACCGTAATTGCAAGTGCTCGAAACATCCTATCTTCTTTTGGGTAATCTTCTTCCTTTTCAAAAATACCAATCAATATTCTCCCCTTGATTTCTTCGATATTATTAACCACGATAGTAAATTCTGATTCTTCTTCAATAATATTTGATTGAAAACTTTGGCTAAAAAATGAAAGGAGTATGGCTAAAACAATATTCAAAACAAAAATTTTAAAGGTTTACATTTCGCTGACAGCGATCATTTTATCTTCTACTTCGTGTACAAGTGCCGTGTATCTAGGATCACGTTTTGTTGCACGTGTTCTATTAATGGGTAAGTCAATTGGTATGTGCTCAACAAAATGCGATGGAGCGGCTTTCATAATGTATATGTCATCTGCAAGATAGACTGCTTCAGAAATATCATGAGTCACAAAAATAATAGTTGAATGAAATTTATGCCAGATGCTTGTTAATAAATCTTGCATTTGCAATTTGGTTTTAATATCCAAAGCACCAAAAGGCTCATCCATCAAAAGTATATCTGGGTTTGCTAACAAGCTTCTGGCTATTGCAACTCTTTGCAATTGACCGCCTGACAAAGAAGGGTACTGCGCATATTTTTTTTCATGTCCTTCCAAGCCAACTAATTTGATCATCTCCATAGCCTTTGCTTCTCTCTCAGATCTGGAGGCGCCTTGATATCTTAAAGCCAAAGCTACATTGTCAAGTACTGACATCCAAGGCAGTGAAGAGTATTGTTGAAAAACCATACTTGCCCTTTGACTTTCATCTACTTCTTTGCCATTTAAGAGTACTTTCCCTTGTGTAGGTTTTTGCAAGCCAGCTATATACCTAAGTACTGTTGATTTCCCACAACCTGACATCCCAAGTATCACAGCGAATTGACCTTGATCAGGTTTGTCTTCAATGATAAATCTTAAGTCTTTTATGATCCAATTTTCCCCTCCATCATAGCTCTGCCCGATACCACTCATATCGATGATATTCTTTTGATCAGGATTGTCATTCCATGTTATCATACAGCAGTGGGATTAAGATTAGCATTCTTAGCTGAGCTTAACTTCCTATAGAATTGATTCCCCTTATAAGTTAAAATCAACAAGAATATAAAGTGAATGGCCCAACATGTATCACCAAATAAATAATCAAATAATTTGAAGTCACCAATGAATGGAAACAGATATTCATTTATTACTAATAAAACATATAAAGCAATAAGAATCCAAATCAAGGTATTCATAAAATAACTTGAGATACTTGTCATGGCTGTTTCATCCTTTATCTCATTAGAGTATTTATTCTTAGTTTGAAACTTATGAGGGAAGAATTTTTTATCCAAATGAACAAAGATTCTATCTTGAAATACACCTATAATCATTATGATAATAAGAACGGCAAATACAATATCCAAGCGACGGAATCTACTCCCAGCAAAAAATATCAACGAGCCTAATCCACCCTGACTATTGATTCCTTCCGCTACTACAATATATGTCCAACTGATAGCAGTTAAGACTCTTATGTCATCAGATAGCCGACTCATTACGGAAGGAAAATATACGGTCTTTATGGTTTGCCAAGGGCTGGCCCCAAGCGTATAAACGGTCTTCAAGTAAACGTCTTTAACTTCGTTTATTCTTTGGACGATCGTTGGAAGCAAATAAATGATAATTCCGAAAGCTAAAAAATGCGCTTTCATAATTACTCCGATTCCAAACCAACTTATAAAAACTACAGTTAAAGCTCCTAATGGTACATACCTAATCGCATCAACCAAATTTGAAAAAGAACCTCTAAAAATGGGAAACAAGCCAATCATAAATCCGATCGGAATAGCAATGATTACAGCCTCGACATAACCAGCTAGATTGATGCCGATAGACTGAAACATATTTCTGATAAGATTCTTCTCTTGGTATAATTCGCCAAAGGCTGCAAGTACATCAAAAGGCTTTGGAATGACACCATTTTTGACAATGGGATTTTCTCCCATGGTAATCAAAAACCAGATTAATAAAATGAACAACACTCCTCCAATAGATAATGCAAAACTGGTCTTGCTATCCAATTGGCCTCGGAGTTTAAAAAGTTTGTTCACCATATTTTTTTAGCTAATCATTTAGCTATCTTCTTTTGCAAAATGGATGAGCTCCTATCCTAAGATTTGGAATTCAGTTCTACGATTTTTTGCCTTACATTCATTCGTCGCATTTGACTCGCAGCCCGGAACAGGTTTGTTAGGTCCGTTACCTACAATGACAAATCTATTTGGATCCATCCCATAAGCTGATTTCAAATAATTTGCCACTGCCTGAGCTCTAGCTTTTGATAAATTTAGATTCATCTCTGTACCTCCGACATTGTCCGTATTCCCCTCAATTCTAATTTTCGTATTTGCAAAAGATTTCGCGATATCTTTAAATTGAAGATCAATAATGGTCTTCATATTTTCAGATAACGTTGCGCCTCCAGTAGGAAAGTTTATCGTAATAGGCTTCACGGCAATTGGAGCTTTCACTCTGTCCGCAGGTGTCGCTGGCTTAAAATCTTTTCCTTTTTCAGGTCCATATTTAGCTCCTTGCAATTTTGAATCAGCTGCTTGTACAGCGCCTGTGTAAATCACAGACCTCCAACTTGGAGCAACAGCATCAGCATCACCAATCTCAACAAATTTTTTCGCCATCTTGCTATATAGATCGTCTCCCGTCTGTCCTTGATGAGTTCTATTTAAACCAAAGAAATTCACATTATCTCCGTGAGAGGTCCACTTCACAGTGCTCATCATAGCTAATGCATCTTCAACTCCAATTTGATTTAATTCAGCTAAATACTTTGCTGCTTTTTGTTTATTGGAATCTTCTGCCTCTAATTCTGCAACTCCTTTCATCCATCCTTCATAGAAGGCATCAATCTTGTCTTTATTATTGTTGATGAAATCTTTTTTAGCAAACATGATGTCTCCAATTATATGGGACTGTTGCTCAGTGTTCATTAAAATTTTCGAACCTGGAACTTGACTGGTTGTGATAATATCATCTGGACTCCAGACAACAGCTGCATCAACATCATCAGATCTAAAAAGCTCTGCCGCCTTTAAAGGGTCTGTAGTTTTAATGATCGTAACATCAGAATATTTCAAATTAGCTGCCTCTAAGGCTGTAATTAAAAATGTCTGCGAAGGAGCAGGTACTGCCAATGCAATCTTCTTTCCTTTCAAGTCATTCATTGAATTGATACCTCTCTTTACAATGATTGCATCTCCACCTCTTGACCAATCAACTTGTATAAAAGCAGTTGGGCCAAATTCGTTAATATCAGGTGCAGAAGTATATAACGGAAATGCATCCGCTGTTTGAACAATCACATCATATTCATCAGCAATCCATGCATTCATCGCATTGATTAAATCATTTTCTAAACTGAATTCTACCTTAAGGCCATAATCTTTATAGAATCTTGATCTTGTATTTGCACGAGCACCTTCGTTGTAATATAAACCTGGTGCGTATCCTCCCCATGTAACCAACTGGACTTTTAAAACATCATCATCATTCGCAGAACCAGTAGTTGTCTTAGCATCATTCTTTTTTCCGAATAATCCCCCATCATTTGCTTTTTCACCTGAAGACTCTTCAGTTACGGTTGCGCTTTGATCTTTTAAATTTTGTCCAAAGGTAGTATTGTTTAAAAGGTAGTTTCCTCCAAAAAATAAGATTGCTAAAATTAAAAGTGTAATTAGTAATTTAGAAAAACCTGTGAGTTTTGCCATTATGTTTTTTATTATGATTAATCAAAGAAATTATCGTATTGATTGATGTGATTTGGAGCTCTTTCTGGTTTTTGAATTGGAGCATTCAAATCAAGCACATCATTTTCATTTTCAGCTGCTAATAGTAGGGTATCTTTCTCTTCGCCAAGAATAGAAGAAACACCTTCCTTCTCCCATTGCTCTAACATCTTCATGCCTTCTTCTTCAAAGACACCATTTTGTAGATCTACAGAATTCATAAAGCTTTCAGACATATCCATAAATCTTTCCATCTCCCCTACCTTGTTGGATACATCATCAGCTATTGCTTCCAATGCTTGATCAAACATATACCGCTTGTCCTTATTACCTGAAATGATATTCATGGCAGACTTCATGGCACTGTTACTTGCATGAATCGCCTTGCGCTCTTGCTCTTTTATTTCAACTTGATCCTTTATATCCTCAAGCATGATTTCAGAGTTTTCGTACATACGCTTGAGTACTCTGTACAACACTTCCATCTTCTTGTAAAGATCTTCATATTTAATATTGGACTCTTTAAGTCGCCCAGCTTTTCTGGACTTCAAGATCATTACATTTCTCTGAGACGTCTCTTTTGCTTTCGAAGCTTGAGTAAGATTACTTTCTATCTCTTTTTTGTTGTTTATAATGAGCTCTTGCAACTTGTGCATTTGACCACGAAGCATACTGATCTGCTTATTCATTTTACGCAGATTGTTTTTCAAATCATCTACATAATTTTTTAAAATCCCCATAGGGTCTATTTGAATAAATAAGCCAGTAAACCATCTCATGACTGACTTGTACATGTATCCAACTAATGCACGCATCTTTGGATCTAGGGCCATATAAATTATCGCACCAAGAACTAAGAGCATGACCGTCAAACCAAGTATGCTGGATGTTAAACTAACTAAGAAAGGCAAACCAGCAAACAATAAATATCCACCTCCTGCTATGATAGCCGCCAGTGCTACTGCTCCAACCTTACCTTCCGGTCTTTTCCAAAATCCTTTTGTTGTTCCTTCACTCATAAATTTGATAAATTTATTTCAAGTAGTTTTTCATCTTATCGACGTCTTCTCTAATCTGAGAAGTCAATAACTGATAACTCGCAGCAAAATTGTTTTTAGTTCTCTTTATTTTGTTAGCCGCGCCATCTAGTTCAGCAGTTTTCTTTTCTATAGCTTGTTTATGTTTTGCAATATCTTCATTCAGTTTTTCAATTTGAGCTTGTTTTTGCTCAACCACTTTATTAAGATCTACTATTTCTTGCTTTCTCCCTGTTATATTGTTTGACTGTTGATTTTTAAGAGCCACTTCAAATTTAGATTGTTCTTGATCTAATATTTTCAAATAATGGCTGGCTGTATCAACCAAATGTTTACTTGTTGCTCCCATAGTCTTTGCCATGGCAAAAGCATTTTGAAATTTGGCTTGATCATCCATATCACCCAAATTTTGCATCGTTTGTTTATATTCTAAATAATCAAACCCATCGAGATTATTCGCCTCTAAAGACTTTAGTAGAATATCCATAAATTTTTCACTCACCGATCCTTTAGAGGCATCCGCTTTGCTAGATACAGAAATCGGAGCAGGCGCTGCTCCTTTCGGCCCAGCCTCTTTTGATTTTGGTGCGGATTTCTTCGAGTCATTTTCAGCTTTCTTTGCCTTCTGATCTCCTGGCTCCTCTACAATAAATAATGATTTTAGCTTTTTAAGCATCGTGTTTTTCTTATATACTTAATCGATATTAATTTCTTAAAGTTTCAAATGAAATTGGGATTTAGATAAACCCCATAAGAAATACTACAAAGTAAGGAAAAAAGGCTGTATTGTCCAAGATATAAAGCTTACAGCTTAAAGAGCTTTAAGCCTCATAATCATGAATTTGTTGCATATAAAATGGGAATTTTGGGCATAAGAAACGCTTTATGTGAAAACACTTTTTGGGATTCTTCCTAAAAGGATCGAATACACTATGAATAGAACACAGCTATCTCGGATTGCAGATTTGAATTTTATTGTAGTTTTATCGCATGTTTAGTCACATTACAAAGATTAGAATAGCATACGGCCATACTGACAAAATGGGCTTCTTATTCCATGGGCACTATCCCCATTTTTTTTCAATATGTCGAACAGAGGCCATTCGGTCATTAGGAATGAGCTATAAACAATTAGAAGATCGTGGGATCATAATGCCTGTTGCAAAATTACAAATGAGTTTTATTCGCCCAGCAGCTTATGATGATGTACTAAAGTTTGAAACTACTGTTCGAAAACTTGAAAAAAACAAAATCAGTTTTCAATACAATGTATTTAAAGAGGATGAAAGAATTTGCACTAGGGCAACAGTCGATTTAGTCTTTATGGATGCTGAAATTCATAAAAGAGTAGATATGCCCGATGAATTAATGGAAAAGTTGAGTCCATATTTCAATGAATAAATTCATTAAAAAAATATTTGCGCTTCCTATTATCAGTAGCATTATCGATCAATCTAAGATTAGATCTTTTCCTGGATTTCAAGGTGTAAAAATTTATGACATCATTAGTTTTATCATTAAAGAACTTCAAAAAGATGGTATCGTCATGAGAGCTAGGGCGGCAGCCTTCAGTTTTTTCCTAAGTATTTTTCCAGGGATAATTTTTATTTTTTCTCTAACGCCTTTTCTCCCGATTAAGGACTTTAAAAACCAATTGCTAAATAATATTACAGGTATACTTCCTGATGAAGCAGAAAACTATCTATTCAGCATTATAAATTCTGTTACTGAAATACCTCGAGGTGGTTTGTTATCGATAGGTTTTTTATTGGCAATCTATTATGCTTCAAATGGTGTTATTTCTTTAATGAGTGGATTTTCAAAATCCTATGAAAAGGTCTATAAGCCCAGGGGCTTTATTAGTAAAAGATTGGTGGCGATTTTCCTTTTATTCTTGCTTTTAATATTATTAATCAGTTCTGTTTTACTTATTGTTACTTGGAATCAACTCATTTTTTGGATGGTTCCTGAATTAGGTATTGACGACCATTCAGTAGGATTTATTGGAGGTATTGGAAGAACCCTCATTTTAATGTTTCTCTATTATTGTGTCCTTGCAGTCATCTATAGGTATGGACCACCTACAGTTGAAAAATTTCCATTCTTTAGTGCAGGAGCAAGTCTTGCAATTGTCTTATCTCTTTTAACTTCATTTGGGTTTAGATGGTTTGTAGACAACTTTGGAACTTACAATGAAATCTATGGTGCCATTGGTGCACTAATCGTATTTATGGTGTGGATCTACTTCAATACTTTGATCGTATTAATCGGTTACGAGCTAAATGCAAGCATCGCTGTTAATAAAAAATATTAACATTAAAAAATTTCCTTTTATTTTTAGCTTTGAACTCTTTTTTAAACTAGCGCGAATCATCAATGAATTCAATTAAAATCAAAGTCTTATTTTTTCTACTCATGTGCATCACATTATCTTTTGAAATAGATGCACAACGAAATATTCAAGGTACAATTATAGACGCACAAAGTTTTGAACCTCTCATAGGAGCAAATGTAATCGTGCTAGGTACTTCTACAGGAACCGTAACGGACTTTAATGGAGCGTATTCATTAACCGTACCCGAAGGAAACGATTTGCTTGAAGTGAGTTATACTGGATATGCAACACAACAAATCAGAGTGAGAGGAGATGATGTCATTAATATAAACTTGACTTCAGGAGAATTCCTCGATGAAGTTGTGGTGATTGGATATGGTACCGTAACAAAAGAAGATGCTACGGGTTCTCTGCAAACCGTGAATGCAGAAGATTTTAACAAGGGAGCCATCACTTCTGCTCAAGAATTATTAGCAGGTAAAATTGCCGGTGTTCAAATCACGACAGGAGGTGATCCTGGTGGAGGATCGAGAATTAGAATTCGTGGAGGATCTTCATTAAGTGCTTCCAATGATCCATTGATTGTTATAGACGGTGTGCCTGTAGATAACGGAGGAATCTCTGGGATGCGTAATCCATTAAATACCATCCACCCAAATGATATTGAAAGCTTTACGGTTCTTAAAGATGCATCTGCAACAGCCATCTATGGAAGTCGAGCATCAAATGGGGTAATCTTAATTACTACCAAAAAAGGCTCAGTAAAAGATAAAATGAAGGTGACTTATAATGGAAATTTTTCTATATCCAATATAGCTCAAATGAATCCTGTATATGATGCAAATGAATACAGAGCGCTTATAGAACAACAGTATGATGAGAGTCACCCTGCAAGATCATTGTTAGGAAATGCCAATACTAACTGGCAAGAAGAAATTTTTCAAACAGGAACAGCAACCGATCATAATGTTTCAGTATCAGGTGCAGTCAAGGAGCTTCCTTATCGTGTCTCTTTAGGATATACCAATGAGAACGGAATCTTAAAAACTGGAAACTTTAATAGACTAACTGGAGCAGTTAGTTTTACTCCACAGTTTTTTGACAATCATTTGCAATTCAATATCAATCTTAAAGGAATGAAGATTGATAATACTTTTGCCAATTGGGGCGCTATTGGATCTGCACTTTCTTTTGATCCTACACAATCAGTTAGAGATGACAACTCTGTATATGCAGGATTCTTTACTTGGACGCAGCCTGATGGAAATCCGATAACGATCGCTCCTTCTAATCCAGTGGCCTTACTGGAATTGACCGACAATCAGTCTGATGTATATAGATATATAACAAGTGCTCAAATAGATTATAGATTTCACTTTTTACCAAAACTGCGCGCAAATCTAAATGTAGCTTATGACTATTCAAATGGAGAAGGAGCATCCAACACTCCAGAAAATGCTTCTTTCGCGTTTATAAATGGAGGCTCTAAAAGCGATTATAATCAACAAAAGAAAAATGAGCTTTTGGATTTTTATTTAAATTATGGGACAGAATTTAATGCCAATAAACTGGACTTGATGGCTGGTTACAGCTGGCAACATTTTTGGTTTCAAAACTTCAGCCAATCTTCTAATCTTGCTGAAACAATCATTTTTAATGAACCAAATACAGATCGTCGAGAGTACTATCTCGTATCCTTATTCGGTAGAGCAAATTTGACTTTAAAAGATCGGATACTTTTAACAGCCACTTTAAGAAGAGATGGAACATCAAGATTTTCCCCAGAAAATAGATGGGGTCTATTCCCAGCATTCGCCGCAGCTGTAAAATTAGTTAAAGAAGAAGATAGGATTAATCACAGCATCCTTTCTTCTATGAAAGTAAGATTGGGATATGGTATTACTGGCCAACAAGATATTGGAAATGATTTTTATGCTTACCAAGCTAGATACCTTGCTGGTCAAGCTAACGCACAATATCAGTTTGGTGATCAATTTATAAATACATTGAGACCACAGGGTTATGATGCCAATATAAAATGGGAAGAAACCACTACTTATAATGCTGGAGTAGACTATGGATTATTAGATGAAAGAGTATATGGCGCTCTTGATTATTACCAAAGGTTTACGAAAGACCTTTTAAATTTTGTTCCTGTTCCTGCAGGCACCAATTTGACAAATTTCCTAAACACCAACGTAGGTGACTTAGAAAATAAAGGAATTGAATTTTCTATAAATTTTGTTCCCATCAGAAAAAAAGAATCAACACTTGAGCTGGGTTTCAATCTAGCAGCTAACAGGAATAAAATAACAAGACTAACTGCTTCTGATGATCCTGATTACCAAGGTGTCGAAACAGGTGGAATTGGATTTAATAATATTCAAATTCATAGTGTAGGTCATCCCCTAAATTCCTTTTTTGTTTTCGAACAAGTTTATGATGACAATGGAGTTCCTATCGAAGGATTATATGTCGATCGAAATAACGACGGGGTGATAACAGCTGATGATAAATATCGCTATCAAAAGCCCGCACCTGATATGATTTATGGATTCTCAGGAAGTTATAATATTAAGAATTTCGATGTTAGTTTTGGCGCTCGTGCAAATATTGGGGGCTTTGTATATAATAATAACTGGTCAGGAAGAGGATTCTATGATGGCTTGTATCACAGTACAAACTATCTAAATAATATGGACCCCATTTTACAACAAAATGACTTTAACAGCATTCAAATATTCACAGATCACTTTGTAAAAAACGCTTCATTTTTTAGAGTTGACCATATTACTGCTGGGTACAATTTATCAGAAATTTCAAATGCCATTTCAAATTTGAGACTTTATGTAACGGCTCAAAACCCCATTCTGATTACAAAATATGGTGGTATAGATCCTGAGATTGCGAGTGGAATTGATAACACCATTTACCCTAGATCAAATACTTTCTTAATAGGCTTAAGTGCTGAATTTTAATTATCAAAAGAGAACAAATGAAAAATATATATCGTCTTTTAAAAGTTACTTTTTCCATTTCGCTTCTTTTAGTGATGAGTTCTTGCTTTAAGGACCTCAATACCATTCCATTAGATGAAGATGAACTTACAGCCTCTACGGTTTATGACAATCCAGAAGCTTACTTACAAGTCCTAGCAAAACTCTATGCAGGCTTATCTGTTACAGGTCAACAAGGGCCTTCTGGACAAGCGGACATTTCCGGGATTGATGAGGGATTTGGACAATATTTGAGAGGTCTATGGTATCATCAAGAATTTCCAACAGATGAAGCGGTGGTTGGTTGGAATGATCAAACCATTAAAGATTTTCATGAACAAGATTGGAGTTCGAATGATGTGTTCATTGCTGCATTCTATTCAAGAGTGTTTTATCAAATTGCCTTAGCGAATGAATTTCTAAGAGAAACAACGGATAGCAAACTTAATGACCGTAATGTAGATGCTACATTAAAAGCATCCATCCAAACCTACAGAGCAGAAGCCAGATTTCTGAGAGCTTTAAGTTATTTTCACGCACTTGACTTATTTAGAAATGTACCCTTTGTATTAGAAGAAGATGGAGTGGGTTCATTTCTTCCAAATCAAATTTCTGGACCAGATCTATTTGATTTTATCAGAACAGAATTAACTGAGATAGAATCCGATCTTGTAGATGCAAAACAGCATCAATACGGAAGAGCAGACAAAGCCGCTGCATGGATGCTCATGGCAAAACTTTTACTAAACGGTGAAGTCTATACAGGCACAGCTTATTATCAAGAAACGCTAGAGTACACCAATAAATTAATTGCAGCAGGTTATCAATTAGATGAAACTTACAAACATCTATTCTTAGCGGATAATGATACAGCAGATGGGATTATATTTCCGATCACTTATGACGGAGTGCATACTAAAACATGGGGAGGAACGACCTTCATTGTTAATGCTTCTATAGGAGGAGAAATGATTGCCAGTAATTATGGAGTCGCAGGTGGCTGGGGTGGAACCAGGACAACAAGTGCCCTTGTTGATAAATTTCCAGGAGGTGGCTTTAGTGGCCCTGTGGTCGAAAGAGCTGAAGTCAATACTTCTTTTGCAAGGTTGTTTGTACCATCAAGTCATCAAGGGTTTAATTCGGCTGATTCTACACATTCCATAAGCTCGATAAATAATAATGGTGTCTATGAAGGATATATTTATTTCCCTGAGGACAATAGCAGTTTTAAAATTTCCGATAGCCCGACAGAGGACAAAATCTGGGGAGATTCCGATATGAATGGTGTCTTAGATTTAGATGGAGAAGCTATCATGGTAGCTGAAGCAGGCTATTACCTAATAAAAGTAAACACAGGATTTGGTCAGTATAGTTTTGAAAAAACTTCATGGGCAGTAATAGGAGACGCAACTGCTGATGGCTGGGATTCAGATCAAGATATGAGCTATGATCCAGATTCAGATAGCTGGAATATCTCTCTAAGCCTAACACCTGGAAAGATTAAATTTAGAGCTAATGACTTATGGGATATTAATTTAGGTGATACTGATGCTGATGGTCATCTTAGCCAAGAAGGTACGGATATAGATATTGATGTGGCTGGTTTGTATGATATCAGCTTATACTTAGGCGAAAGAGATTACACTTATGCGATCTCATTACCTCCAGGTGATCAAAGAGCAGATTTTTTCACCCAAGGCCAGAATAAAGAAATAAATGATATGGCCTTATTTACAGAAGGCTATGCAGTTACAAAATTTTCTAATTTACGTTCAGATGGAACACCAGGTTCTGATGCAACACATGTAGATACAGACTTTCCATTATTTAGAATTGCCGATGCTTACTTGATGCATGCAGAGGCGCTATTGAGGACCAATGGAAATTTAGACGAAGCTCTTGGATATGTGAATCAAGTTCGAAATAGAGTTAATGCAGGTGAAATTACTGCAGCAGATCTTGATCTAAACTTTTTACTTGACGAAAGAGCCAGAGAGTTTCATTGGGAGGCGCAAAGAAGAACTGATCTGATAAGATTTTCTCAATTTTCAGCAGGCTCATACGTTTGGCCTTGGAAAGGAGGAAGTCCAGAAGGATTACCCGTTTCGAATTTTAGAGATATCTATCCTATACCAGCATCAGAAATTGTAGCAAATCCAAATCTTAATCAAAATCCAGGTTATTAATTAAAGCATATGAAGTTTACAAATATTCTTTTCCTTATTGCCCTACTTAGCTCAGCCATTCTATTTGATTCGTGCGAAGATGAGCCATTCGGACCGACAGTTGCTTTAGGTAGCAAGCCCATAATTAGTGCTCCAAGTTCTGGAGATAGTTATGAAGTCACAGAGGAAAATCTAGAATCCTTAATGACCAATGTGTTTTGGTCAGAAGCTGACTTTGGATACAATGCAGCTGTTACTTACATCTTAGAAATTGATTTTGCTGGCAATGGATTTGCAAATCCAGTTACACTGGCTCAAGTTTCGGGCTTAGAAGCTAATATGATCCATGGAAATGTAAACAATATATTATTGGCAAAAGGTGCGCCAGGCGGTGAAACCATAGATGTCGAAATAAGAGTAAGAGCAAAAGTAAGTGAAGATGTTACTCAATTAATTTCTGATCCAGTGTCTTTAAGTATTTTGACACTTGAAGTAATTGTAGACTATCCTTTATTATTTATTCCTGGTGATTATCAAGGATGGGCACCTGAGGATTCTTCAACAATCATATTTTCTTTAAACAGTGATAAAAAGTATGAGGGGTTCATTTGGTTTCCTATTGATGATGCACTTTTTAAATTCACAGACGGACCAAGCTGGGATATCAATTGGGGAGATGTTGAATTAGATGGAATTTTGGATCCAGGAGGGATTGGCAATGATATACCCACTGGAGGACCATCGGGAATGTATCGACTTCAAGCTGATATCAATGCATTGACCTATCAAGTTGACCAAACAGTCTGGGGTCTCGTTGGAGATGCTAGTTCAGGAGGATGGGATAATGACCTTCTTTTTGAATATGATGAAGCAAATAATGTATTAAGCTTAACTACAGATCTAAGCGTTGGCGAAATAAAATTTAGAGCCAATGGTGCTGAAGATATTACTTTTGGCGATAGTGATGGAAATACTCGATTGGAATACAATGGTGGTAACATTCCCATTCAAGAAGCTGGAAATTATACGATACAACTAATTCTAAACCAAGCTAATTACGCTTATAAGCTAACTAAAAACTAATCTAAGTTTATAAATTGTTGTAGACTAAACGAAGTCGTCTTCTTTGTATGTTGGATCAACAACTTCTTCTTCGTATTGATGATCTTCGTAGGTCCCATGATCTTCATATACCTCTTCATATTCATCATACGCTTCTTCTTCGGGAGGAAGCCTCTGTCTTCTTTGTTGTGGTCTCTGAGCTTGAGTACGCTGTCTGTCCCTCATAAATCGATTTACCTGACGGATAATCATTGGAGCAAACATCATTAATATCCTAACTAAATTTCTCATATGTATACTAATATAATCTAAAGACTTTAAGTTCAACGCGAAGTCACAAATTAAAAGTTTTAATCAGTCAAAGATTTTTCCTTTAATTGAATTTGGCAGCAATGGTTCAATAAGCTGACCGAAATAGGATTTTGGCAGCTTTTCACTGATACCAAATTTTTCAGGTTCTTTGTCAGGACATTTATAAGTGCCAAAAATAACATCCATGATCGGAGAAATATTCGCATAGTTTCCAGCTCTTCTATCATAATCATGATGCCAATGATGTAGTTCAGGAGCTCCTATTAATATTCTCAGTGGACCAATGGGCAATCTAACATTTGAATGAATATAAATTGCCCAAATTCCTCTAAAGGCAATCACTCCAGCAATAGCTTCCAAAGGAAAACCTAGCATAAAGGCTGGTAGATTTATTAAACCTACTGTATAAACGGTGTCCAATGGATGTTCCCGATGAGCAGCTAACCAATCTAAATGTTCAGCACTGTGATGTACCTTATGAAAGCGCCATAAAAAATCATTGGCATGCTGGAGCCGATGTCCCCAATAAATGAGAAAATCACTCATTAAAAGGACCAGTAGGATTTGAACATAAAAAGGAAAGTCTGTTATAGTAAGTAATATGTCCACCGAAACAAAGCCTTGTAGAAAAGCCTTAAATTCAGCCATAACTGAAATTAATAAAACGCCCCACAACAAATATTGACCCAGGAAAAAACATAAATCTAAGAACCAGTGTGGTCTAAATATTTTTTGATTTTTCTTGGCAGGAAATACTTTTTCTAATGGGAGGAAAAGTATGAGTAGAAAAAAGAAACTCAGTAAGGCTCCGATCAAGCTATTGCTTATGTCTAAATCAATCATTTTTGTTTCTCTTTGATTTCCTTAAAGCTTTTCTTTTTTTGCGTGCTTGCTCCTTCTTATGTTTTGCTAACTGTTCTGGTGAAAGAATAATAGGCATGGACTTACTGCTATGCATTAATTCAGGAATGGGTTCTTTAAAGATTGGCCCTGACTTAGAACTTGACATTTGCAACTCAACTTCTGGACTTTGCTGATCATCAAAAGCTTTATACTTTACGAACAAAGAATCAATGGTCATGGTATCTAGTCTTGCAATCTTTTCGGGACCTATGTACTTCTCTACAAGATTTTTTCGATTGATAAATAAGGCATATCTCGCAGTTTCCATTTTGACTACAGGAAGCGTATCTAATACATTGAGGCTAGAACCGTTTGGATTGTAATAAAGACTACTTTCTGAAAAGGATAAATTTCCACTTCTGAAGAATACAAATAATGCCATTAAAGAAAAGGAAAACAAAAGAACGATTACTTGGATGAGTTTTCGAGCATGCATGTTAAGCAGTTTATTTCTTAGTCTTTCACATCTATTTCATGCTTCTACTTTCTATTTGACCAAGACGGCGACAAAGACATAAAACGCTATTTAGCTCTTTTTATTTGTAATATACTTTACAGCTCCCTTATCCTTGCCATAGCATAATTTTGCACAATGCTACTCATTAAAGAAGAAAACAGAAATGGTGCTTAACTGTCTCCCTTCCATTTGAGTAGAAAGGTAATACATGCCTGTAGGCACATAATGCAAATCCAAATCAAATTGCTGCGCTTCAATCCGCTTAGAGAATCGAGCCTTCTTAAGCAATTGACCATTAGCATGATAAAGCCTAAATATTCCATCTCCCATTAAAGAAGCCTTCAAAGTAACTTTTAAATGATCTGACTCCTGCATGTAGCTTATTGCTATATCTTGCAATACTGTTTCTTCTAGAAACACTAAGCCTTGATATTCATATGCACCTATATCTGGAACTCCTGTTCTAAAATTCCCATCAAGATCTACTTCAACTGGAGAATCAATTGCTTGATCTATGGCTGGACTATCTTCAGTAAGATGCCAATCAAAATCTTCGTCATCT
>CALGNN010000102.1 GCA_937961455.1 uncultured Saprospiraceae bacterium
TTTGTCATTTAAGAAAAGTAGCTCATCAGAATTAATATCTACTAAAGCTTTAGTGAAATCTCTTTTAAATGCAATCTTTTTGTGATAGACAATTAAGGCAAGAAAGGCTATAAAAATTACTACCGCAGCTAATAGATGAAAGGTGTTAGCTGAATTATAGTAATAATAAAAAAGCACCGCCGACAGCAAAAAAACAATGAGTCTAATAATGCTAAAAAGATTGAATCTTTTTTGAATAGCATTAAATGCTGATTGATGTTCTTGATGGAGCTTTTGGTATATTTTCTCGTTCAATGATTTGGTATCCTAATGATCTGCAAAGGTATTATTAACTAGTGAATAATTTCCTTCCAATCCACCTTATCATTATGCGAATGTGTAAATCCCATAGCGCGTTCTTCTCTGATGGTTTCCACATCTCTGTATGCAATAATATAAGTCTTGCGCCATTCATTAGTGTTGTTTCCTCCAGAGCCATGAACGATTCGCTCATCGTGGATACTTATGCTGCCTCGAGTGACAGGTAAATAAACAAGCTGATCTTCAGGTTTTCTTTCGATCACAAGGGTATGAGAATCATCTCTATTAATTTCATTGGGATTTTGATTGCCATAGTCTTTAGGTTTGTGTTCACGAAGCTCAGCTTCTTTATTTGAACCAGGTATTAGATACAAACATCCGTTATCAACATCTGCATCATTTAATGCAAGTGAGAAAGTAGCGGTCCAAGTATTTTTTGTTTTAGGCCAATAGCCTAGATCCTGATGCATGGCAAACTCAGCCTTTTTCTTAGCTGGCTTCTTTGCTAAAAATTGCTCATAATCGATGGAAGACTTAGCATCATATAATTGGTCGGCTATATTCTGGGTGATTCTTTGAAAAATATTATTAGCGAATTCAGGACAATAGGTACTAGGCAGCATAGCATTTACTAGTTGAAAATCTTCCATAGGTGTATCATAGGGTTGAGACATATCACAAAAGTCTTTGCCCATTCGATGGCGCTCTTTCCCAGATATAAATCTTTCAAACCATGGATCTATGCTTAGCATTTCAGATTCCGTAAGGACATTGTTTAAAATTAAATAACCTAGTTCATTATATTGCTGAATCTCTTCCGGAAGTAAACGATAAGACAGCCCTTCTCTTCTATGTGCTCCAGATTCATTATTATATACTTTTTCCATGAAAGCTTTTTAAATAACTCACAAATAATAATAGCTTTATTAATATAAGAAATTGTTATGCAAATACAATCAAAGTTAGCGAGTGAAGGCTTGACCATTTTTACGATTATGTCAGCATTGGCAAAAGAGCACAAAGCCATCAATTTAGGTCAAGGATTTCCTGATTATGATTGCAGTCCTGAATTAAGAGAAAGAGTAAGTAAATATTTAAATGAAGGGAAAAATCAATATTGCCCAATGCCTGGGCTTTTAGAATTAAGAAAGGCGATTTGTAATAAAATTAGTCGCTCTTATGATCTTGATTTAAATCCTGAAACGCAAGTCTGTGTAACGGCAGGAGGTACACAAGCCTTATTTACAGCTATTGAAGCATTCGTTCATCCAGGAGATGAAGTTATTGTTATGGAGCCAGCATATGATTCTTATATTCCATCCATTCAAATTGCAGGAGGTGTAGCTATTTCATATGCCATGAAATATCCTGATTATAAAATTGATTGGAATCATGTAGCGAGTCTGATTACAGATAAAACGCGAATGATCATGATTAATACCCCTCATAATCCTACAGGAACCATTCTAGAGAAAGAAGATTTAGAGGCTTTAGAGCTATTGGTTACGAAGCATGATTTAATTCTTTTAAGCGATGAAGTATATGAACATTTGATTTATGATGAAGCTCAGCATGAAAGTGTTTTACGATTTCCCCAACTCTTTGAAAGATCATTAGCAGTTTATTCATTTGGCAAAACCTTCCATACTACAGGATGGAAAATGGGATACATTGTTGGTCCAGAATATTTAATGAAAGAGTTTAAAAATATTCATCAATGGAACGTATTTAGTGTGAACTCGTTTTTGCAATATGCATTAGCAGAACATCTTCAAGATCCTGTGCACTATGAAAGTTTGCCAGCATTTTTTCAAAAGAAAAGAGACTATTTAACTGAGGCACTCGTTGACAGCCCATTAAAAGCCATGTCGTCTAAAGGCACATATTTTCAATTATATGATTATACAGGAATCAGTGATTTAAATGATTTGGAATTTGCCAAATATCTCACTCGAGAAGTAGGTGTTGCAGCGATTCCTTTGTCTCCATTTTATAAAGAATCCATTGAAGCAAAGGTGGTACGTTTATGTTTTGCTAAAAAATTAGAAACGCTTGATCAAGCTGCAGAAAGATTAAATAAATTGTGATTTATTGGAGGCGCAATTTAATGCCTCCATAGAATGCTCTTCCTGGTGCAGCTTCATAATATCTGCCTCCAAATGCATTGATCCTAATATTATCATTATAATCTGAATTGGTAATATTATTAATAGTACAATAGGCTTGAATTAATTGATCCTTAACAAGGAATTTGTAAGATAAAGAAATGTTTAATTTATAGAAAGCATCATCTTCTACGCTATTTTCATCATTGAGAAATATCTTGCTTCGGAAATAATTATTGACAGAAAAATTAAATCCTTCGTCTTTTTCTCTTTTAATTGTCATTCCGCCAAAATGTTTTGATATGCCCGGGATGACATTTCCATCAAATGAATTTCCATTGACGGAATAACTGATAAATGTGGGATCTATAAAAGAGTAGTTTGTGCCGAATTTATAAAAATCATTAAATGATAAATCATAAGAAAACTCTAGACCTTGACGAATGCTAGATCCAGCATTTCTATAAAAACTTCTCCCTGGAAAATCTTCTAGTTCATAATTGATAATATCATTAGTGGTTTGTGTTCTATAAAAATTACATTGGATGGCATGAGATAATTCTTGAGTTGAATTAGGTCGCAGATCATTAAAATAGGAAATTCCCACTTCGAGATTTCGAGATTTTTGAGCATTTAAGTCTTGATTAAATCCACCATTTCCTGTAGGATTATTACTCAGTTCATTTAAAGTGGGTGTTTCAAAGCTGGTTCTTACATTCGCCCGAAGGAATAAATTTTTTCCAAATTTATAATTGATGCCTATCCCTGGATTAACTGCATTTAAATCAATTTGACCTGAGTCATCATTATCAGTCAAAAAAGCATCTTCCACACTAATATAATTTTGATCGAATCTAATTCCTAAGTGAATTAAAAGTCGGTCTAATGTAAATTGATTAAAAGCAGAAAACGCTACTGTTTGAAATGATTCCAATTGATTTAAAGTCATATCACCCACAATAGATTCCTCATTTAAAAAGCGTTGTCTATCGTCTTGTTGATTAGCTAAATCATATCCAATGGTAAAATTATTAAAAGCACCATTACTAAAGTTTTTGAAATATTTAATATACGTGCTATGCCCCATAAAATTTCTATTCAGATCAATAACACCTCCATTGGTAAAAGGTAAACGACCTTTAAATATTCTATTAGAATAAAATACTTGAGAATTTATGCGAAATGATTTACCTAGGGGTTGTGCATATGATAAGGAGGTATTAAATTGATTTATTTCTTCTCCTGCATTAAATATAACATTTCGATCTCTAGCTGTACTTGCTTGTTCTGTTCGTTGATCTAAATTTACGCCACCTGGATCTTGTCCTTCAGGGCTATTATAATACGAACTTGAAAAATGAATTTCTCCGAAATTTTTCAATTGTCTATGTATCCGAAAAGAATAATTGTTTGAAGTATAGCTACTATGGTCACGATAGCCTAATTGCTTAGATCGATTAACATCAAGAAAGAAAGAATTTTTATTTTTTTTGAAAGCGGCATTTAATAAATAACTTCTTGAATTAAATGATCCAAACGTAGAAGACAAACTCAAGGTATTTTTCTCAATGTATTTTTGAGATGAAAAACTTAATACACCACCTGAAGCATTTCCAAACATAAATGATGCGGGACCTGCAGATAAAGAAATTCTTTGAATGCTATTAAGATCTAAATTGTCTATTTGACCTTGACCATCAGCTGTAGTCAAAGGAATACCATCCAACAATAGTTTAACACCTCTAATTCCAAAAGCTGCTCTGCTTCCAAATCCTCTAATACTTATTCTTAAGTCTTGGGCATGATTAAATTGATTTAAAATAAATAGACCAGGTATTTGATTGAATATTTCTGAAACTACAATACTAGGGACCGGGTTAGATAGTGATTTTTCATATACTCCATAAGGTGACTGAAATACGTTTGATTCGATCCTTAAGGCTGATAATTCTATCGTTGGAATGGTGTCTATAATGGAAACCGTATCCTGTGCTTCTAGATTAGCTGTCACACTAATAAGAATAAAAATACTTCCCAAAATTCGCTTCATAATATTCCTACTCACTTTGATATTTTTTATACAATCGGCTTAAGGTAAAATGATATGCTCGAGGAAAAATACGATTTAAAAAATTGATGCTTAAACCCATAAGATTAAAATAGGATTTAAACTTCCTTTGCTTTATCATCAATAAAATTTGGGTAGCAACTTTTGAAACGTCTTTTTGCTTGAATCCATTTCTAGTTGGCTGGGGGATAAGCTCCCCATCTTTATTAAATATGGTTTTTTCTGGATCATTTTTGGTGAAGCCAAGATAAGCGATCCCTACATGAATATTAAAAGGTTTTAATTCTATGGCTAAAGATTCAGAAAGTGCAGTCAAGGCCATTTTTGAAGAAGCATAAGGAGCGAAGCCTGGTAATCCTCTTATAGCAGCTAAACTGCTAATAAATAAAATAGAACCCTCAGTGGATTTTAAATGTGGTATGGCTAATTGACTTGGATAAACAGAACCTAAATAATTAACATCCATGATATTTTTAAAAACATCAGGTTTTAGATCAACTACCTCACCCTCCATGGATAATCCAGCGTTATTGATAAGTATATCTAGTCGACCGAAATGTTCAATAGTTTTTTCTATTAAATTTTTACAGTCTTCCAATTTTGAAACATCACCCGCTTGCATAAGTAATTGATCACCGTCCTTTTTAATTTCTGCATAGGTTTTAGCTAGGCGTTGTTTATTTCTTGCGGTAATAACAACCTTGCAGTTTAATTCCAATAACTTAATTGCGATAGCTTTACCAATACCCAAACTAGAACCTGTGACGATTGCGACCTTATCATCAAAATAATTCATAAACCAAACATTAGAAAATCTAATCTACTGTTTTAAAGTTTCTTAAACCTAATTCATCTCTAAGCCCAGAATATTTATTAGAATTTTTTGCCCAATAGGCAGATTTTATGGTTTTAATTCTTTCCGCAGTTGTTACCAATTTATTTTTTTGATTGCCAAATCCACTGTAAGAACTTTCTTCCCACGAATTAATTTGATGAGGAAAATTTGTTTCGAAATTAATTCTTAATGTGCGTTGCAATTCAGGATATTCAATGGTATAGCTTGAAATACCATCATCCTTTTTTGACAAACTTGCAATTGCTTGATAAGCCTTCGTTTCTTTGTGAGCCAATCTTAAGAAAAAGAATGAGGGTATTATTTTTTGTTTTCCCGTAGGTAAGTCATTAGGTTTAATTCGAATCATTGACCAAAGATCATCTTCAATTATATTTTTTTCTAAACTTAAGTTTTCGGACTCACCTTCGAAATAGGAAGATATATTAATGTCGAATTTTCTTTTATTCTGTAATTCCATATACGTATGTCCGCACCATTCTTGTGAAGAAGAAGAAATTTTTAAAGAATGCCTTGGATCTTGCACAGGTAGAAAAGTGCTTGTCATCATGGAGTATGGATAAATACCCGTATTAAAAGTCTTAGTAAAATTCAGTTTTAATACGGATGGATCATTTTGTGTAGGATTATCTGCCTTTGTCATAGAACTGGTGGAAAAGGGTTCTGTAACAAATATTGTGACAGCATTGCCTTCTCTAATTTCACCATATCTCGCTTGTTGTAATCTAAAACTTGTGATTTCTGCTTCTCCTTGATACCAATATTTTTTAAATGCTGGATTGATTTCTTGGACTGTTTCTATAGGATTAGATTCACAAGCAAAGACGGTGAAGAGGATCAGAATTATACTACTCAACATAAGTTTCATTATTAATAAATTACCATTCAATTATACGTAAAAAATCATGTCCATTAAAAAGCCTTAAGGGACATGATCTCTTTCATTGATGTAAAATCAATGTATGCAATGATGTTTAAACAATTTATTTTCTAAAGAGTTTTTGAACGGCATTATTAGAATCAATATAATACATGAATCTAATTGAAAGACTGTTGCTTTGTGGATACTGACGTAATTGACTAAAATCTTGATGATAAGAAGTCTGATGCTTTAATGCAATAGGATCATTTAAGGAACCTGCAATATTATTTTTCCAAACTATATTAATCTCACTGCCAGGAGCGAATATCCATCTATAAGTTAAATCAATGGCAAAGTTGCTATAGTTAAAGTCATGAAATTCTTGATAGGTGCTTTTGTCTAGCGATCCAATTTCATTGAGGCTAAAGAATTCGTCATATTGTACTCCAGACCAATAGTGTCGCAGTCTGAAATCTATACTCATCTTATCA
>CALGNN010000103.1 GCA_937961455.1 uncultured Saprospiraceae bacterium
GGCAAAGCCATTGTTGAAGAAATGGTAGTCGAATTGTCTGGTGACTGGCCTGATTATGTTTTTGAAAAAGATTATGACTTAAAGTCTTTAACTGAGGTCAAGTCTTTTATTGATGAAAATGGTCACCTTCCGGAGATACCAAGTGCTAAAGAAATGGAGTCTGGAGATGGTGTTGCAGTTGGCGAAATGCAACGTTTACTTGTACAAAAAGTTGAAGAACTTACATTGTATATGATTGCATTAGAAGCGCAAAACAAAGAACTGACCAAACAAATTGAAGAACTTAAAAATAACTAAGCCATGAAGTATCTTTTATATTCATTCTTAGGCTTCATTTTGATGCTAGCTTCAAGTCCATTATTAGGGCAATCATGTGATGATCCCGTACCAGATTGGCCTAATGTATTGACTGCTAAACAAGTGAATAAATTTATCTCAAGTAATATGGACCGAGCTTCACCTAGTTTTAACTTGAGAATTAAATTTCACGTGCTTAGAGAAACAGATGGTTCAACTGGTCCAAATGCTTCAGATGTGAATGCACAAGTAGCTTTTTTGAGCAACCATTTCTCTCCGCATAATATTACATACACTCAGGATCCTATAAATTTTATAGACAATTCTGATTATGTAGATAATGCTTATGTAGACAATTTGGGAGGCTATGTCCAATTCACAAAAGATGTATTATATCCAGCTCATGGAGCTACCAATCGGCTAGATGTTTTTGTTTGGCCCACGGAATTTGGCTTCTTGGCAGGAAATGCAATCGCGATACCCAATGATTATATGGCGATTTCGGAAGTGAAGTTTGCACCTTATTGGGAAGATCACATAGCTCATGAAATTGGACACTGCTTGAACTTGTTGCATACACATCAGAATTATCAATTATCCTGTCCAAATGATGCAAAAGAACAAGTAGATGGAGATAATTGTGAGACAGCAGGTGATCGTTGTTGTGATACGAATGCATCATGGAATCTTGATCAGTGTAATTGGAATTCAAGTAATTGCACATACAATGATACCAATCGCAAAGATTGTGAAAATGCCATCTATACACCAGATTTAAATAATGTAATGTCCTATGCTGGACCCTGTAGAACACTCTTTACAATGGATCAAAGAAATCGGATGTGGGCAGAGTTGAGTTTTGGAAGCAAAGGACCAGCACTATTGGTTTGCAATAATACCCTAGCGGTGTCTGGTACTATTGAAGAAGGCCTGTATAGTGCTACTACTTCAGTGAGCTGTAATGGTGTAGCTAATTCAGGAACCAATGTTGTATTAAGCGCAGGATCGAAAATTACTTTTAGTCCAGGGGCAAAATTATCCTCTGGCTCGAAAGTCAAAGCTGTATTAAACGGTTGTAGCGGAAATTAAATACTTTTTTAAGAGATTATTTAAAGGCCAGTCATTTGTTGATTGGCCTTTTTATTTTCTGCTAATGGGATTATTGGAGCGATGAAGCAACTACTTCATCAAAGTGTATCCAAGTATCCCAAAGATGGGCTATTGCTATTTTACTGGTATAATTGTGCAGATAGGAAGGATTAAATCCAGCTCCCATTTGATAAAAACTATGAGGACTATCAAAGTATATTTGACTCTGACTGGGGAATTGAATTTCATCAAAAATAAGGTAATATTGTTCAGCTTCTAATGCTGAAAAAACCGCATTGCTGGTAAAGCATTTTACGGACGAAATAACTTGGTCCCTGACACTACTCTGAAAACTCCCTTGACTATTCGCATAAAATGCATTTAATTGTCCTTTTCCAAAACTAAAACCCACATTCTTATATTCATTGGATAGACTGTCTTGTAGATATCTTCCCATCCATTTTCCGCCAATATCATTATGCTGAACATGTGCATTATGTGCCCACACGGCAACCTTTGCATCCTCTTCAAATATTCTTTGCCACCATAAACTATATACTGCCATCAATGAATCACGCGTCACACCAAATGATTGATTGCGATACATCATCTCTCTATGTTGAATTACATGGGCTGCCATCAAGGTTTTTTCAAACTCGAAATTTGAAGTGGCTGCAACAAATGCATCTCTATTATGCAGTAAATATTGATAAACGATTTCAGTATGTTCTCGATTAAACGATTTAATACTTTGATCTACTTCATCATATTCCATTAAATCATATGGAAGCTGTCCATAATGGAAATAAATGCTATCCATGATATTTGGATCAAGTTCTTTGATGTAGGACTCTACTATAGCTCTTTCAATCACAAAATTTGGACCCTGCGGATCACAACCCACAAAATGTATTTTTTTGTCTGATGCTAGTTCGTTATTATAATTATGCATCCAATTAGCTAAAGCTCTGACTTCTTCCGTATCATATACCCAGTACCATGTTTGATTAATAGCATCATCAGCTGTGCCTATTCCTTCTGCTACGAATTCATCCACTTTTAGACAATTACCCCAAGGAATTTCAAAAATGATCGCTTTAAATTCTTTCTGTAAAACCAATTGGCGAAATAGCTTGTCTTTCATTTGAAAAAACTCCTTAGAGCCGTGGGTGGCTTCTCCCATGCCCACAATTTTAGCAGTACTTAGGTATTCAATTAAGTGATCTAAAGAAGGGTCTTCTTCTTCAGGATTGGCAGATAGAAAAGGGTAAGAGAACTCAGATGCTAATTCATCTATAACAGACTGTTCTTCTTCGGTAAAAAAGCAACTCTCATTTGAAGGATTTACAGGACTAATCGGTTCCTCTTTACATGAATAGATCAAGAGCACAAAAAAAATACACAATATGGCTGAAGATCTGACTAGACACATTTGTTTGTTTAACTATGCAGCAGAGTAATGAATCGTACTTAGACTTTAAAATCCATGATCGTCTTCTCAATGATATCACAACATTCATTCAGCTGTTCTTCATTCATAACGAGAGGTGGAGCAAAGCGTATAATATTTCCATGTGTTGGTTTGGCCAATAAACCATTGTCCCTTAAAGCGACGCAGATGTTCCAAGCAGTTTTACTGTCTTCGCTGTCATTTATTACGATGGCATTTAGCAAGCCTTTACCTCTAACAAGATTGACTAAATCACTTTTGTCAACTAATCCTTGCATTCGCTCTCTGAATATATTGCCAAGATGCATAGCGTTTTCTGCAAGGCCTTCATCTCTGATAACATTCAATGCTTCCATCGCTACTGCACAGGCTAGTGGATTGCCACCAAATGTAGACCCATGCTCACCAGGTTTGATGCACATCATGATTGGGTCATCAGCTAGCACAGCAGATACGGGAAAAACGCCTCCAGAAATGGCCTTTCCAAGAATAAGAATATCGGGTCTTAATTCTGGATTGTGTTCGCAGGATTTAGCACAACTACAATTACCACAGGTGGCTAATAGTTTTCCTGTTCGAGCAATGCCGGTTTGTACCTCATCTGCAATGAATAAAACATTATGCGCTTTGCAAAGCTCATCTGCTTTTTTCAAATATCCTTCATCTGGTACAAATACTCCCGCTTCCCCTTGGATGGGTTCAACAAGGAATCCAGCAACATCATTATCTTTTAATGCTTCAGTTAAAGCATCTAAATCATTATAAGGAATGATCTCATATCCTGGCATATAAGGACCAAAGCCTTTTGTGCTAGATGGATCGTTTGATGCAGAGATGGCACCTAAGGTTCTACCGTGAAAATTGCCTGTTGCAAAAATTATCTTAGCTTGATTCTCAGCAACACCCTTCACTTCATAAGCCCATTTTCTGCAAAGCTTTATAGCTGTCTCCACTGCTTCAACTCCTGTGTTGATAGGTAAGACCTTGTCGTATTTGAAATAATCTGTTATGTACTTTTCGTATTTCCCTAGCAAGTCATTATAGAATGCTCGGGAAGTAAGTGTCAATTGAGTTGCTTGCTCAGTTAAAGCATTTACAATTCTAGGATGACAGTGCCCTTGATTAACCGCAGAATAAGCAGATAGAAAATCGAAGTACTTCTTACCTTCAACATCCCACACATAGACTCCTTCACCTTTTGAAAGTACGACGGGTAGGGGATGGTAATTATGCGCCCCATATTTATCTTCCATTTCCATAAGTTCCTTAGAACTCAAAACTGCATTGTCAATCATTTGAAAAGTATTTTATGAAAGCCAAAGATAATAGCTATTTATGATAAGCGTGCAATGAAGAATAGAAAACAATCAGCTATTTATTCACTTTGTATGGGATTGGTCTAATTGATGCAAATCATGATAAATAGTCATTGCTTGATGAATAAGAGAGTGATTACCATCATTAATAATAACATAGTCAGACTTAGACACCTTGTCCATTTCATTCATTTGATTTTTCATTCTGGCTAAAATGGCATCACGATGGACTTGGTCTCTTTTGGTGACACGATTAATTCTTAATTCTTGAGGAGCAAATACTGTGATCACCTTGTCCAAAGATTTTTCTCCACCTACTTCGAAAATAAGAGCAGCTTCTTTCAGTGCAAAGGGAACATTTGACTGTGCTTCAAACCACGATTTTGTATCCATAGCAACAGCTGGATGAACCAGCGCATTCAATTGCTTTAATGCGGCCTTGTCATTAAAAACAATGCCTGCTAATTTTTTTCTGTCTAATCCATCTTCTTTGTAAATGTCAGTTCCAAATAGGTCTTGTATACTTGACTTAAGAGCTTCATTGTGATGCATCAGCCATTTGGCCCGCTCATCCGCATAGTATACAGGTATCCCAAATAATTCAAATATTCGGCATACACTAGTTTTGCCTGAGCCTATCCCTCCTGTAATGCCAACTTTAATCATGGATTGAAAATGTCTTATTCGTAGAACTAATTTCGATTCCTGAAATAGTAAAGGGTTCTTCTTCTGGAATGTGATTCAATTGTAAAAATAAGGCTTTTAATTTTTTAAAGTATTCTTTTTCCAATCCCTTGTCAATGGAAATTTTCAACCATACCATTTGGCTGAAGTCCTTTTCTATAATGTTAATTTTAGCTTTTTGTAAAGCATTCATGAGTGGATTAAGGTCTTTAAAATCAGCTTTTAAAATAAAACCTGTTTGAATGGTTTTTACAATTTTCTCTGTTAATGAAAGTGCTTCAGCTGCTCCTTCTTTATAAGCTTTGATCAATCCAGAGGTGCCTAATTTTGTCCCACCATAATAACGCACCACGACTACGGCTATATTGGTGAGGTCTAATTTATCTATTTGGCCCAAGATGGGTTTTCCAGCTGTGCCAGATGGTTCTCCATCATCATTTTGCCTATAAAGTTTTCCTTCATCGCCAATTCTATATGCATAGCAATGATGTGTGGCTTTGGGATGTTCGCTTTTAATGTTTGATAGCTTTTCTTTGAATTCTTGTTCGGATTGAACGCTAAGTGCGTATGAAATAAATTTACTCCCTTTCTCTTTGGTAAGTGCTTGCTGATCCGCTTGAATCATTTTGTATGTATTGTCCATACCCTTATTGACTGATCAGATAAATGGATCCCAATGCAATGATAAATCCCATGAGATTGTATTTATTTAATTTCTCCGAAAATGCAAAGTATCCAACTAAAACGGTTAGAAGAATAATGAAAATATTATTGATAGGATATATGGTAGAACCTTCCCATCCAAGATTCAATAATTTTACTAAATAATACATGGAGAAATAATTAGGAACTCCTAAGAGAATACCCGCTAAGATATTTTTCCATTTGAATTTTGCAGCGCCTTTATTCAAGATCATTTTAGCTAAATAAAATAGGCTTCCAAAAATACCCGCGGTTAAAAACACCATGCTTACATAAGCGACATTGCCTTTCCCAACATATCCATTATGCTCTATGGTAAAGATGACAATCTCAATAATGCCTCCTGAAATGAATACAATCAAAGGCAAGAATAATAACCATTTAGAAGATAGGTTTTTCTCTGTGTTTTTAAATGGATGATTTATTAAAACAATGGCAATGAAGGTCCCAATAATTCCAAGAATTTTTAACGCAGCTGCTGATTCACCAAGGAATAAAATGAGATATATCACTGTGATGACCGTTGCAATTTTTTGAGAAACAGTAATTATCGATACTCCAATTTTTTGAACAGAATACGCTACTAAATTGAATACTGTGATAAACAATAAACCTAAAACAAATGCTAATGGAAACCATGGCTCAGAGAGGGTTTCGGTTTTAATAGGATGATAGCCCGTGACTACAAATCCAGTTAGTACACAAGTGAAATAGTTGACAATAATGGCTTGCAAATTGTCAATTTCAAATTTTGGAAAAATCTTAAATGCTATATTGAGTATGGCACTAAATACGATACAGCCGATAAGATAGATCATGGGCACATGAATTTTAGCAAATTGCTTTTACAGATGAACTTAATGTCATTTGAATTATTAAGTGTACAAAGAAAAGATTTATTTTATTTCTATTAATCATGAATAAAGAAATAGATTAATATCCATTAACAAGGCTTTGCACTTTATTAACAACTTGTTTTGTAGCAATTGTAGATATTTGCATGGATACCAAAATACATATTACAAAATTCTATATTTGTGGAAACAAAATTCGTGGATAAGACTTTAGAACAATACGATCACGCGACCAATCAGTGCAAAAGTATCTTTTCAAAAAAGAATAAGGACTATGGCTCTGCATGGAGAATATTGAGACCCAGCTCTGTTACAGATCAAATATTCATTAAAGCTAATAGAATCAGAACTATTGAAGAATCTGGTGAAAATCAAGTAGGGGAGTCTGTTGATAATGAGTACATAGGTATCGTAAATTACTGCGTGATGGCTTTGATACAATTGGAAAAGGATGATTATGAACCAGAGGAAATTGCGCATGATGAACTCATCGCAAGTTATGATCTGAAAATCAACGAAGCCAAAGATTTAATGCAGACTAAAAATGCGGACTATGGAGAGGTATGGCGAGATATGAGAAGAAGCAGTATTACAGACTTAATCTTGATGAAAATTTTGAGGTTGAAACAAATTGAAGATAATAAAGGTGAGCTGCTCATATCTGAAGGTCCTGAAGCAAATTATTTAGACATTATAAACTATGCGATTTTCGCACTTATTAAAATAGAAGAGAAAAAGCAATGACATTAACGACACTCCTCATAAGAATTGGTATCGCTGCTATCCTTAT
Organism: uncultured Saprospiraceae bacterium; assembly: GCA_937961455.1. Lineage (GTDB taxonomy): Bacteria > Bacteroidota > Bacteroidia > Chitinophagales > Saprospiraceae > CALGNN01. Next base: position 7,183 of record CALGNN010000103.1, read on the forward strand.
CACCTTAGCCGTTGGATTTGGTTTTAAAAAGCATAAGAATTGGCTTATGACTTTTTTGCAAAATTATTGTGGTGTATTATTCATCGTATCCGGTTTTGTTAAAGCTGTAGATCCTATGGGAACTGCCTTTAAAATGGAGCAGTACTTTGCAGAATTTGAGTCTGTAGCAGAAGGAAGCTTTTTGAGTTTTCTAGCACCCATATTCCCGTTGTTTTCTTCTTATGCTATTGCATTTTCTGTTTTCGTAATTATTGTAGAAATTGTTTTAGGACTCATGTTGGTCTTAGGTTCGAGGTCAAAGTTTACTTCATGGGCATTCTTATTGCTAGTTGGATTCTTTACCGTTCTGACAGGATTTACCTATTTGACAGGGCATGTGCCTTCAGAGGCTAATTTTTTCGAGTTTGGTAAATGGGGTCCTTGGGTTGAATCTAATATGAAGGTTACAGATTGTGGTTGTTTTGGTGACTTTATAAAACTGGTGCCTTTTACTTCATTTATGAAAGACGTCTTTCTTATGATCCCGGCTATATATTTTGTCTTTAGACATAAGGATATGCATCAATTGTTTACACCGAATATTAGAAAAGCAGCTGTAGGCCTGAGTATCGTTGGATTGCTTTGGTACTGTCTAAGTAATTTTGTGTGGAATATTCCAGGGACAGACTTCCGACCTTTCAAAAAAGGAGCTGAGGTAGCCAAAATAAAGGAGGCAGAAGTAGATGCAGCATCGAATGTAAAAATTGTTGGATGGAAGCTAAAGAATAAAAAGGATGGAACTATTGTGGAGCTTTCCAACGATGTTTATATGAAACAATTTAAAGATTATCCAAAGGCAGAATGGGAAGTATTTGATCAAATAAAGACTGAACCTACAATTCCAAGGTCAAAAATAAGTGATTTTGAATTTATGGATTCAAATGGCAATGATGCCACGGAGGATTTTCTTGCTGATCCAAATTATAGCATCATGGTAGTTAGTTATAAAATGGATTATGAGACTAAAACAGAGAAAGTGATGGTTACGGATACCATTGCGGTTTATGATCAAGAAACGGAAGAAGAAACAATACAGATTGTTCAGTCGGAGCAAACGCTTGAAAAGTACATTTGGGATGAGGATTATAAAGATAAATTCACAGGTTCACTTTTGACTTTTCTAAATGAAGCCAATGCGGATGGAATCAAAAGTCATTTTGTAGGAGGGGCAGCGACTGGAGAAATGCTAGAAAGTTTTAAAAAGGAAATTAATGCACCCTTTGCGGTTTATGAAGCGGATGATATTTTAATTAAAACCATTGTTAGATCCAATCCAGGGGTCATACTTTGGAAAGATGGGGTGATCATAAATAAATGGCATAGGACTAAGCTTCCAACATATGCAGAATTGAAAAAAAGCCTGAATTAAAATTTCTCACATTAAATTGATGACATTTTCATATTAAAATAAACTATATATAATATTTTTGTATAACTTGCAACCTTTAGTCCTAGTATGTATCATTTAGATTTATAACTTATGATTAGTAGAAGGAGTGTTCGCATAAAAGTTATGCAAATGCTTTACGCATTAAGTAGAGATGAGGAATTAAATCCTTCGGAAACGATTGCTATTTATGGA
>CALGNN010000104.1 GCA_937961455.1 uncultured Saprospiraceae bacterium
ACAGAACTTGCAGGAAATACTTGCGTGCCTCCAGTTTCTGTTCCAATGATGTAACCCATTTTATAGCACTTAAAAGCTGCAGCAAATGAAGAAGCCGCAGAATAAGAATATCTATCAGTCAACAATAGCAGGGTGCCACTGAATTCATTATTTTGACTCTTGGGTTTTTCAATGTATCTCATGCCTTCCTCAGAAAATGAACCGATCGGATCTTTAAGGATCGCATCAATGTCAAGGTAGTGGGCACTTGTCCGCACAAAGTTTCCTTTGTATTGGGTGATGCTTGGATAGCGATTGATGTAGTATTGTCGAAAAGTGTTACTCACTTTTGTTCGACTCAACATCATGGTTGCAAAAGGCATCTCGGTGATATAATGAAATAGCTCTGCACTAACTGAAGGATATCCTCCAAAATTTCCGCGCACATCCAATATGAGATAATTAATATTATCATTCGCGATCTTTTTAAAAGCATCACGGAGAAAAGTTTTATAGCTTTCAAAATCAGGTGTCGCAAATGAATAGATGGATAGCATGCCTATGTCATCTTTGATTTTTTTATACTCATAAGGTCTGCCTTGTGCAATGCGTTTGTCTCTTGAATCTCGAAGGTCTTTCTTAGCACTTTTATAATCTTTCTTAGCCAAGTTTTTTACGGTCATCGTTTTAGCTTCACCCAAAGTGTAGCTCAATTCAATATTGTCCAGGCGTCCAAATGCCAATAATAAATGTTTGTCAAAGGAAGATTCAATGATCACATTCCTAAATGGCAAACGCTCATAACTGATCATTGGATCAAGATAGTTGATCATACTATCAATCGTAATCCCATTAATTTTTGTAATTTCTGTGCCTTCTGGGATGTCGTTTTCTGGGTTTAGATTTTCAAGGATGTACAATTTGTTTTCATCACTTAAGTGCACCTCAAATGGGAAGACTCCTTGCTCTTTATAGACTACATGTAAGTAATGATCAGGCAAGGCAATGCTAGAGTGGCCATCTTTGATTGAAGCCATGATAGGAGCTAGGATTCTATAAAACTCCAATGAACTCATATCTTGGTCAATCAACTTTGCTTGCTCATCGACAATTTTTATCCAATCTTCTTTCTCAATATATCTGAACTGTGCAGGATGTGCCTCGAAAAATGATACAAAGTTTTTGTAATCTTTAAGGAGTTTTTTTTGTGCGATATCTTTGGTTCCTTGACCATAAGTTAGGCCGCTTAAGCATAGACTGATGCAGATCAGCAAATAGCTAAAAGTTCTTGACATGATGATAGTTTAATTAGTGGTACATAATGCTAGACATCAAATAGTTTTAGTCTTTTGATGCTTATTTCATTTTAAAAGTACTAAACAATCGGTTTTTTTAAAATTTATTCAATACCAAATAAGTTAGCCAATTAACATGATGGCTACCCTTGGAATTCTTTAAATTGGCTAAACCTTTCAATCCAGTCTAGGTATTCTCCTGATAAATTTCCATTGCCCATCATATCTAAATCTTCTGCACGTGTTCCATTTACCAAGACGGATATGCCTTTACAATCCTTTCTGAATGAACTTTCATCCAAGGATCTCATAAGATTGAAGCCAATATTGTCAATCATCTTAAGCACATAATCATTTAAATATGTGCGCTGCGCTTCATCCAGACTACAGAAGAATTTGGCCTCTTTGGTTTTAGAACTTTTAAATTCATCAGACCAAGATTCTCGAAATGTACTTATCATCTGTTGTTCGGATTTATCCTTATAAATTTCCATTACTTGGCTGTGATAACTCATGGTTTCATCCCTAAGATTTTTAATCACAGCTCTACCAAAAATTTCAGTATCTGTATGAATAGGAAAGTCGTATAAGTCTCTGTCGACATAGTAGAGGAGGACGGTAGGTAGGAATCGTTCTTTGGTCATTTGTCTAATGCTACTCCACATATTAAACTCCTCGTCGATTGTAGAATCCTCTGTTTGATAATGAAGCGTCCGATAATTCTGATGTTCGAATTGTTGTAGGGTCTTATGAGTCCTATCAAAATCTGTTTTGAAGCAATGAATTTGTATGGTGTTGTTTTTCTTACTCCACGAGATGCCAATTGATTTTGGTGGTTCAAATTCTTGCTCGAATGCTTTTATGGCATCTCCATTTAAATCAAAACCTTCCTCAATTAAAAAGTTAAGAAAATAAGGGTCTGGGATATCTACATTTTGAGCAATAGCAACATTGCTAAAAGCAAAGAATATAGCTAGGCTGATAATATTTTTCATGAATGTAATTTTAGCATTTACAATTTAGGTATTTGCTTAAAAATAATTGCATTCATTGTCCTATTTCGAATCATAGCTTTTCAATCTGAATTGGAAAATACTTTTTGATGAACCAAATGTGATGCAGAGCATAATGAATCATTCTTTATAAATCACATCATCCCCCAAAAGTACTAGTACTTTAGCGCTAACCACATCCAGTTAATTTATGGCATATTAAGGTTTTAGCCACATCAAATATTGTAAATCCATGAAAACCATGATGTTTTATATTTTATATTAGCTTAACATTGAAATAATATTTAATTAACCTTTTAACACGAAGACATGAAGTTTATTAATTTTTTGATGATTTTTTGCGCCGCAGGCCTATTGCTAACATCTTGTGCTA
>CALGNN010000105.1 GCA_937961455.1 uncultured Saprospiraceae bacterium
AAGAGCTCGGCTATTCCAAACAGGAGAAATAGGTGGATTTATCAATAAAAATTCCGGTTCAGCTTGGTACATAAATTCAAATTTTTCTTTTCGCTTTACCAATAAGTGGGGACTCATGCTTGAATCTGGATTGGGCTTAGGTTATTTTAATTCTTATCACAGATCTACAGTCTATACGCAAGAGTCTGATGGTAATTATGTAAAAGCAGAAAGTAAAGCAACTCCATCTTCTTCCATTAATATTTCACTTGCTATCGGATATGATTTTTCGAAAAAAAGAGAAAAAGAAATGACGCTATTTATGAGATATCAATGGATAGCAAGTACAAGCTATTGGAGCATCATAGGAATACGTCCTAGTGGCTTATTACATATCGGAGCAAGAACTAATTTTTTAAAGCAATAAATTAATTAAAATGAAACAGCATAAAAACATAACACTACTTTTGATTAGTATCTTATTAATTCCATTTGCTTGCACAAAAGAAGTGTATGTAGAAGTGGATGGCAGTCCATGCAATGAATCTTATACAGGTCATCCTAATCATCAAAAATACCAGGAGGTGCTCGATGCTTATGCTTTGAAAGGCATCACTGGTTTGTCTGTTGTAATTGATAAACCCAATGAAGAAACTTGGGTTGGCTCATCTGGCTATGCAAGCATTGAGGATGATATAAAAATGAATAATTGTCATTTGCATCATACAGCAAGTTTAGCAAAATCATTTATTGGAATCATCACTCTTCAATTAATTGAGGAGGGCAAATTAGATTTCGATTCCAAAATTACGGAGTTTCTGAGCGATGAAGTTCAGTCTTATACACCTAATGTGGAAGATGTTGAAATCAAACATCTGCTACAACATACTTCTGGGATTCCTGACGTATTTGAAGTTCCTTTTTTTACAGAACTGATGAATGATCCCTCTAGAGTTTATTCCACTGAAGAGTTGTTGCAATTTAATGAATCAGTTGAAGCTTTAAATGTGGTTGGAGAAAAGCATAATTATTCTGATCATAATTATTTATTGTTAGCCTTAATCATTGATCAAATTGAAGGTGATCATATCAACTCAATGAGAGAGCGGATATTTAAACCACTTGCATTGAGTGGATTACATTACCATGATGGCAATTATCCTAATGTTGCAGGTCTTGTGGCAAGTTATTGGGATCAACATGATAATGGGAACGTTGAGAATATTTCGGACATACAAACTTTACTTACCAATTATATATTGGGTTCAGATGGTATTATTGCTTCTCCTTTGGATATGACCCTTTTTTACCAATCCGTTTTTTCAGGAGAATTAGTGAGTAATGAAATGCTTGATTTGATAAAATCTGATTGGGTGAAAGAACCAACTCAACCAAGAATGAATACCTCTTACAGTCATGGTTTTATGGTCTTGGAGACAGAAAGCGAAAATTGGATGGGGCATGTTGGCTTGCATATAGGGGCTTGATGTTATGTTTATCACAGTCTCGATTCAGAAACTACCATAGGGGTGTTTACTAATACAGGTACTTTTTTTTCCAATGAAAAGAAGGGACTGATATATTTCGATTTATGGGACGATTTACAAGCAGTGCTGAACTAATTGTTTGATGTAAATTTCAGACGTTAACTGCACCCTTTGAGGGCCATATGCCTTCAAGGGGTTTCTTTGTGGAATTTGTTTTATTTTGAGAGAAAGAACATTCTCATGCCACTGGATTTTGTATTAGACCTTTTATATCCACTTCCTGTAAGAACCAACAAGATGTTTGGGACTGTGGCTATCTATCATGAGGATAAGGTAATTTTAGCAACAAAGTGCAATGAGGCCAAGCCTCTTGATGATGGAATATGGGTAGCGACAAAATTGGAACATCACGCTGAATTAAAATCCATAATTCCTGAACTGCGTGAACTTGAAATTTATAAAATTAAATCATGGCTGGTATTGCGGGAAGAGGAAGATAATTTTGAAGAACGCGCAGAACAAATTGTTGATTTAATAAAGAGTAAAAGTCCACTAATTGGAAATATTCCTAAGCCCAAGAAAAAGAAAAACCATGATTCCAGATCACATCTTAAATAGGAAAGGAGCAAGAAGCCTGAAAGATATAAAACCAGAGGTGATTGAATATTTGAATAAAGGTCTTGTGGATACTAAAAATTTAATGGAGTGGTTGGCAACGGATCAATTAGCTTTATTGAAAATCGTTTTAAAGCAAATTGATAAATCTGAATGGTTTGATCATTTTGAGCAAACAGTAAGTGAGCAGAAGAAGCCGACTGCAAATAGTACAGCAAAGTTGATTGGTCAAACTTTTGGGACATTAAGTTCCAATAAAAAAATCTATAAGATTTTAAAAGATCATACTTCAGACTTGGTAAGGGCGTGGTCATGTTGGGCTGAAAGTATTCATTTTGATGATACAGCAAGTCTTTTAACAGCTATGAAACCTTATGCTGCTGATTCACATTTTGGCTTGAGGGAAGTTGTTATTTTTGCAACAAAAGATCGCTTGATCGAAGATCTTGATAAGTCCATTAAGATACTTTTGCCATGGGTTAAAGATAGCGATGAAAACATTAGGCGATATGCAGTCGAAGCTATGAGGCCGATCGGTGTTTGGACTAAAAAAATTCCATCATTTCAAGAAGATCCTAGTAAAGGCTTTCCTTTGATTGAATCCCTATATGCTGATCCTTCAAAATATGTTAGAGACTCAGTCGGGAATTGGTTAAATGATTCGAGCAAATCAAATCCTGAATGGGTGACTGCTATTTGTAAAAAATGGGGGCAGGGTTCTACTACAAAAGAGACTGCCTATATTATTAAAAAAGCAATGCGGACCATTAATAAAAAATAGTCCGTTATAAATTGGCTTTATCTACGCCCTTTGATCTTTCTTTTCTATGGGGCGAATTTTTAATTCAACTATATTAATGATTCATTAGAAGTCAAAGTTTCAATAATTTTTTAATTCTTAGGTGTCGCCAATAATTCCATTATATAGCAAATGGCATAACAACATAATTATAAGCAATAGTAAGATATACAATATAAAATACTGTACATTATTCTAGAATAAGTAAAATGAATAATTATATTTTAAAAAATAAATATAAACAAACTATTGTTTTGCGTGATAATATGTTATATATTTGCGCTCTTAATTAATTTTTTCATTTACAACCCAATAATATGTTTGTTAGAAAATTCAGAAGGACTTATGTGGTGTCAGCACCATCAAGCCCAAAAACAAGAGCTTAGTTAAACTAAAAGTAAAACTTTGACATGGCTTCTCCACCTCTGTGGAGGGGCCATTTTTGTTTTTATAAGACGCTAAAAGTATTTATTCAAATTAAAAAATATGACTATTTAAGTTCCTAAAGTTTTTAAGGCTTCTATATTTGCAATACATAATAATTTAAATGAAATCAAATAAATTTATTTTACTATTTATTGCATTGCTTTTTATCTCTTCAAAAAGCCTTCATGCAGAAGTTTTCTTTGTTGACTCACAAACTACATTTATCATAGCGCATGCAGACGCAGGAGCAAATGATAGTATAATTTGGGAGCCCGGAACTTACTCAGATATTTACATGAACATTACTAAAAATTTGCTCTATATAGGAGCAAAGAATTGGGGAGGGACGGTATTCAATGGTGCATCTCGTGTAAAAATCACTGGGGACTATATTACATTGGAAGGTTTTCAATGGGTAGGAGGTAGCATCGGGTCAGAGGATATCATAAATTCTTATGGTAGTTATAATCACTTTAATCAGCTGAACTTAAAAGATTACACCTGTTATAAATACCTCCGTATTAGAGAAGAGGCGAGATATAATGTTGTTAGTTATTGCAATTTTGAAAATCGAATAAATCTTGATGATCAAAACATTCTTTCCATCCTAGTTGATGATACGAATCCAGGCTACCACAAAGTGCAATATTGTTCATTTAAAAATTTTGATGGTACAGGTAATGATTTAGGAATTGAGCCTATTAGAATTGGAGTGAGTACCCAAGCAGATTTTATAAGTAGATCTTTAGTTGAGTACTGCTACTTCACACAGTGTAATGGAGATGGAGAAATTATTTCAAGCAAGGCGACTCAAAATGTTTATCGCTTCAATACTTTTGAAGATAATCCTTTAGCGGAGCTTGTCTTACGTCATGGTTCTGAAGCGATTGTTTATGGCAATTTTTTTCTAAATGGGAAGGGAGGTGTTAGAGTCCGAGAAGGACAAGATCATTACATCTACAATAATTACTTTTTTGGGATTGATGATCGCCCCATCTTTCTACAGAATGAATCCTCAGATCCTTTAGATAATATCAATGTCGCATTTAATACCATCTTAAACTGCGCAGAACTTCCTTTAGGTGGTTCAGGTAGTTACAAGCCCACCAATGTTACTTTTGCCAATAATATTTTATGGGACCCACAGGGTAATGTATTTGAAGATGCAACAGGGAATGAAACATGGATTGGCAACATTGCTAATAATTATTTAGGAATTACTTTTCCTTCAAGTGGAATAAGTCTTGACAATCCATTGTTGGAGGCTAATAGCGAAGGGTATTTTGGTTTGACTGATGCAAGCCCAGCTATTGATGCAGCTGAGGCAGGTTATGCCTTGTTGCCACAATTTGAAGGAATGGATCCTGTTGATGTTGATATTTCTTTTGATCTAATGGGTGAAAATCGTCCAGCTAATATTGAAGATAAAGATTTAGGATGCACAGAGTTTCCACATAATAATTTGATTCAACCTTTCGTCACAGAGGAGAATACAGGTCCAGACTACGAGACTGATTTTATTAACAATATTGAGAGAGAAATTAGCTTTGTAAAAAATATCATACAATTTTCACCAAACCCTGCTGGTGATCAAATTGAGATTACCTTGAAAAATGAATTCAAGGCCAATATTGTAATTGATATTCTGGATACCTCAGGAAAAAAATATGCTACAATTTATGAAGGAACTACAGCTTCAGGAAATAAGACTTTTACACATCAATTTGAAGGAATATCCTCTGGGATTTACTTTATAAGAGCCACGCAAAAAAATAAGGATTCTGATAAAGTATATGTGCAAACATTAAAGCTGATAAAGCAATAAGCTGATCCGAGTCAAAGCACAATTAGAATATCTTAAAATAAAAAACCCAATTCTTCTATTTGAAAAATTGGGTTTTTTGTTGGTGTTAAGATTTGCTAGCGTTGTATAGCAATCTTTCTTATAATACTTTCATTATCGATTGAAATTTTCATAGTGTAAATTCCAACAGGTAATTGTGAAACGTCTATGGTGTTAGTATTGAAAACCTTATGAGTCATTCTCTTGCCTAATAAGTTGAACATCTCAATACTCAAGTTTCCTTGAAGCTCGGTTACAACATTTAACTCTGATTGTGCAGGATTCGGATAGATCAAAATCTTGCTATCTAAGAGCGGGTTGTTTGTTGAACTTACGCCATCATTGGCAAATCCAGGAGTACCAACTTGATTTCCTTCTGCATCATATACATTCGTTGAGAAGACCCAATTAGAAGATAAGTTGTTATCTGCTGAGTTCATCACGTCTGGATCTACATTTAACATAAATGAAACCTTTGATGAACTTCCCATCGCTGGAATATCTGTTGTAAAAGTATTTGTATTACAGGATCCAGAACTTGCATTCCCAATATATTCTCCATAGCCATAATCATATCTTACCTCATCTACAAGTGTACCATCAGCCTTTGCAATGATTACACCATCAGGGCAAGAAGTATCGCCTGGATCAGCGTAACTACTTTCATTATTGAAGCTAGGCTTCTTGTAGTCATAGAAATAATCAAACTCAACGCCACCTTGTGCATCAGGAATATTAAAGCCTGAGAATACCGCATAAGTATGAGGTTCAATGGTGAAACTTCCGATAGTAGATACATTGGAAGAGCTAGAAGCATCAGTCAGCGTCCAACCATCCATAACTACTGGTTCATCAGTGGTGTTGTAAATTTCAAACCACTCTGTATGACCTTCGTTTGGTGAAGTGTCTGCACCTGCTGGATTATTTGGTAAAGCCGCATCTAATTGTTCCTGCGTAGGTTTTAAAGGTCTGTTATAATATTCTGTAATAATCACCTCTCCAGTTCCTGGATCAACAGGCTCAGGTGGTAATGATCCATCATTCGCAAGTCCAGGAGTTCCTTTTTGGCTACCATCTTCATCATAAGTGAGAGTAGAGAAAACCCAATTGGAAGGAATATCATTGGCAGCAGAAGTCATCGCTGAAGGATCAACTACTAACATAAATGAAACTTTTGAAGAACTGTTTGAGTCAGGAATACTTGCAGTCTCCGTATTAGAACTACAAGAGCCAGAACTAGCGTTTCCAATATATTCTCCATAGCCATAATCATATCTAACTTCATCAACTAAGCTTCCATCTGCTTTCGCAATGATCACACCATCAGGACAAGAAGTGTCACCTGGATCAGCATAACTACTTTCATTGTTGAAGCTTGGCTTTTTATAATCATAGAAATAATCAAACACTACGCCTCCTTGTGCGTCTGGAATATTGAAACCAGAAAATACAGCATAGGAGTGTGCTTCAATGGTGAAACTACCTATGGTAGATACATTAGAAGAACTTGAAGCATCCGTTAGTGTCCATCCATCCATAACCACGGGTTCGTTGGTGGTATTGTAGATTTCAAACCATTCAGTGTGTCCTTCATTAGGTGAGGTATCAGCACCTGCTGGGTTATTTGGCAATGCCGCATCTAATTGTTCCTGTGTAGGCTTTAGAGGTCTGTTATAATACTCAGTAATAATGACCTCTCCTGAGCCAGGGTCTGGTCCAGTTGGAGGTTCAGTACCATCATTCGCTAATCCTGGTGTACCTTTTTGACTCCCATCTGTATCATATACAAGGGTAGAAAATGACCAGTTTTCAGCTAAATCATTTGCAGCTGAATTCATAACGGCAGGATCTACATTTAACATGAATGATGTTTTAGATGAACTTCCTTGTCCAGGAATTCCAATAGACACGGTATCAGTCATACAAGATCCAGATCCAGCATTCCCAATATATTCTCCGTATCCATAATCATATCTAACTTCATCAACTAAAGTGCCATCAGCTTTCGCAATGATCACACCATCAGGGCAAGAAGTATCACCTGCATCAGCATAACTGCTTTCGTTGTTGAAACTTGGTTTTTTATAATCATAGAAATAATCAAATTCCACACCTCCTTGTGCATCTGGAATATTGAACCCAGAAAAAACAGCATAAGATTTAGCAGGAATGGTGAAACTTGAAATGGTTGAAACATTTGAAGAGCTAGAAGCATCTGTCAAGGTCCATCCATCCATGACTACTGGTTCGTCAGTAGTATTATAAATCTCAAACCATTCAGTGTGTCCTTCATTAGGGGAAGTGTCAGCACCTGCTGGATTATTAGCTATAGCAGCATCTAATTGTTCTTGCGATGGTTTTAGCGGTCGATTGTGATATTCTGTTATGATTACTTCTCCAGTTCCTTGACCAAAGGCGACTGTAGAAATTAGGAGTAATAGCAAGAGTAAATTTTGTTTCATATTTTTAATTTTTTTGCGTGATTACCTCAATTAGTTCGTTTTTTCAATCGAAAAGCCAATACAATTAATGCAATTTAGAGAGATTTGCATACAATAAATTGGTCAACCAATTTTCGGCAAACTAAAAATAACAATTTAACTTATCGTGGCAAATTTATTTTGGTGCTCATTTTAGTAAGGATTTATGAGTTGAATCCTTTTTGTTTTGTCCAATAAGGGTTTTACTGATTTTTTAATTTCTATTTCCAGTATATCCAGCAAGCGTTTCTTCGAAAAATTAGGGTGTGTGATGATCCCTATTTCACGGGCTGGTATCGGGTTTACTAGATTGAAAATGTAAGAAGGCTTGATAAGATTTTTCTGAAGCGTGGCAAGTTTGGGTAAAAGAGTGAGCCCTTTATTCATATTAACCAATTCTAGCAAAGAAAGTATAGAGCCACTTTTAAATTCCAAGTTATGCTTTGAAGTGTCCATCTTTTTCAGCAAACAGATTTTTTCTATTTGACTACTCAAGCAGTGAGATTCCTCCAACAGCCAAAGTCTAGATACATCAATGTCCTTGATTTTATATTTCTTATTCCTGCTAAAAGTGCCACTAGCATCATAGATCAGAAATGACTCATTAAAGAGGCTGGTTTGAATGAGCTCCTGGTCTTCGATGGGAAGTGATAGGATGCCAATATCCAATTCTCTTGTTTTAATTCTTTTAGTAATCTCTTGAGTTGTGATTTCATCAATACTAAAATTAATGTTTGGATAATTCGTAACCAGCTTATTTAAGAATAGCGGAAGTAGAAATGGAGCAAGGGTAGGGATGATGCCAATGCGCAAATTACCATAAAACTCTTGATTGGTACCTTGGATAATTTCTTGTAGGACTTCAAATTCTTGATAAATGAGTTTTAATTGATTGATCAATTCTTCTCCCTCTTTTGTAAGTGTAATGGGTTTGGATTTTCTATCAAAGAGGATGAGATTGCATTGATTCTCCAGCTTTTTAATCATGATACTCAATGTGCTTTGTGTTACAAAGCATAGATCTGCAGCTTCACTGAAGCTACCCGTTTTTTCAAGCGCTAAAACGTATTTAATTTGATTGGTTGATATTGAAGAAATCAATAGTTGTATTAAATATATAGTTATTATAAATACTTAAATATATCGAAATTTACCTAAATCAATTAAACTCAATCAAATTATGGAAAATAGAGAAGGAGATATAAGCAAATGCCCATTTCATAATGGACAACAAGAAAGAGCCGCCGGTGGTGGTACCACAAATAGAGATTGGTGGCCGAAACAATTAAAACTAAATATTCTAAAGCAACACTCAAATCTAACCAATCCTATGGATGAAGGATTTGATTATGTGAAAGCTTTTAATTCCCTTGACTATGAGGGACTCAAAAAAGATTTAACCGATCTGATGACTGATTCCCAAGATTGGTGGCCGGCCGATTTTGGACATTACGGTCCGTTCTTTATTAGAATGGCTTGGCATAGCGCAGGTACCTATCGTACAGGAGATGGAAGAGGAGGCGGAGGAACAGGTCAGCAAAGATTTGCTCCTTTGAACAGTTGGCCCGATAATGGAAATCTAGATAAAGCAAGAAGATTATTATGGCCCATCAAACAAAAGTATGGTAATAAAATATCATGGGCAGATTTAATGATTCTAACAGGAAATGTAGCACTAGAATCCATGGGCTTTAAGACCTTTGGTTTTGCCGGAGGAAGAGCTGATGTTTGGGAGCCAGAAGAAGATGTGTATTGGGGTGCAGAAACAGAATGGGAAGGTGGCGATAAACGCTATACTGGAGATAGAGATTTAGAGAATCCCTTAGCTGCAGTGCAGATGGGATTGATCTATGTGAACCCTCAAGGTCCAGAAGGAAATCCTGATCCAATAGCCGCTGCAAAAGATATTAGAGAAACCTTTGCTAGAATGGCGATGAACGATGAAGAGACGGTAGCTTTAATCGCTGGAGGTCATACCTTCGGAAAAACGCATGGAGCTGGAGATGCTGCTTTAGTTGGAGCAGAACCAGAAGCAGCACCGATTGAGCTACAAGGTCTTGGATGGAAGAGCGCGCATGCTTCTGGAATAGCAGGTGATGCCATTACCAGTGGATTGGAAGTTACTTGGACCCAGAAGCCTACAGAGTGGAGTGGATTGTTTTTCAAAAATTTATTTGAAAATGAATGGGAGCTGACTAAAAGTCCAGCAGGTGCACATCAATGGGTGGCAAAAGATGCAGAAGCGGATGTCCCTTATGCACATGATGATGTTAAAATGCAGTTGCCAACCATGCTGACTACAGATCTTTCCTTGCGTTTTGATCCAGCTTATGAAAAGATTTCAAGAAGATTTTACGAGGATCATGCGGCTTTCGAAGATGCCTTCGCACGAGCATGGTTTAAGTTAACGCATAGAGATATGGGACCTAAGATTAGGTATCAAGGTCCAGAAGTTCCTGCTGAAGAATTGATCTGGCAGGACCCACTACCAGCGGCTCCATCTACTACTATAAGTAATGATGATGCCCAAAAGCTGAAAGATCAAATTCTAAGTTCAGGGGTATCAGTTTCGGCTTTGGTTGAAACTGCTTGGGCTGCCGCTTCTACATTCAGAGGTTCTGATATGAGAGGAGGCGTTAACGGTGCACGTATCAGATTAGCTCCGCAAAAGTACTGGGAGGTTAATAATCCTACACAGTTAGCTGAAGTCATTGGAGTGTATGAAAAGATTCAGTCAGATTTTGCAGGTGATGTTTCAATAGCAGATTTAATTGTGCTTGGAGGAAATGCTGCCGTAGAAAAAGCTGCATCAGATGGTGGCGTATCCATTAGTATTCCATTTAAAGCAGGAAGGGTTGATGCAACACAAGAACAAACAGATGTTGAATCATTTGGTGTACTTGAACCTGCTGCCGATGGTTTTAGAAATTATCTAAAATCAAAGTTTAACATCACAGGAGAAAACTTATTGATTGATAAGGCTCAGCTGCTTTGCTTAACTGCGCCGGAGATGACAGTTCTTTTAGGTGGACTTAGAGTATTAGGAGCTAATGCAAACGGATCAAAGCATGGTGTGCTTACAGATAATGTGGGTGTTTTGAGTAATGACTTTTTTGTCAATCTACTTGATATGGATATCCAATGGAAAGCCATTGATGAAAGACAGGAAACATTTGAAGGAACTTCTAGAAGTTTGGGCTTGGCCAAATGGACTGGAACAAGAGCTGATTTAGTATTTGGTTCAAATTCTGTTTTGAGAGCACTTGCTGAAGTTTATGCGAGTTCTGATGGTAATGAAAAAATGATCCATGACTTCGCTAAAGTATGGGAAAAGATGATGAATCTAGATCGCTTTGATCTTAGATACGCTTAATCGAAAGTAATCATACATACTTATTAGATACAAGATAGGCTGCCTTAATAGGTGGCCTATTTTTATAAATGCAATCCGCATTCTGTTTTAGGATTGTTATTCCAACGACCAGACCGATCCTCACCAGGCATGGTACACTGCTTACAACCTATACTGGAATAACCTTTTGATTTTAAGGGATGAAAAGGTAAATGATGTTCTCGAATAAATGCATCCCGTCCTTCAAAGTCAATGTCAAGTAAAGGATAAAATTTCACGATGGTTTCCTTCTGTTCAAAATAATTGAGACTGCTCCGAAAATCGCTCTGCCATTTCATCAGACCAGATACCCAAATTTTGTAATCTGCTTTGATATGATTTAGTGGCTCAACCTTATTGATATGGCAACATCTGTTGGGCTGAGTTTTCCACATCGAAGTTTCTTTACTTAGTTGATGCGCACTTTCATCAGCTTCCACATTAATCACATTTAAATCATACAATTGCGTGAGATACTCCTTGTAAATTAATGTTTCTTTAAAATGATAGCCAGTGTCAATGAAATATATTTTCTGCTTATTATTAACATCAGAAAATACCTTGAGCAAAAATGCAGAAGTAGCTGCAAAAGAAGAAGTGAGCATAATGTCATCTTCATTTACATCTTTATATAATTGTTCCACTCTTTCATAAACACTTAATGATTGATACTTCGTGTTTAATGATTCAAGATCAAATTTTGCTTGCATGTGCATAAGCTAAATTTTGGGTGCATTTAGTTAAATAAAATATTGCTGGAATTTTGTGCAGCAATGAAAGCCTACAAAAAATCAAGGCGCAATATTAGTGCATAAGTCGCATATTAATGCAAATTAGCTGCGTTTAAATTAGCCGATAAAACGTGTCGAATAAGGAAATATTATATGAAATGGTTTTTATACCACTATGCAAATAATAAGTGATCCATATATTTAATTAGAATGCAGGCTTTTAAGCTTAGCTAATAAACTTAAAATTAGTGGCATCAAATAA
>CALGNN010000106.1 GCA_937961455.1 uncultured Saprospiraceae bacterium
GAGATTCATTTATGATGGCATCAATATTTTCTAGGGCTTCTGGTTTCTCAATTTTGGCGATACATAAAGCACTATGATCCGCTTTTCTTATGAGCTTCTTAAGTTGCACCATGTCTTGTGCTGATCTTACAAAAGACAAGGCAATCCAGTTTACTTCTTTATGCTTCAAGATAAATTTCAAATCCTTTTTATCCTTTTTAGTGATAGAAGGTAAAGAAATGGCAGTATCCGGAAGGTTTACTCCTTTATTCGATTTCAAAATTCCACCAAATACGACCTTAAGTTTTACGGAATCTTTCTTGTTAGTCGAAACCACTTCCAGAATGAGTGTTCCATCATCTATAAGGATCTTTTCTCTTTTTTTAACATCTCTTGCAAAGTCCTTATAGGCGATGTAAACCTTTTCTTTGGTGCCAACACACAATTTTGTGGTAAACTCAATAATGTCTCCTTTTTGAATCGGGACACCATCATTATGCATGAGTCCTACTCTTAATTTTGGGCCCTGTAGATCTGCCAAAATTGCTATTCTAAGGCCATATTTTTTATTGACCTTATTAATGTTGGTAATGGTTTTTTTGTGTTCCTCATGATTTCCGTGAGAAAAGTTTAACCTAAAAACATCTACTCCTTCTTCGGCTAGCTTACAAAGCATGGCAAAACTTCTCGATGCAGGTCCCAGTGTCGCTACGATCTTCGTATTTTGGTGATCTATTATTTTCATTTTATATGTTTATTTCCAATTCTTTTTTAAAATTGGAACTTATAGTTAAGTATATCGTTTTATTTAAATCAAATGATGAGCCAATTTTTTAATAAAAGAAAATAACTATTGTTGCTTATCATTGAACTAAAATTATATTTTTGCCAAAATTTTTAAAATATTATTATGTCTGACATTTCGGAAAAAGTAAAAAACATTATCGTTGACAAATTAGGCGTTGACGAATCAGAAGTATCAAATAGCTCAAGTTTCACACATGATTTAGGTGCTGATTCTTTGGACACCGTAGAACTAATTATGGAATTTGAAAAAGAATTTGATATCTCAATTCCAGATGAGCAAGCCGAAAATATACAAACAGTAGGCCAAGCTATAGAATATTTGGAAAAACAAGCCAATTCTTAAGAAGTATTTACTTAATAAAATATATCCACAGACTGTTTTAGTCTGTGGATTTTTTTTTGTAAAAACTTAATTGCACTTATCGAATCATTTTATCTAATTTTAGAGATCAAAGAATATTATGAAAAGAGTCGTGGTCACAGGCCTAGGAGCATTAACTCCCATTGGTAATAACATTACTGATTACCTTGAAGGCTTAAAGTCAGGTAAATCAGGAGCAGCAAACACTACCAGATTTGATGCATCAGAATTCAGAACAAGGTTTTCTTGTGAATTGAAGGATTTTGACATGAGTCAATATCTAGATCGCAAGCAAGTCAGAAGAATGGATCCATATGCACAATATGCTATGGTTGTTGCCCAACAAGCTTATGAAGATTCTGGACTAGAGAAAGATAAGATAAACTTAGATCGCTGTGGAGTTATTTGGGGAAGTGGAATTGGTGGTTTTGAGACGATCGAACATGATATCGAAGAGGCTACTTTGAGAACTGGACCACCAAAATACAGCCCTTTTTTGATTCCTAAACTTATCGCCGATATTGCTCCTGGGCACATATCAATTAAATACGAATTTAGAGGGATCAATTATACCACCGTTTCAGCCTGTGCTTCTTCGTCACATGCTATGATTAATGCTACTGACTATATCAAATTAGGCAAGGCTGATGTAATCATTTGTGGAGGTTCAGAAGCGGCTATTACCAAAGCAGGAATGGGAGGATTTTCTTCCATGAAAGCATTGTCAGAAAGGAATGATGATCCCGCTACGGCTTCAAGGCCTTTTGACAAAAATCGAGATGGCTTTGTATTAGGTGAAGGTGCAGGGTGTGTAATTTTAGAAGACTATGATCATGCGGTAAAGAGAGGCGCTAAAATTTATGCGGAAGTCTTGGGTGGAGCTATGACAGCAGATGCATACCATATCACTGCCCCTCATCCTGAGGGAATGGGAGCGAGTAATGTGATGAAATTGGCTTTAGAAGACGCTAAATTGAATCGAGAAGACGTTGATTATATTAATGTTCATGGCACTTCAACGCCACTAGGTGATATTGCTGAAGTAAAAGCAATTCAAAAAGTATTTGGAGATTACGCATATAAGTTGAATATTAGTTCTACGAAATCAATGACTGGCCACTTGTTGGGAGCAGCTGGTGCCATTGAAGGCATTGCTGGCATTCTTGCGATTAATCATAATTTTGTGCCCCCAACTATTAATCATTTTGAAGAGGACCAGGACATAGACAAACGGTTGAATCTTACATTTAATAATGCCCAAGAAAAAAGTGTTGATGTTATGCTAAGTAACACCTTTGGTTTTGGTGGTCATAACACATCAATCGTTTTTAAAAAAATGTAAATAGTAAATTTTTGGTTCGAAAAACCTACAATCTGTATTTTTCAAAAGATCGTCACTTTGCAAAAAGGTGTCATTCTACATTGGGTTTCATTCCAAAAAATTTGGAGCTATTCAAACTAGCATTCTACCACAAATCAAATAATGTTAATCAAGAAGGACGCACCATCACCACCAACAACGAACGCCTTGAGTATCTCGGGGATTCTATCCTAAGTACGATCGTAGCAGAGTATCTATTTAAAAAATATCCAAACGGTAATGAAGGCTTCTTAACTAAAATGCGTTCAAAGATTGTGAAGCGCAAAACGCTAAATTTTATAGCGGATAAGATGGGCCTTGATTTTATCATGAAAGAATTTACCGAGACAAGACTAAGTAATGCCATGTTAGGTAATGCTTTAGAAGCCTTGGTTGGTGCCATATATATTGAAAGAGGGTATGCAAAAACCCGCAACTATGTCATTAATGAATTGCTCAGAAAGTATATCGATATTCACCAACTAGAAGTGCATGACGATAACTTTAAAAGTCAATTATTGGAATGGTGTCAAAAGAATGGTAAGAATGTAGATTACAAAGTTATTCAAAAATTCAAGTTTGATAAAAGGGATAGATTCCGAATGGGAGTCTATGTAGATGGTAAGCAAATCGCTGAAGCAGAGGATTTTAACAAAAAATCGGCTGAGCAATTAGCGTCCGAGCTTGCACTAAGTTCTCTCAATGTTAGTGCTAACGGACGGTAAAAATTTATAGTTTCACAAAACAATTCTTCTTTAATTACATTATTCTTGTGTCAAATTTGTGAATGGATTCATTAACTCAAATTGTATTAGGGGCTGCTGTAGGTGAAGCAGTATTGGGAAAGAAAATTGGAAACCGTGCCATGCTTTGGGGGGCCATTGGAGGCACGATCCCAGATCTTGATATCATAGCCAATTTTTTTGTAGACGATCTTCAAGCGCTCATAATTCATAGAGGCTTTAGCCACTCGTTATTATTTGGTTTTCTGATGCCACTATTACTAGCTTGGTTGGTCAAAAGACTTTATGATAGTCAATGGTATAAGGCAAAATGGTATAAATATTTTGTTGGATTTGCTAGCTTAATGACCTTATCCGTATTTGCTTTTGGCATCAACTTTATTGCTACTCAAATCAATCAAGGGCAACAAAGCATAACTGGACTTGCAATCAGCGTCATGCTCTTCCTTCTCCTAGCTTTTATGTTATATAAAAGGTACATATCGAAGGAGCAGCACATAGAAGAAGTAAGTTACAAAGAATGGTACCTCTTATTTTTTGGAGCCATCATTACGCACCCTTTATTGGATTGTTTTACCAGTTATGGAACCTTGCTATTTTACCCATTTTCAAATTATAGAGTGGCATTTAGTTCAATTTCTGTAGCAGACCCTGTCTTTTACACGATTCCATTTGCCATATGTTTGTTTCTAGCTTCTCGAGTGCACAGGACAAAAACCTTGAGACGAAAGTTTAACTATGCAGGAATCATTATTAGTTCTGCCTATTTGATATTTACAGTGTTTAATAAAATGCATGTCAATTCAGTCTTTGAATCTTCCTTAGCAGAACAGGGATACCCTTATGAACGATATACCACTTCACCCACCATTTTGAATAATTTCCTTTGGCACTGTATTGCCCAAGATGGCAACACTTATTACCAGGGTAGGTATTCTATTTTTGATAAAGAAAAGAAGATCGTTCATTGGAATAAAATTGAACAAGGGAAGGAATACGTTGATCGCATGAGAGGGAGTTTCGAATTAGAAACTTTGTCTTGGTTTTCGGATGGTTATTTTAATATTATAGAAAATAAACATGGCCAATTGCAATACAATGATTTGCGTTATGGGTTCTTTATTGAAAAACCAAAATCAAGTGATGACTACATTTTCAATTTTATCTTAGAAGAGTCCGAAGATGGTTTCATCGTCCATGAAAATCGAGATCGAAGCATTGAAGACGAAGGCATGTTTACAGCGTACTTTGCTAGAATGTTTGGTAAGATAGATTAATGAAATTTATCTGAGTTCGTTTAAGTAGCGATCTAAAGATTTTTCTAACAGAGCAAAATTTTCATCAGTCAACTTTAAAAGTGGCAACCTTACACTTTTATCACAAAAACCCATCATATCCATCAATGCTTTAATGCCTACAGGATTACCTTCAACATAAAGCAATTTTTGGAAGTGATAAAATTTAAAATGCCATTCTCTAGCTCTTTCATAATCGTTTTCTAGAGCTGCGTGGATCATTTCACCATAGGCTCTAGGGAAAGCATTTCCAAGGACAGATATCAAGCCATCTCCACCTAAGGATAAAGAGGTTATCGCCAACTCATCATCTCCACTCCAAACCATAAAATTATCTGGTTTTTCATCTATAATTTCACTGACCTTTCTGAGGTCTCCAGAAGCTTCTTTGATGCCTATAAAATTGGGCAATTTGGTCAATCTTATAACGGTTTCAGAGCTAATGTTAGATGAGGTTCTCGAAGGTACATTATAGATCATTATTGGGATAGGGGATGCCTCAGCAATACGTTTAAAATGCTGGTATATTCCTTCTTGACTGGGCTTAACGTAAGAAGGACAACTGATCATTAAAACATCAATGCCACTAAGATCAAATCTTTTGATCTTATCTATGGCTTGCTGTGTGTCAGTCAAGGCAAAGTTTCCCGCTACAATAGGTATGGTATTACTTGATAGTTCTTTAAATAATTCAAGGATGTTATGTTCTTCTTCTTCCGTAAGTGTATTAGCCTCACCAGTAGATCCCATCGCAACCAAAAAATCTACTCCTTCATCTTTCAATCTTTTTATGATGCTGGATAAACAAGCATAATCTACTTCTCCATCTTTGAATGGTGTAATGGCAGCCACACCAAGACCTCTTAGATTTTGTTGTAGCATGATATCAAATACTTAAGTGCTGAAGTGTAGATCTAAATTCGTACAGATACAAACCTAGTTCCTCTTTATATGTGCCATCGATCATAATGTCGTAACAATCAGCAGCTGCAGCTTCAGGACCCACCTTAATTCTGGATTTAGAAATTTTACAAATAAAATCCAAAGTGCGATGTGATTGAGGATGAAGATTGAATAGATAATCAAAGTCCTGATTAATGAAGCTCTCTAATCGTTCCATTTTAGGAATGTGATACCAGTTTAAATCTTTAGAAGAGATGTAATCAAAATGGAAGTTTTCTAAACGTATTTCTTTTGAAATATACGCTAAGACTTGCACGTCAATTTCTTGTTGTTTTAGTCCATCAATGAATTCTGCAATGGCGTCCCAATCTTTTTCATGATCAGCACAAAATACCACTCCAATTTTTTCATTTGGTAGATAGTCTTCTAAGATGGGATCGAGAACCTTGGCATTGTTTGCCCTTTTAAAGGTTTGCTTGTAAAAGTAATCTTGAATTGAATTCACAATAAATCTTGTTTAGTTTTCTTATAGTCAAAAGTATACATATTAATTTATTTATTAATATGTTTTAACTCTTTTTTTAAGATTACTTTTCTAAGATTTATCTCGTTTTTTTGAAATTATAGCTTAAGTAGCTTGTGATTCATGAAATCTACCCATTTTACTATACTTCTTTATACGTTGTTGAATTCTTTTTTCAGGGTTTATTTGCATGAGCTCAGCAAGCTCTGCTTTCATATGTTTCTTTATGGATTTGACCATTGTCTCCGGCTCAGAGTGCGCTCCACCTAAGGGTTCCTTAATGATGCCGTCTATCAATCCAAAGTCATGCATATGATCTGGCGTCAATTTGAGTTCTTCTGCAGCTTGCTCTTTATAGTCCCAGCTTCTCCAAAGGATAGAAGAACATGATTCAGGTGAAATGACAGAATACCAAGTGTTTTCCAACATATATACACGGTCTCCTAAACCAATTCCAATAGCTCCTCCTGACGCTCCTTCACCAATGATATAACAAAGTATGGGTACTTTTAGATTGGCCATTTCGATAAGGTTTCTTGCAATAGCTTCTGCTTGTCCGCGCTCTTCTGCTTCAATTCCTGGATATGCTCCTGGTGTGTCAATTAAGCATACTACTGGGAAATTAAATTTTTCTGCAAGCTTCATTAATCGAAGTGCTTTCCTATACCCTTCAGGATTAGCCATACCAAAGTTTCGGTATTGCCGCATTTTTGTATTAATCCCTTTTTGATGACCGATAAATACGACTGATTGTTGGTCTACTTTTCCAACTCCACCCACGATGGCTTTGTCATCTTTGAAGTAGCGATCACCATGTAATTCTACAAATTTCTTGCAGAGATTTTCTATATAATATAGTGTATAGGGTCGTTCAGGATGCCTAGAGAGTTGTACTCTTTGCCATCCACTTAAGGAGCTATATATTTCCTTTCTTTTATTCTTGATCTTGGTTTCTAATTCCTTGAGTTTATCTGATACATCAATATCTCCTTCTGCTTCTATTTCTCTTATTTTTTCTAACTGCTCAAATAAGCTTTCAAGTGGCTTTTCAAATTCTAGAAAAATCATTTAAATCATTCTTAGAGTGAGTAAATCATGAAATTCGGACAGCCAAGTTAATTCAATTTTAAACTTCAATCTACATTTTTTACCTTAACTTTAGATACATCCCTATTCTGCACATTTAAACCAATTGCCAAATGAAGAAAGTATTCTTTGCGCTCCCCCTTTTATTTGTTGCCCAATATGTTTATGCTCAATCAAATGTAACGACTAACAACAAATTCTTTTCCATCATTTTAGAAATAGATCAAGATGATGAAGGACTCAGGACAGCAAGCTTAATTGCAAGTCAAATTCATGAAGGAAGATTGAAACGTCCAACAAAATCTCAACAAGCAAAAGAAGGAAATGTCCTTGTAATTAACTTCTTAGATGAAGCTAAAAATAGCATCCATCAATTAAAATTAGAAAACGAGCTTTTAACAGATTATGAATATGTGAATGAAGATGATCAGCTTACACATATCATGCTCCCTGAAAAAAAGAAGTCATACCACATTAGGATTCCCTATAACCCTAATATTGTGACCATGGACATTTTTCTAAACGATGTTTTAGATGATAAAAAAATCTCTTCTTTTAGTCTTCAAAATAACTAGATCATGAACTCAAAATCACTTAGTATCATATGCACCCTTATATTTTTTTCTACCACCATTATCGCTCAATTAAATACCATTATGAATAATGGTCCAAATAGTAACAGGATTAATGTGGCTTACTTAGGTGACGGATATCAATCTTCAGAATTAGGAGATTTTAATTCTGATGCTGTCAATATTAATAATGATCTTTTTTTAGAAACACCATTTAAAGAGTATCAAGCCTTCTTTAATGCATATGCCATAGAAGCAGCATCTATAGATTCAGGTGCGGATCATCCAGGTACAGCCACTGATGTCTCTGAACCCGCACATCCTGTTTCAAATGTGAATACAATCTTTAATACCACTTTTGATTATTTCAATATTCATCGTTTGCTTGTGCCTCTTAATAGTTCAGCTGTTTATTCGTTATTAAATACTTATTTACCCGATTACGATGTCACATTTGTCTTATCTAATACGCCACATTATGGTGGATCTGGTGGAGCATTGGCAACTACCTCCTTGCACCCAAGTGCTTCTGAGATTGCTATTCACGAAATTGGTCACTCTTTTGGAGGACTTTCGGATGAATACTATGCGGGAGACTTTTATGCAGGTGAAAACGAAAACATGACCCAAGAGACAGATCCACTTCTTGTGAAATGGGCTGATTGGATGGGAATAAATGGTGTAGGTATCTATCAACATTGTTGCAGTGGAAATTCAGCAAGTTGGTATCGACCACACCAATCATGTAAGATGAGATCATTGGGTAATGATTTTTGTGCCGTGTGTACCGAAGAATTCATCGATCAGATATATAATCTCGTAAGTCCTATCGATAACTTTCTGCCTAGTAATACCAACACGATCTCACTTGGTATTGGATCAAACATAGATCTTGAATTGGATCTAATTTATCCTAATCCTAACACCTTAGTAATAGAATGGTATATCAATGGAGCACTCTTTAACATCGGAAGTGAATTGATAAATATAACAGATACAGATTTAAACAATGGATTAAATGATATCAAGGCTTTAGTTAGGGATGAAACAACACTTTCTAAATCTTTTGCTCCTGCATCAGGATATGAATTTGAAGTAGATTGGATCATAGATCTCGATGACCTTGCTTGTCCTGATTATTTGGCTGTTGATGATGATCCGATCGATGATGGAATCTACCACGCAAAAATTGAATTAAGTTCAACAGGTAAAGTATATAATAATAAGGTGGTCGATTTTCGATCAGAACAAAGTATCGTTTTAAGTCCGGGGTTTTCTGTTTTCTTAGGAGGCGCTTTTACAGCTGAGATAGCAAATTGTAATTAGCGCTAATACAAGACAACAGTGTTTAAGACTTTTTATAAATTTTTCGGATTTTAAATCGCTAACGAAAGTTTTAGCAAATCATAATAAATGAATTTAGCCAAAACAATTGCAGTGCTATTTCATTTAATATTTAGTACTTTTGTAAACTATACTCAAAGTTAAATTTTCTTAACTTCGAGTACATTTTTCCAGATTATTTTTAAAGAAACAGATGAAATATAGACTTCAAAAAGTTGCTGTATTGGGTTCAGGAGTCATGGGCTCAGGAATTGCAGCACATTTAGCTAATGTCGGCATGGATGTTCTTCTGCTTGACATCGTCCCTTTCGATATCAGTGATGCTGATAAAAACAATCCTGTCGTTAGAAACAGCATTGTAAATGGAGCCCTCAAGCAAGCTATAAAATCTAAACCTGCAGCCCTGTATGTTAAAGATTTTGCCTCTAGAATTAAGACTGGAAACTTTGATGATAATTTTCAAGATATCGCAGACGCTGATTGGATCATTGAAGTAGTGATTGAAAGACTAGATATTAAAAAACAGATTTTTGAAAAGGTTGAAAAATTCATGAAACCTGGAGCTTTGGTTACCTCCAATACTTCAAGCATACCAATTAAGATGCTTGTGGAAGGAAGGTCAGATGCATTCAAAAAGAATTTTTGTGGCACACACTTTTTTAATCCACCGAGATACATGCCTTTATTGGAAGTAATTCCTCATGAAGGATCAGATCAGGACTTAATCGACTTTTTCATGCATTTTGGGGATGTCGTCTTAGGTAAGCAAACCGTACTCTGTAAAGACACACCCGCATTCATTGCAAACAGAATTGGTGTTATGTCAGGGACTAAAATGTTTGGATTAACACTCAAGCATAAAATGTCTATTGAAGAAGTAGATGCGATCACTGGACCTATGATTGGCAGGCCAAAAACGGCAACGTTTAAGCTTCAAGATTTAGTGGGTATTGATACGAGTGAGAAGGTTAGCCAATTCGTCTTTTCCAATGTAACTGGAGATGATTTTGCTGCAACCATCCAGCCATATGAAACTCCTAAATCAATAGCCTTCCTCTTAGAGAATAAATTTTTTGGCAATAAATCTAAAAAAGGATTTTACGAAAGAACAAAGGAAAAAGACGAAAAGGGGCGAACAGTATATAATGCCTTGAATCTAGAGACGCTAACTTATGCTAAAGCTGCAAAGCCAAGATTGCAGATTGTAAGTGACACTAAGAATATTGAGTTATTCGATCGAAAAATGAAAAAGATCCTTGAAGGGTCTGAAAGAGAAAATATTTTCTTGAAAGAATACTTTGCCTTTTTGCTCAGTTACACCGCAAATAGAATACCTGAGATCTCAGATGAGATATACAGTATTGATGATGCAATGAGAGCTGGATACATGTGGGATTATGGTCCTTTCGAATATTGGGATGCCATAGGTATAGATGAAGGGATCGCTTTAGCGAAAGAATATGGCGAGTCTATCCCTGCGTGGATTGATGAAATGAAAGAAGCAGGTTTCTCTTCTTTCTATAAACTTGAAGCTGGCAAAAAACAATATTACGATTTAAGGACGAAATCATATCAGACGGTTCCTTCTGCTGAAGGTTCTATCATTTTGGATGCCTTTAGATCTAATACACCCATTATCAAAAATTCAGAATGCACAGTTCATGATATTGGTGACGGAGTCATGTGTGTTGAATTCAGATCAAAGAGCAATGCTATAGGTGATGGCATTGGACATGGAATTGCAGAGGCCATTCAAAAAGCAGAAGACGAAGGCTGGAATGGTGTTGTGATTGGTAATAATGCAAAGAATTTTACAGTAGGAGCAAACCTCATGAATGTGGGTATGTTGGCTATGCAGAAAGAGTTTGATAAACTCGATGAAATGGTACATGGTTTTCAACAATTAACCATGCGAATGAGAACCAGTAAAATACCCGTAGTACTTGCTGGTCAAGGATATGTTTTTGGAGGTGGTTGTGAAATGGGTATGCATTGTGACGCAGGTATCTATGCTGCAGAATCCTATATAGGTCTTGTTGAGGTGGGAGTTGGACTCTTGCCTGGAGGAGGAGGAACCAAAGAAATGGCGCTAAGAGCTTCGGACGCTTATTTTGAGGGAGATGTTCAAATACCCACTTTGATTTCTCACTTTAAGCCTATCGCAACAGCTGCTGTCGCAACCTCGGCTTATGAAGGATTCCAACATCATCTCTTATTATCTGATAAAGATGAAGTATCTGTAAATACGAATAAAAACATTTCTAAAGCAAAGGAGAAAGTACTGGAATTAGCCAAAGACTACGTAGCACCAGTACCAAGGCAAAATGTTGAAGTCTTAGGTCGAACAGGTCTTTCTGCATTATACTCAGCAATCAATGAATTTAGATTGGGAGGTTATATGTCAGACTACGATGTAGAAATTGCAAGAAAAGTAGCTTATGTAATTTCAGGAGGAGACTTGACAGGTACTCAAAAAGTAAGCGAGCAATATTTATTGGATATAGAAAGGGAGGCTTTTTTAGCACTGCTTGGAAATCAAAAAACCCTAGATAGGATTCAGCACATATTGATGCACAACAAACCTTTAAGAAACTAGACCGTTCACAAATTAAATTAATATAAGATGGAAGCATATATAATAAAAGGATATAGATCAGCAGTAGCAAAAGCAAAGAGGGGCGGATTTAAAAATTACAGATCAGATGATCTTGCAGTAGAAGTTATTAAACAACTCGTTGATTCTGTTGAAGGACTTGATCCTGAAATGGTCGACGATGTCATTGTAGGTTGTGCAAATCCTGAGGGTGAGCAAGGTCTTCAAATTGGACGATTGATTTCAGCAAGAGCTCTTGGAAAATCTGTCGCTGGAATCACGATCAATCGTTATTGTGCTTCTGGATTAGAAGCGATTTCGATGGCTGTTGGCAAAATAAAGGCTGGCTTTGGGCACGTTTATATCGCAGGAGGTACAGAAAGTATGAGTACCATTCCAATGACTGGATATAAATTGGCTCCTAGCTACAAAGCAAATATGGAAAACATCAATTATCATGTCAGTATGGGAGCTACTGCAGAAGCAGTAGCTAGTAAATATGAGATCAATAGAGATGATGCGGATGCTTTTTCATTCAGATCTCACCAGAGGGCAATGGCTGCTATTGATGGAGGCTTATTTAAAGATGAAATCATTCCAATAACGGTTGAAGACGTATTTGTAAAGGACGGTAAAAGAGTAGAAAGCTCACATGTAGTTGATACAGATGAGGGTGTTAGAAGAGATACTTCTATTGAAGGTCTAGCTAGATTACGCCCAGCTTTTAAACAAGGCGGAATTGTCACAGCAGGTAATTCATCTCAAACCTCAGATGGTGCAGCGTTCACCATCGTTATGAGTGAGGAGATGATGAAAAAACTCAATTTAGAACCTGTGGCCAGATTAGCAGGATGTGCAGTTGGAGGAGTTGACCCATTATACATGGGTATTGGTCCTTGTGTAGCGATTCCAAAGGCACTTAAGCAAGCAGGTCTTGCTATCGGAGATATTGAGCAAACAGAATTGAACGAGGCATTTGCAACTCAAGCACTTGCTGTAATGAAGACCATGAATATGGATCCTGAAACGGTCAATGTTAATGGTGGAGCTATTGCATTAGGACACCCTCTTGGATGCACAGGAGCAAAACTAACCGTGCAATTATTGAATGAGATGAGAAGGAGAAATCAAAAGTGGGGAATGGTAACTGCCTGTGTCGGTGGTGGACAAGGTATTGCAGGAATCTTCGAGAGACTTAATTAATTACTAATTATTTCAATTGTTTAGGGAGCTTCAAGTGTTTGCACTTGTGGGCCTATTTCGTCGTGTCGATAATATCGCTTATACGAAGCTTTCCTCACAATGGATTTTGATCTAAGTTCTTCAGTAGAGTAGGAGTATTTATAAGTGGCTCTTCTCAATCCAATGGCTTTAAGAATGATAATCTCTTTGGTTTCGCCAACTGCGATTACCTCATTGATTTTGTTTTGTCCTTGACCTGCGCCATGGAAACCGTCACCAGTGATAGAGAAATTGAGAATTTGATCTTTGTCCGTATTATTCTTAGCGAAAAATATAACCTCAGTCATACCCTTCTTTTCGATTAACTGAACATCAGGAGTTTGGCCACTCACAAAGGAGTAGCACATGCATGCGAACGCGATGAGACAATGCTTCATTTACTATTTTCTTTTCCAACAATGGTAGTAATACCTCAGGTATTGTGATATGTTCGGAGGGGGGGAAGGATTAATGAAACGAAAGTAAGAAAATTATTTAACTGTAAATTAATCCTGAGCTTTTTTTTAAGGAAAAAATTCTAATTTTTTTTTCTCCCTTAAAAACTACCTTTACTCTTACTAATCGGTCAAGTCAAAAATTGTTCGTCAATAATTTATAAAGTATGAATATCAATGTTAAAGATAAAGTAGCCATTGTCACAGGAGCATCGAAAGGTATTGGGGCCAGTATGGCACAACAGCTTGCAGCTAGTGGAGCTAAGGTAATCGTCAGCTCTAGAAAGCAAGAATCAGTTGACGAAGTTGTTGCAGCAATAAAATCGAAGGGATTTGAAGCTACAGCAATTGCTTGTCATGTAGGTGAGGAACAAGCACGACAACATTTGATAAATGAAACCGTGCGTATCTATGGGCGCGTTGATATCTTGATTAATAATGCAGCTATTAATCCAGTTCATGCAGGAATAGCCAGAGCTGATGAAGCATTATTTGATAAGGTAATGGATGTGAATGTTAAGTCATGTTTGATCCTTAGCAATCTCTGTTTTCCAATTATGAAAGAGCAAGGCTCAGGCTCAATTATTCATATAGCTTCTGTCGAAGGTATGCGTCCATCATTAGGTTTGGGTGTCTATAGTATTAGCAAGGCCGCCTTGATCATGTTAGCAAAATCTCAGGCGAAGGAGTGGAGTAAGTATGGTATAAGAGTGAATGCCATTTGCCCGGGTTTGATAAAGACCAAATTCAGTCAAGCACTTTGGGAGAATGATGCGATGCTCAAGCAGTATGAAAATCATTTGCCGGCAAGAAGAATTGCAGAACCAGATGAATTAGCAGGTTTGGCTTTATTCTTGGCCTCAGATGCTTCAAGCTTTTGTACAGGAGGTGTTTATACTGCTGATGGTGGTCATATGATCGCAGGATAATTATTGGGTACTATTTTCTAATTACACCCTCTTTGGAATTTTCCATATACTCTTCAATAATCTCTTTCATGGTCGAGACGTTTTCTTGGATGTGCTGTTGATACTCATCAATTTTATCTTGGCTGTAATTGCCATTTTCTTTAGAAGATTCTTTTTGCAATAAACTGGTAAATCCAGATATAGAGCGCAGTGGAGTTTTAAGATCATGAGAGGCCATGTGTACTTGCTTCTGCAGATGAATATTGATCTTTTCTAATGATGATGCTTTTTCTGATAGGTCTTTATTGAGTTTTTCCAAAGTCAATTGCTTTTTGACATTTTCTTCATAATATCTATTAAACCCTTTGAGCAGTGCAATGATGATATTGCTTGTACATAAAATGGATACGGCAAACATGATAATTTTGTCAAACCAAAATACGTCTTGAGCATAAGGAGCAACCGTATTGTTCATTAGGTAAAGGCTTAAAAGAAATGCAATAAATATGACAACAATGGCAAAATACTTCAGTTTCGAATCATGCAAGAAAAACAAAACTGAAAGTAGAAAATGCGTGTAGACGTAATCCATTCTCAAGGCTTCACCATAAAAGTAGGAGCAGGTTACCACTAAAAAAGGATAGATAAAGGTCCAATAGAAAGCAGCTAATTGCCATTTGTGGATATAATTTAAAAACACAATTATGCCTGTGGCAACTAATGCTAATAAAGGGACAAAAAAATCAGAATTGCCAATTGCAATAATGCCAAAATAGATACACATAGCAATAACAATAATGGCTTGCTGATTAAGTGTGCGAACCTTGGTGGCATCTAAGAATGCCAGTTCATCGGATACACCAATAGAACTAATCTTGTCGACGAATCTTATCAATTTCATTTTTTGAGCCCTTCGCTTGGATAAATCTAATTAACTGACTCATCCATAATGCCTAAGCAAAGAATAAGAATTTTGTTCGCAAGAAAAGTGAATTTAAGACTTGTTAGCTCGAAATACTTGTGTTCAGTACAACAGCACACCCTCAAATCAAATATCTAACTCAGGAGTTTTAGTAAATCAGACTGCAATGATTGTTGCTTATCTTTTGCATACCAAGTATGAACAGGAATGTTGTAGTCTTCTCCCTTTGCTAGTAATGACATTACCAATTTCTGTGCTTCTTCTGGACGTGGTCCGTAACTATTCAAGAGATTAAAACCTTCGTCAAATTGGAGTAAGATTGGAATAGACCGACTGCGACCATCGGTAAGGTGTTGGTCGATTAGAGTGGTATCCTCATCTCTATAGATAAATCTCAAATGGACTTTACCCGCGCTCTCTTCTGCTAGCTTGTTTATGATCGGGTTTATTTGAGAAGCATCGCCACACCAATGTTCCGTGATAACTAACCAGTGTTGATTTTTACTTAATTGCTTAATGGCATCTTTTAGATCCTCTCTCAATTTAAATTTTCTATCGAGACGAGATTGCCTTTGCCAGTTTTGAGGTAAATATTGGGCAAAGTTACTTTGATCACCTAGGGCCATTTCGTCTTGAAAGTTTTGCAAATACTCTTGGTAGCTAATGGCTTTGTCAAAGTAGGACTTATAATCAATGGTACTCATGGTGATTTGCTTATTCATGTTGTTTAAGTTTGATAAAGGCGACCCTTAGAATATCAATGGTAAAGGTCGCCTTTCTTTTAACTAGTTAATTAATGCATCAATCTTTTTTCTTAAGACATGTTCAGATGTTAGTCCATTAAGACTGTCTTTGATCTTATTCCCCTCTAGAAAAAACAGTGTTGGAATACTCTTTACATTAAATTTTTGAGCTATGGCTCTCTGTTGATCGATGTTTACTTTGACGATGTTCACGTCATCTTTGTATTCTTCAGCGAGTTTTTCAACTGTTGGAAGTAAAGTTTGACATGGTCCACACCAGTCTGCGTAAAAGTCTACTACGAATGGTTTTCCTGCAGTCACTAGATCGTTGAATTCTTTGTTTGATTGTATCGCTTTCATGTTTATAATATTTTTACTACAAATATGAAGCGAAGTAGGAGGGCAATCAAGGAAAGATTTCCCGATATGTTGGCGATTCTTCCCTTTAAACAAAAAAAGCCCAACATTTCTGTTGAGCTTTGCGGTCTGGACGGGACTCGAACCCGCGACCCCCTGCGTGACAGGCAGGTATTCTAACCAGCTGAACTACCAGACCATGGTTATATTTATTTTTAGTTTTTTCTTGTATGCAAGCTATGCTTTAAAGCCGAATACCTGCTACAATTGAACTGCAAACCTTTGATTGCAGTTCTTTTATCTGGACTTAGTTGAAGCCGAAACTGATGTTTCGGTTCGCTCGCTTTAAAAGTCCATTTAGGACTTTTAATCTTTCATTTCAATCAAGACCGCTCTTTCATCATAACCAGCTGAACTACCAGACCATGGTTATATTTTTTAATCGAGATAGTAGCCAAATTGTTCGGCTCATTTCAATTGTTCACATCTTCTTAAAAATGTGGAACGCAAATGTAATATTCTATTGATAAAGATTCAATTTTAATCCTAAAAATTTTTTTAGAAATGAATCGCTTTTTGCCGCCCAATCCGCATACGCGGTTACTTCGCTTTCTAACCTGTCGGTTAAATCAGCTTTGCTGAATCGCTTTTGCCGCCCAATCCGCATACGCGGTTCCTTCGCTTTTTAACTTGTCAGTTAAAATCAGCTTCGCTGAATCGCTCAGTTACCTAACAAATCCCTTTCCATCGCTAATTTTACCAATCCTACACTATTCTTTACGCCCAACTTCGAAATGAGATTCATTCTATGCGACTCTACGGTTTTAGGACTGATGAATAATTTGTCTGCAATTTGTTGAGTAGTCATTTCATCAGCTATCTCATTCAAGACCTCTTTTTCGCGTCGGGTAAGCTTTGGCTGAAGTAAATCTCTAGACTTTGTAATGCCAATACTCCTATTGAGAAGCTTTCGTTGAATATCTTTTTGCAAATATTGCTCACCCGATAAGACTGCCTTCAAGG